>NZ_CP011058.1:1745000-2045000 GCF_000961095.1 Paenibacillus beijingensis | reverse complement strand
AGATTTGCAGCGCTTCGGCGTATCGCTCGAGGAAATGGTGCAGGAAGCGTCGCGTCTGACGTACACGGGAATTTTATCCGCTCATGGGGGAGATCGTTGAATGTTGGTGTTGACCGTCATTATTGGCTTCATGATCGGGATCATCGTTGTGCTGCTGCTGTTCCGCGCTTACAAGCAAAGGCAAATCATGGCCCAAAGCAGGCGCATAGCTGCAGCCGGAGGCATCAGCTTGGCCCGGCAGGTCACGCTGGGCGGACTGAAGCAGTCGATATTAATTCAGGCGGAAAAGAAAGGCAGCCCGGTCATGCTCGTGCTGCACGGAGGGCCGGGTATGCCGCTGCCGGGCGTCAGCTCACGCGGAGTGGATTGGCTGTTCAACTTAAACAGCGCGCAACTGGTCAAGCGGTTCACCCTCGTGTTCTGGGATCAGCGGGGCACCGGCAAGACATACGCTCCGGATACGCCGCCGTCCTCGATGAACGTGGAGCAGTTCCTGTCGGATGCGGTCGAGCTTACGGATTGGCTGCGCGCGAAGTTCCATACCGATAAAATCTACCTAGCAGCCGCTTCCTGGGGAACGATTCTCGGCCTGCAGCTCGCACACCGCCACCCGGAGAAATACGAAGCGTATATCGGCATCGCGCAAATCGTCAATTGGGCGCAAAGCGACAAGCTCGCTTATGATTGGCTGCTTGAGAGGGCCAAGGAGATGAACAACCGCAAAGCGTTGTCCGAGCTGTCCGCGATCGGCTCACCGCCGTACCTGGATGTGAAACGATGGAACCTGCTGCGCAAATGGCTGTTTATAATGGGCGGCTTTATTTACAAGGACGGTCAAACCAAACATCCCGGCATGCCCTACCTGTTTTCAACCCTGCTTAAATCCCCCGATTACAAGCTGAAGGACATCGTCAACTCGTTCGCCAAAGGAATGAAGCTTTCTTACGGGCCGCAGATGCTTGCGGATTTTGCCAATTATGATGCGCTGAGCGATATTGCTCGGCTCGACGTACCGGTTTGTTTGTTCCACGGCAAGCATGACCGGTCGGTATCGGGCGAGCTGCTGCAGCAATTTTACGAGCGGCTGAAAGCCCCGAAAGGGAAGCAGCTGGTCTGGCTGGACAACTCCGCCCATATTTTCTCTCCCGACGATTCCCGTCAGGTGGAAAAGAACATGATCGAATATATAATAGGATTATAATGTTAAAAAGGGGAAATAAGCCATGTTTATCGTTTTGCTCACGTATTTGAAACCGCTCGATGAAGTTGAGGTGCATTTGCCTGCTCATATCGCGTTTCTGGACGAACAGTACAAGCAGGAAAAATTCATTTTTTCCGGACGCAAAAATCCCCGCACCGGCGGCGTCATCGGCGCAAACGTGCAGTCGAGAGAAGAGCTTGACGCCATATTGCGGCAGGACCCGTTCTATGCGCATCAAGTGGCCGAGTACGAAGTGATCGAATTTACGCCGACCAAGTACGATCCGAAATTCGCCGCTTTTGTTGCCGGCCTGTAAGATGAACAAATCCGACCGGATGCTTGCGATTATGCTCGAGCTGCAGCGCAGCGGGAGGCGGCGCGCGGAAGATTTGGCGGCCGCATTCGAGACAAGCGTGCGGACCATTTACCGCGACATGCAGGCGCTTAGCGAAGCGGGCGTGCCGGTGATCGGCGCCCCGGGACAAGGCTACTCGCTGATGGAGGGATATTTTTTACCGCCGGTCAGCTTCACGGTGGAAGAAGCGGTAGCACTTCTGATCGGCACCGATTTTATCGAACACAACTTTGATACCGGATATGGGAACGGGGCGAAGGCGTCCAGAGCGAAGATCGAAGCAATTTTACCCGAAACGGTACGGCTGGAAGCATCCCGCGTTCGTGCCGCTTTAAGGCTGATCAAAGGCCGTGAAGCCGAGGACAGCCGGGAGAAGGCGCACATCGAAACGCTTCGGCGGGCGATACTGGAGGAGCGGAAAGTAAGCTTCCGTTACTCGAAAAAAATTCCGGAAGCGGACGGCAGCCGCCAGAGCGACCGGACGGCCGCTCCTTACGGGCTTATCTTTCTCTACGGCGCATGGGTGCTCATTGCGCACTGCGACTTGCGGCGGGAAATCCGCCATTTCCGCTTGTCGCGCATGAGCGGGCTGAAGATGCTTGATGACCGATTCACGTTCCCCTCCGGATTCGATCTGCAGCGATACAGGCCTGCGGATGACCGCAATCAGCTGGTGCGCATCCGGGTTGACGCCGGCATCGCCGATAAAGTGAAGGAGTCGAACTATTTTTTCATTGAGAAGATGGAAGAGCTCGCGGACGGCCTGCTTGTCACGCTTCGCGTCCGGCAGCCGGAAGAAGTGCTGCAGTGGGTGCTTGGCTGGGGAGCGGACGTTGCCGTGCTGGAGCCGGAACCGCTGCGAAATCGGGTCCGCGAGGAAGCCGAAAAAATGTTAAAACGCTACTGACATACTGCTGTCAGTAGCGTTTTTGTATGATAAGACCAGATAACGCGAGAGGAGCTAGAATAAAAATGACGAACGCAGGCGAAACGATAACCCGGTTTGAGGAAATTACGGATCATTATTTGCAGGAGCTCGAGGATTTCAGCATGGAGCAGCTGACCTGCAAGCCGAGCGAGAGCGAATGGTCGCTTGGGCAGGTATACGTGCACCTGATCAATTCCGCCATGTATATGCAGCTGCGTAATGTGGAACTGTGCAGGAGCGGGGATCGGGAGCTTACCGCAGCCGGAGGAGAAAAAACGGAAGCGGGGAAAGCGGTGTTTGCCCAAGGGGCGATTCCGCCGATCCGGATTCAAGTCCCGCCTTCACCGCAGTACACGCCCCCGCAGCCGGAAGATAAAGAGCAGCTTGCCCTAGGTCTGCGCGCCGTCGTCGCCCGCATGAAGGAGCTTGAGCCGCAGCTTGCAGCCATCTCTCCGCAGCATACGGTCCTTCATCCCGGTTTCGGCGCCTTAAACGCCGTTGAATGGTTTCAGCTTGTCGACATGCACTACCGCCATCATCTTCGGCAGAAAGAGCGGCTCAAGTCGGAATTGGCAATCGGCAATCGGCAAATTCTAACTTGAGCCGGTAAAGACCGACGGAATCGTTTCATGTAAAAGCAATGGGGAGATGGCCGGCGGGCCATCTCCCTCTATTATCTTATCCACGATTTCACAAAGATCATGTGGCTGATGCATCACCCGTCAGCCCTCCGCCATCAGCCGCTCCATTTTGTAAGCAGAATCGTTCTCCGCGAGCGGGCGGTACACCGTCAGCTTCAGCTCCGGGGCGTCGTATACCCGAAACGTAATATGCTCCATCATCATCTCCCCGGCGCGCGGATGGCGGATCATCTTTTTGCCGATCGGCGTGCCCAAAATATCGTAACGCGGCCACCACTCGCGGAACTCGGGGCTGATTTCCATCAGGTCGGCGACGAGCTCTTTGAACCAGCTTTCTCCGACAAAAGGGGTGCTCGTGGAGCGGAACTGCGCCATCAGCCGCTTGGCGTGGCTTTCCCAATCCCCCATCAGCCGCCGGTAAGCTGGCGAAGCGAAGCAGCGCCACAGCGCGTTGCGTTCGCGCTCGCTCATTTTCTCGAAATCGCCGAACACAAGCCGGGCGGCTTTATTCCACAGCAGCACATCCCACCGCTGATCCGTCACATAAGCCGGGCACATCTCAAAGTCGTTCATAAAATTTTGCAAAATCGGCGTAAGATCGGCCTGAAGCGAAGCGGTCTGATCCACCGGCAGCTGTCCAAGCGCAAGCTTATACAGGTGATCCCGCTCCTCGGCGCTCAGCTGCATGACGGAGACCAGGCTTTCAAGCACCTGCGCGGACACTTGAATGTCTTTGCCCTGTTCGAGCCACGTGTACCAGGTCAGCCCGATGCCGGCGATCTGCGCCAGCTCTTCCCTGCGCAGTCCCTGCACTTTCCGCCGGGTCCCTTTCGGCAGTCCGAATTGGTCCGGCGACAATCTTGCACGTCTGGATTTCAAAAAATTGCCCAGTTCTTTCCGTTTCTCGCTCCCGCCGCTCATCGATGAATCTCCTTCCGCTAAAACCATTACTATGAATACTATGATAAACACGATTCTATTTTCATCAAAAGAGAGCCATTAAACTTGCTACTGTAAGGATATCGCATCGAAGAGCGAACGCCAAATTTCGAGGAAGAGTGAACACCAGCTTCGGGGAACTGCGATCACCAAACCTCGAGGGGAAAAGGAGGGATTCGCATTGAACAGCATCGTCAGGCCCGGCCTCACCAAAGGTCTGATCGCGATGATGGCCGCCGCCTGCGGATTCGCGGTCGCGAACGTGTATTTGAATCAGACGCTGCTGGTAGATATGGCTCGCACATTCGGTTCGACGGAAGCCGCAGCGGGGGCTGTGACGACGCTGGCCCAGGTCGGCTATGCGCTCGGCAACCTGCTGCTCGTGCCGTTGGGAGACATTATCGAGCGGCGCCGGCTTATTCTCATTTTGTCGGGCATGGTCTGCCTCTCGCTGGCGTCGGCGGCACTGTCGGGCTCGATCGGATGGCTGATCGCCAGCAACTTTGCCATCGGCTTTACGACGGTCATTCCGCAAATTGTCGTGCCGCTGGCCGCGGGAATGGCGAACGACGGTAGCCGCGGCAAAGTGCTAGGGACGGTGGCGATCGGACTCGTGTGCGGCATTCTGGGCGCCCGCTTTGTGAGCGGCCTGGTGGACAGCGTGTGGGGATGGAGGGCGATGTACTGGATTGCGCTGGCATGCATGATCGCGCTTGGTGCCCTGATTCGTTTCCGTCTCCCGCAAAGCAAAGGCTCGGCCGCAATGCCGTACGGGCGGCTCTTGCTGTCGCTCGGACCGCTGTTCCGGCAGGAGGCCGTGCTGCGGCGGGCCTGTTTGAGCCAGGGCATGGTTTTCGGAGCGTTCAGCCTGTTTTTCACGACGGCCGGCTTTCTGCTCCAGTCGCCCTCGTACGGTTACGGCAGCGCGGTTGTAGGGCTGGTCGGGCTGGTCGGCATCGGCGGCGCGTTCGCGACACCTGTTATCGGCCGCGTGATCGACCGGAAGGGAGCGGCTTTCGCGAATGTGCTCTGCATGCTGGCGGCGCTCGTGTCCTTCCTGATTGCGGCGGCGGGACAGTGGCTGCCGGTGCTGATCGCGGGCGCACTCTTGCTCACGATCGGCACACAGGCGAACCAGGTGGCGTGTCAGGCGCAAATTTTCAGCCTTGCTGCTTCCGCAAGAAGCCGCTTGAACGGGCTGTATATGGTGTGCACCTTTTTGGGCGGCGCGCTCGGTTCGTACTTGGGCGTATGGGCGTGGAGCCGCTGGCATTGGATGGGCGTTTGCATTTGCGGCATCGCGATGGTTGCGGTCGGCCTCAGTACGGCGCGGGGAAAAAACAAGCTGCAAGAGCGGCCTCAAACGATTCGTTTACAACGAAAGGGTGGATGAGAGATGGCGTTTGTTGAGGAGAACTATATTAAAGGGTTGGAAATTTTGGCGAAGCTGGACAGCGAAAATTACAAGGCGATCGTGGACAGCTTTAAAGATTCCGTTGCACCGGATTTGGGACGGTTGGCCGTCGAATTCAATTACGGGCAAATATTTTCCCGACCCGGTCTCGATCTGAAATCGCGCCTGCTTGCTACCGTAGCCGGCCTGACCGTCATGGGCAATACGCAGCAGCTGAAATTTTACATTAACGGGGCGCTAAACGTCGGCTGGACCGAAGAGGAGATTGTCGAATGCATGATGCAGATGGTCATTTACGCCGGATTTCCGGCTGCGTTAAATACCATTTTTACCGTGGCGGCCGAAGTGTTTGAAGCGAGGAAAGGGAAATCGCAATCGTAATAGAGCGAGCAGGGGAACGCTAACATGATCTGGTGGAGCCGGTGGTCAAACCGCACAATCTTCCTTGATCTGATCCGCGAATGCGGACAGAGCGCTCTCCCGTCCCGGATTTCGGGACTTGTCCGTCACCGCTATATCAACGGGACCGGCGATTCCCTTAACCATTATTAGATGGCAACAAGTCCGCGACGTGAATCGCGGACTTGCCTATTCTCCAAACGCAGTGCGGACGCGATGGCGTATTTTATCAATGTGTCAATGGTACGCGGTAGACGCCCTGGCTGCCTCCCGGCGCGGTTCCTATATATAAATATCCGTTATGGCTTACTGCCGTCGTGACGCCATACAGCGAGCCTTCCGGATCATGCCAGCTTTCGACAACTTTCCCTTCCGGACTGATCTCCACAGCAAGCCCATGCTTCACCGGCGCGCTTGCGCCGTTCAGCAGCGCCTGCGGCACTTTGGCCATAAGACCGGCCAACCACGGGTTGCCATGCATCTGATCTACAAAGGAAATGCGAGTCGTGTAGATCCCAACCCAGAAATTGCCTTGCTCATCACGCGAAATGTTGTCGGGAAAGCCTGCGAGATTGTCTGTAAAAATTTCGGATGTACCTTGCTTCGGACCCTTCAGCCAATATCTGGTCAACTGATAACGATAATCTTCGTCACTGGACAATGCAATTCCGTTTGCGAAATAGAGACCCTCTAACAGGACGGTCGTCCGCTTGATTGCCGGATCGTACTTCAGCAAACGTCCATGCGGCTTGCCCTCGGCCATTTCTTTGAACAACACGCGGCCATAGGTCGAGGTGTCCGAGAAATAGATGGAACCATCCTGCGCAATATCAAGCTCGTTGGCTAAATAGATCGGCTTGCCGTCCACTTGATCGGCCAATACCTCTATTTTCCCGGATGGGTCTATGGATAGTAGTCCCTTTTCGATATCAGCAACAATCAGATTGCCATTGGCATGAAATATAAGCCCATTGGGTGTCCCTTCGGTGTCTGCAAACACTTGGGCCTCTTGCGGTTTGCCGTCTGTGCCGAAAGGAACCTTGTAAATTTTACCGTCGGAATCTCCGGTATATAGCGTACCGTCCTTGTCAAAGGTAAGAAACTCCGGATATTTCGGGGCATCCGATACAAGTTCGGCCGAGCTGAGTTTGTTGTTCTCTTGCCACGGACCCGGATCCTTAAACGAGGGGCCCGTCGGCGCATTCCATTTAACCGGATCGACAGGTGAAGGGACAAGCACGAAAATGATGATTCCGAGAAGGATCACGGTGAGCACAATCAACAAGATAGTGCGTATCCTTCTTAATCGTGAACGTTGCGGACGATTCACGCCTGATGCTGCATTAGCTGTTAAATCTGGCGTATTAGCCATGAGAGAGAGCCTCCTACAATCCTATAAGAAAGATTAAATTTGGATGACGATTTTACCGAAATACTGTTTTCCTTCGGCCAGAAGCGCGAATGCTTCTCCAATTCTGTCCAGCGAGAATATTTGGTCGACGACGGGTTTCAGGCGATGAATGCCAATGGCCCGATTCATATTTTCAAAATGATCCCGATTGCCGACTTGGCTGCCGCGAACCGTTGCGGCTTTCTGCAGGATGGTGGTGACATCGAATTCCGGAATGGATAAGCCCGCCAAGAACCCGACCATACTCACGGTCCCTCCGACGCGAAGCGAATGGATGGATTTGACCATCGTTCCCGCTCCTCCCACATCCAGAACATAATCGACGCCGCCGCCGCCGGTCAGTTCCAACGCCGCCTTATCCCAATCGGGAACCTCCGTGTAATTGATCGTTTGCCATGCACCGAGAGCTTTGGCCCTCTCCAGCTTGGCGTCGCTGCTCGATGTGATGATGGCTCGCGCTCCGGTCATTTGCGCGAATTGAAGCGCGAAGATGGAGACGCCGCCTGTTCCTTGAAGCAGCACCGTGTCACCTGCCTGCATGCCCCCGTATTCGATGAGTCCGCTCCATGCGGTCAATGCCGCGATCGGCAAGGTAGAGGCCTCCTCATACGTGAGGTGATCGGGTATAGAGACGATTCCGTCTTCATGCAGAACGACATATTCTGCCGCTACTCCGTTCAACGGACCGCCCAGACTATTCTTTAAGACTTCCGCTCTTGGATTGCCGGCATAGAAACGCTGCTGTAAATTCGTCGCCACACGTTGTCCAGCCTGGAACCTGGTTACGCCTTCGCCGACGGCCACAATCTCTCCCGCTCCGTCGGATAGCGGAATGAACGGAAATTTGATGTCGACCGGCATGATACCGTTGAGGATCACCAGATCCCGGAAATTCAGAGAAGCTGCCCTCATGCGAACCAGCACCTCTTTAGGGCCCGGCGCAGGTATTTCGAGTTCCTGCAAAGACAATTCTTCAAAGCCGAAGCCGTTGGTCAGTTGTATAGCTTTCATTGAACTGTCCTCCCTGCAAGATCGGATGAATTGACCGTCTTCTTATTGTAAGCGGATCCGTCGCGCGGACGAAGCAAGCCGCCGACAAACCGAAGTCCGCGTTTTTTGGTGATGAATCGTCCTAACTGAGTCCCCAAATAATTCTGCGTACCCGGAACGACGTACAGCTTCCCATCATTCAACGCGCGAAGCGCAGCTTGCACGACTCTCTCAGGGGTGTCTTTCTTGCCGACGGCGGCTTCTTCCGCGCCTACGACATTAAAGAAGCTGGTGTCCGTCGCACCGGGGCACAACGTGAAGAATTGAACGCCGCGTTTGTGGTTTTCCCACCATAACGCTTGGGTAAACGAGAGGATGAAAGCTTTCGTCGCCCCATAAACGGCCATATAGGGAAGGGGCTGGAATCCGGCGGTCGAAGCCACATTGATAACCGTACCCGAGCTTCTGAGCACCATATCCGGCAGGAACAAGTGGGTCATATCGACAACAGCGGTCACATTGAGCATGACCTCATCATGCTGACGCACTCCCGATAATTGTTCAAACAACCCGTGCGTAGCAAAGCCTGCATTGTTGACCAGCACTTCCACATCCAATTTCAGAAGTTTGCATTGCTGATACACCTCGCTGGGCGCGCCCTCTTTCCCAAGATCGATTGCGATAACCTCCACTTTGACGCCATGCTTCTTTTTGAGTTCTGACGCCAGGTTCTCCATCTTGTTCTTGGATCGGGCTACGAGTATCAAGTTGCCCCCTTGCTCGGCCAATTGTCTTGCGAATTGCTCCCCAATTCCGGAAGAAGCTCCCGTGACGAGTGCCCATTTCCCTCGAATGTTCATCGTGCAACTCTCCTTTTTGGATTCCATGTTTTATTTAAGAAACATTGTTACCGAATTCTCAAAAAAATTCTCAACTCCAGCATGAGTTAAGAATCGTCGCGCTTTTTGGTAACACTGTTTCTGATGAAACCCATTGTAACCATCCTTTTTCAGAAAGTCAATATCGATTTTTGAACACGATCTGGGACAGACATCGTCACATTGACAACTGTCCAACAACTATATAAAATTTTTGTTATAAGGGTCGGAAACTTTGTTTCCTAACGACAACGCATTAACCGAAGGTGATGAATATGGACGACCAAGACAGCTCCTCCAAAAAGAACACACGAAAGTTGAAGACGTACCAAGAAGCGCGCTTGCAAAATATAGAAAATTTGCGCAAGCTCGTTGTGGACGCCGCCGCAACACTCCTTCAAGAAGAAGGACCGGAAAACGTTACGGTACGTAAAGTGGCTCAGAAAATGGATTGCTCGACAAAGATCATATACAGCTTGTTTGTCAATAAAGAAGGCTTGGCTCAGCAGTTGTATCTCGATGGCTGCAAGCTTCTCGCTGACGAATTCGAGGGAACGCCGCACGCTGACGATCCGGCACAGCATTTGCTGAATTTCGGCGAAACCTTCTGGCAATTCGGGCAGCAATACTCCAGTTATTATAAGCTGATGTTCGGGGGAGCCTTCGCGGATTTCAAACCGGACGAGGAAAGCATGCACGGCACCGTTACAGCCATGCGGCAACTAATGACTGTGATCAGCCATGCGCAAGAGCAAGGACTGATTCCCGGCCCGTATGACACGGAAACCGTAATACGTATATTTTGGGGGTCACTCCATGGCGTTATTCATCTTTACATGGGCGGACACTTGGGAGACGTCCAATCCGCCCATACCGTCTACAGGCACACGCTAACTTTGGTTGTCGGCTCGTTGTTTCCAAATCAAAGCTCCTAAAGATTCAGATGCCGCGCTCCTCTATAAACGTCAAAAAGCTCCCAACTTCCACAAAGATGGGGGCTATCCGAAGGCCCGATCCTTTTCGGCCATTTGGACGGGCTGAACCGGCTCGGGACAATTATGCTCGCAAAGAATAAAAACGGCCGCCGAAAGCTTTTGTCGGCGGCAGTTCTCATAGAAACAATAAGAGCGGGTTATTCGGCTTTGACGAGAATTTTCACCTGATTTTTTTCTTTCAGCAGCGCTTCGAAGCCTTCCGAGACGGCTTCTTCCAGGTGAATGCGCTTCGTAACGAGCTTGTCCGCCGAGAAGTAGCCCTGCTTCATGAGCGAAATAACGGCCGGGAACACGTCGCGGTACGCAATGATGCCCTTCACCGATTTTTGCGGCAGTACGAGCGTGTTCGGCTGCAGGGAAGCTTCCTTCTCCCAGATGCTCACAATAATCGTTTCGCCTTCGAGGCTGGTGGCGTCGATGCTTTGCTTCAGCACCGGGCCGATGCCGGTCACCTCGAACGTGACGTCCGCTCCGCCGCCGGTCAGCGTCCGGATTTCATCCACCACATTGCCGACCTTCGTCGGATCAAGGACGATGGCGCCGAGCTCCGCCGCCTTCGCTTTCCGTTCTTCGGACAGCTCCACGGCATAGATCTCCGAAGCGCCGGCAGCCCGCAGCGCTTCAATGACGAGCAGGCCGATCGGGCCGGCGCCGAACACGACCGCCTTGTCGCCGACTTTCAGCTTGCTTTGGCGGACGGCGTACAAGGCGACGGCCGAAGGCTCGACGAGCGCGCCCTGCTCGTAGGACAGTTCCTCCGGCAGCAGGTGCACCATGCGCTCGCTCACGACCGTAAACTCCGAGAAGCCGCCGCCGCCGCCGGCAAGGCCGTGGAAGCCCATTTTTTCACACAGATTGTACATTCCTTTGCGACAGGCGGCGCATTCTCCGCATGCCAGTATCGGTTCCACGACGACGCGGTCGTTCACTTTGACCTTCGTCACCCCTTCGCCGACTTCGACGACGCGGCCGGAAAATTCGTGTCCCATCACAATCGGCGCTTGTTCCCCGCTCAGAGGATGGGGCGCCTCCTTCGGGATGAAAATCGGGCCGGCGACATATTCATGCAGATCGCTTCCGCAGATGCCGCACCATTCCACCTTAATTTTCACTTTGCCTTTTGTCGCGACAGGTTCTTCGACCGTTTCGACGCGCAGGTCTTTTACATCATGCCATCGCAGTGCTTTCATCGCAGTTGCCCTCCTATGAACGAACACTAGTAAGTTGATCGTCTCTCAATTTTCCATTTTATTATAGTCCCTTAATTTGTTATTTGACAAATATCTCCTAGAACGGCGCTTTCTCGCTCTTGGACGCCCACCCATTCATTTTCGCCTAAAGCGGCATATGATGATTCGAAACCTTCCCAACTGGAGATGAAGAGATGCCGCTTCCGATGAAGAGTCAGCTGAGCAGCAGCGCCCAAATAGATGTTTTGATCCCGGCGATCGAAAAAGATTTAACGACGCTTCCCTATGTTGTGAGTGCGGTTAAAAAACACGTCAAGCATCCGATCGGCAACATTCTGATTGTCGCTCCGAACCGCAAACGGATCACGGAGCTGTGCCGGCGGAAGGGCTATACGTTTGTAAATGAGAACAGCGTTCTTCCGATTACGAAAAAGCATATTCATTACCGTTCCCGCACATGGGACCGGTCCGGCTGGCTGTTTCAGCAGTTGCTCAAGCTGAGCGGCGATACGATCTGTTCATCCAATTATTTCCTTGTTATCGATGCGGACACGGTATTGATCCGCCCGCACCGCTTCCGCAAAGACGGGAAGACGATCGTTTACTGCCGCAGCTGGAGCCAGCCGGAATATTTCAACACGTACCGGAGGCTGCTGAAGCGCAGAGCCCCAAAGCCGACCTCTTTCGTCACCCACTATATGCTGTTTGAGAAGTCGAAGCTGGCGCAGCTGAAAAAGGCGATTGAGTCCAACCACCGGGTCAAATGGTATTCCGCAATTTTGCATAGCATCGACAAATCGAAGCAGTTCGGTTTCTCCGAATTCGAAACGTACGGCAATTTCCTTTACACCCAGAGTCCGGGCGGACTGCTGCTGAAGAAGGCGCTGAACAAGAGCTTGCCGATAAGCGTCAGGCAGTTGACACCCGGGCGGATCAGCCGGCTGGCGGGCAGGTACCGCTCCATCTCCTTCCATCAGCGGAAAGGATACTACAGGAAAGCGGTGAAGAGAAGCCGATGAGCGCTTACAAAGTCGTATGGAGAGGGCCTGTGCATAAGGGCAGCGGTCTTGGTATCGCGAGCCGGGAGTACGTGAAGGCACTGCGGAGGCAGGGGGTGGAGGTTGAGGTCGGCAAATCCCGGAAGGGCTCTTCCAAAGCGGGCATAAGGAAAAAAAAGACCGTGCTGATCTACCATTACCCGCCCCATACGCTTAACTTCCGCAAAGAACGAAAGCGGTTCGACCGCATTATCCTGAACACGGTGTGGGAAACGACCCGGATTCCGGACCTTTGGCGCCCTTATATGAACCGCTTCGACGCCGTATTTGTTCCTTCGGAGCAGAACAAGCGGGCGATGCGAAACAGCGGCGTCAAAGTGCCGGTCTTTCTCGTTCCCCACGGTGTGAACACGCGGACGTTCTCGCCCCGCAACCGTAAGCTGCGCGTGAAGAAGGCAAAGAGGCGGTTCGTTTTTGTATCCGTATTCGGCTTTCAGCACCGCAAAAACCCGGAGACTTTGCTGCGCGCTTATTGGGAAGAATTCTCCGCGGCCGACCGGGCGGCGCTCGTCATTAAAACGGACGGATACGGGAAGCGTGAAGACGAGCGCTGGATCCGCAAAAAGGTGAAGGCCTATAAAAAAAGACTCGGCATCCGTAAAAAAACGGCCCCGCTCGTCATCAGAGCCCGGCGCATGAGCAAGTCGCAGCTGAAAGGAATTTATACGCTCGGCGATGTATTCGTGCTGCCTACCCGGGGGGAAGGCGTCGGCCTGCCGTTTCTCGAATCGCTGGCGAGCGGTGTTCCCGTCATCGCGACGGGCTGGGGCGGACATATGGACTTTTTGACGAAGAAGAACGCCTTTTTTGTCCGGTATAAATTACGAAATCCGGCTTCCGGCATGAAGGGCAAAGCGTCGATATCCCGCACTTTCAGCGATATATTCGCGCAGAAAGACCAGCGCTGGGCGGAGGCGGATCTCGGCAGCTTGAAGAAGCAGATGAGAGCCGCTTACAGCGATAAGGCGCTGTGCAAGAAGAAAGGGCGGCAGGGCAGGCGCGATGCGCTTCACCATTCCTGGAATCGTGCGGGGCGCACCATGAAACAAGCTGTGGAAAAGGTGATTCGGAAGTCGAAATGACCTATCAGGCTCACGGACTGCTGTTGTCCGTGGGCTTCTTTCCGTTTGCGTTTGCACGATTCGGCGACGAACGGAGGAAGCGAAATATCAAGGCGAATCGAGACCAGGCGCGGCGGCTGGGAATTTGCGGTATAATAATGTCAAAAGTGTTTTTCATAGATAAACAGCTTTTTTGGATTGGAGTGAACACCGATGAAAAAAGTGCTGATCCCCGTTGTCGGAACCGTTGGAGCCGGTGTTATCATCATCTCGGGCATGTCCAATTTTGCTTATACAGACAATCCTTTCTCCGCCTCGCCCTCCCCTTCGGGCATTGCTGCTTCCGCTCATGAGACGGCCGGGACATCATCCGGCATCCCTGAAGTTAAAACCCTCGGACTCGTAGACATCCGCTACCAGCTCAACCATCTGAATCAGCTTGCCAGCAATCAGATTGCCATTTGGATTGAAGATCAGAGCGGCAACTACGTCACGACGCTGCGCGCATCGAGTTTTACGGCCGGCGGCGGTTACAGAAAGAGACCGGAAAGCCTTCCGGAATGGCGTAAAGCGGCAAACTGGGAACAGGCATCGGAAGCGGAAATCGAGCGCGTGAGCCTCCCCCAGCAGGAACCCGGAGAGCACGTCTTGTACTGGAACTGCACCGATGACTCCGGCCGGGCGGTCGAACCCGGTACTTACGTTTATAAAGTCGAAGGCAATATTTTCTGGGAAAACCGTGTGCTTTATACCGGTGAAATCGCCGTCGGCACCGATCCGAGCGAGTCGACAGCCAATGCCGACTATATTCCTGCAAGTGCCGAATCCGAAGGGACGCTGCTGGAACATGTAAGCTCGGTCTTTAAGCCCGGGGTAAGCATCGCTTCCGTAGACCAAGAGCCGCTCACCGTTACAAGAGGGTCTTAACAGTGGCGACGTTCAACATGCGGACGATGAACACCGACATCCTGGTATCGGGGCTGAGTGCGCAGGACGCACAAGAAGCGTTCCAATGGTTCCGGTTGGTCGAAGGCACCTTTTCGCGTTTTCTGCCTGCAAGCGAGCTCAGTCTTTTGAACGGCAGGGCAGGAGAGGAAACCGGCGTCTCCGAGCGGTTTGCCCATCTTCTCTATATATCGCTTCAATACCTTGACGAAACCGGCGGCATTTTTACGCCTTTTCTCGGACAAGCTCTCGCACGCTCGGGATACCGGCAATCGTTTGAAAAGATCGATCGGGAAACAGCTCAAACCGAACCAGATGATCATGACGCTTACTCCGTTAGTAGGGAAGAGCCGATCCGATTCGATCTTGATCGCCGGACCGTAACCATCAACGCCGGAAGTCTGCTCGATTTTGGCGGCATCGCCAAAGGGTGGAGTGCGCAGCAAATGGCTGCAACGCTGATCGAAAGAGGACGGAAGGAAGGATTAATTGACGCAGGCGGCGATATCATCTCCTGGAACAGCGGCAGCGGCGGAAAGCCATGGCTGATCGGCCTCGCGCATCCCTATTCCGATGAACAAGCAATCGCCAGGCTGCAATTGAAGGGGCAAACCGGTATCGCGACAAGCAGCGTCGTGAAACGAAGCTGGAAGCTGAATGGGCGGAACAAACATCATATTATCGACCCGCGCACCGGCCTTCCGGCCGCATCGGATCTTATTCAAGCGACGGTGATCGGCCGGACGCTTGTTCCGTGTGAAATCTATGCCAAATGCCTGCTGATCCTCGGCAGCGAATTAGGCCCCGTGTGGCTTAGATCACGCAGGCCGGAGCTTGCTTATATTGTCGTTGACCATCAAGGCCGGCTGTCGGCCTCATCGAACCTTGATCAATATTGCGACATCGCGGAACTTTCGGAGCGAATCGCACTTTAGGATCAAGAAGGGAGCTCTCGTTCATGGAACTGAAGCACAAACGATTAAAATGGGTCATCATCATCGTCATCATCGCGGTATTTGCCGTATGGATCGAGATGGTCCGCCGGTCCGGAACGCCGCTTTCGACCGTACCGACATGGCTGATCACACGGACACTCGGGATTACCGCCTACCTGCTGCTTTTTCTAGGAATTTGCCTTGGCATCCTATACGGCATGCCGATCTGGAAAGGAAAACAAAACATCCGGTCCAAAGTGAAAGACCTTCATTTTCTGGTCAACACAAGCGGCGTTTTGGCGGCGATGCTGCATCCAATGCTGCTCGTCCTTGATGCCTACGTTACCTTTTCATGGGTCCAACTGATCGTCCCGTTCACCGCACCGAAAGAACCCTTTCTCTACGGGCTGGGCACATTGACGCTGTACGGCCTGCTGCTTGTCGTCATTACAACCGATCTGAAGAAATCAATGTCCGTCAAACTGTGGCGCACCGTTCACCTTTCGGCTTACGTTCTCTTCATTCTTGCGCTTGCTCATGGCATGATGGGGGGAACGGACACAAGAAACATCGCGATCTTTTCGATGTATGTCGTCACGTTCTGCGCGGTGCTTGCGCTGATGATTGTACAGACGGCCATGATCCGCAATCTGAAAAAGAAGGCAATGCGCAAGCAGCAACTCCGTGCAAGAAACAGCCTGGATCATTAAGGCAGCTGCCATGGAAAAATGAACGAGGCACCGAAAGCCAACTCCTTCGGTGCCTCGACTATTGCCGAATGCGGCCAATCTCAGTCATGAAACGCCATGGAAAGCTCTCGGACGGGCGGCTACGCTTCTCCCCGCTGCTCGAACCGCTGCACGATTTCCACGATCACCTGGACCGCTTTGATCATATTGTCGACCGACACGAATTCGAACTTGCCGTGGTAGTTTTCTCCTCCGGTGAAAATGTTCGGCGTCGGCAGTCCCATATACGACAGCTGCGAGCCGTCCGTGCCGCCGCGGATCGGGATGATCAGCGGCCGGATGCCGAGACTTTCCATCGCTTCGCGGGCAATATCGACGATATGTTTCACAGGCTCGATCTTCTCGCCCATGTTGTAATACTGGTCCTTCAGCTCAAGTGTAATGCGCTCTTTCCCGTAAACGCCCTGTATCTCCTTCACGATGTCCGTTACCGTGTTTTTGCGCGCCTGGAACTTCTCGCCGTCGAAATCGCGGATAATGTAATGCAGCTTCGTTTGCTCCACATCGCCCTGGAAGGAAAGGAGATGGTAGAATCCTTCGTACCCTTCCGTAAATTCGGGCGCTTCCACTGCCGGCAGCTTGGCGTGCAGCTCCATCGCGATTTTAGCCGAGTTGATCATTTTTCCTTTGGCCGTGCCCGGGTGGACGTTTTTGCCATGGATCGTAATTTTAACCGCCGCGGCATTGAAGCTTTCGTACTGCAGCTCGCCGAGCGGCCCTCCGTCGACGGTATAGGCGTATTTGGCGTCAAAGGCGGCGACGTCGAACCGGTGCGGGCCTCTGCCGATTTCTTCATCAGGCGTAAACGCGACTCTCACCCTGCCGTGTTTAATTTCCGGATGCGCGATCAGATAAGCCATGGCCGTCATAATTTCGGCAATGCCGGCTTTGTTGTCCGCCCCGAGCAGCGTCGTGCCGTCGGTCGTAATGAGGGTATGGCCGCGGTACCCGCTCAAGTCCGGGAAGTCTTTAGGTGAAAGGACTACGTTCATTTCTTCGTTCAACACGATGTCCCCGGCGTCATAGCTCTCGACGATTTGCGGATTGACGCCCGCGCCGGTCATTTCGGTCGCCGTATCCAGATGGGCCAGAAAGCCGATCGTCGGCACCGCTTGATCCGTATTGGACGGAAGGGTGGCCATGACGTATCCGTTGTCGTCCACGGTCACCTCTTCCATGCCGATCGCTTTCAGCTCTTCAACAAGCATATGGGCCAGCAGCAGCTGCCCCGGCGTGGACGGACAAGTGTCGCTCTCGTCGCTCGATTGCGTATCCACCTTTGCGTAGGAAATGAAACGTGTAATTATTTCTTGTTTCAACGTGAATCGGCTCCCTTCGTCATAGGCTATCGTTCCATATTATAGCAATTATCGGTGTTGGAATGCCATTCGGCCGGTCCGCAAACTAGGGCAGAAGGCGTTCCATCCCGTTCATGTAAGGGCGAAGCGTCTCGGGAATGCGGATCGAGCCGTCTTCGAGCTGATGGTTCTCGAGCAGCGGAATCAGGATGCGGGGCGACGCGACCGCCGTATTGTTCAAGGTGTAGCAGTACCGCAGCTTGCCCTGTTCATCCCGGTAGCGGATCCCGGCTCGGCGGGCCTGAAAATCGAGCAGATTCGACGACGAATGGGTTTCGCCGTACGCCTGACGGCTCGGCATCCACGTTTCGATATCGAGCTGTTTATACGTTTTTTGCGACATGTCGCCCATACAGACCGCTACGACACGGTAAGGAAGCTCGAGCAGTTGCAGCAGCTCCTCCGCATTGGCGGTTATTTCCTGCAGCAGCATCTCCGCCAGCTCCGGGTCGGCCTTGCAAATGACGACCTGCTCCACTTTGGCGAATTGATGCACGCGGTACAGGCCGTGGACGTCTCTGCCGGCCGAGCCGATCTCGCTGCGGAAGCAAAGCGAAGCGGCCGCCAGTCGGATCGGCTCGCGCACATCTACCGATTGGCCGCTGTAATACGCCACAAGCGGGACTTCCGATGTGCCGACCAGCCACTTGTCTTCGCCCGCGATTTTAAAGGTCTGATCCGCTCCAAGCGGGAAAAAGCCGGTTCCGAGCAGCGCTTCGGTGCGAACCATGAGCGGCACCTCCAGCAGCCGGAAGCCGCGTTTCACGAGCAGATCGACGGCCAGCTGCTGCACGGCCCGGTGCAGCATGGCGCCCGTCCCCGTTAAATAGTAATTTCGCGTCCCGGCCGTCTTCACGCCGCGGGGCAGGTCGAGCAGGCTGTGAAGCTCGCCCAAAGCAGCGTGATCCTTCGGTTCGAACGGAAACGAAGGCGCTTCTCCCACCCGCTTGATCTCCACGTTATCCCGGTCCGATGTGCCGGCCGGCGTGTCCGGCGATACGACATTGGGCACGAGCATCAACAGTTCCGTGTACCGATTCTCAGCCTCTGCCCGCTCATGTTCGATAGGAGGCAGCCGGTCGGCTGCCGCTTGGGCTTGCGTCTTCAGCCGCTCGGCTTCCTGCGTATTGCCCGCAGCCATAGAGCGGCCGATTTCCTGCGACAGCCGGTTGCGCGTTTGCCGCAGCGCTTCGGCTTTCTGCAGCAGCCTGCGTCTTTCGTCATCCCAGGCAAGCAGCTCCGCAATCGACAAGGCGATGCCTTTCTGATCGGCTGCCCTTTGCACTTGTTCTTCGTTTTCCCTGATCCACCGGATATCCAGCATGTCACCGCGCTCCTTTTACGGAAAATAGTAAAAGCGCTCTTCATCCCAATGGGACGAGGAGCGCTTCTCTCGCGGTGCCACCCAAATTGACTGCCGGTCAGCAGGGCCGCCGGTAGTCCGCTTTGATCCGCGATAACGGGCGGGGCCGGTTAACTTAGAGGAAGCGAGGCTCCTCTTGGCGAAAACGCCTCCGAGTTGGATGCTCTTCACGGGCATAATATCGGTTTGCTGATTTGAAAGTAAGTATAGCGCAGTCTTCCTTTTTCTGCAATATATGGGGACAAAGGAGACGGCGGCTCAAAGAATTCCATTTGTATGGGCGGGACGTCCTTGAATTTTTTGTAAAAAATGTTGACTACCGGAACCTTTCGCGCATATACTTAGGTTAGCTAAATAAAATATTAGGTTTACGAAGGAGCGATGCGCCAAACATGCCCGATGAACGAAATATGACCCACGAATTACTGCGCGCCTTCAGGCAGCTCCGGAGTCTCAACAGCGGCATGAAGCCGATCGAAGGCTGTACCCAAAGCGAGACGATCATGCTTTATGTTATCCGCAGATGCACGAAGGAAGCTCCCGAAGGCATGAAAGCGTCCGACCTGAGCCAGTATCTGCGCGTGACCTCGCCGACCGTCACGCAGCAGGTGAATGTGCTGGAAGCCCGCGGCCTGCTGGAGCGCGCCGCCGACCCCGCAGACCGCAGAGTCGTCCGGATCAGGCTGACAGAGGAAGGACTGCGCCTGACGGGAATCGCCGAACAGGCGGTCCACGAAAACACCCGCAGCCTGATCGCGCACTTGGGGGAAGAGCGTGCCGCGATTCTCATTGAACTGCTTGATGAAGTGTACCGCTTTCACAGCGACAAAGGATTGGTGCATGGCTTTTGCCGCAATCCTGGCCATTCTGGCCAACCTGATACCAAACCAACCGAATGAGGTGAAAATGAAACGATGCTTAAGCTTCTGCGATTTCTGAAGCCTTACCGCGCACTCGTGCTGCTTGGGCTGCTGTTCATCTTTCTGCAGTCGCTGACGGAGCTGTTTCTGCCGACGCTCATGTCCGACATTGTCGATCATGGCGTCGTGGATGGCAATACGCCGTACATTTGGCGTATTGGCGGCTTGATGCTGCTCGTCGCGCTTGGCGGCGCCGCCTGCTCGGTCGGCGGAAGCTATTTCTCCGCCAAGGCGGCGGCGGGCTTCGGCAAAGACCTGCGCAGCCGTCTGTTCTCACACGTCACGCAGTTTTCGCTGAACGAGTTCGATCAATTCGGCACCGCTTCGCTGATCACCCGCACGACGAACGACATCACGCAGGTGCAGCAGGTCCTTACCATGATGATGCGTGTCATGGTCATGGCGCCGATGATGTGCATCGGCGGTATCGCGATGTCGATTTACAAGGACCCGTCGCTGTCGCTCATCATTGTCGCCATCGTGCCGGTTCTGGGCCTCGTCATTTTGGCTGTCGTGGCCAAAGGAGTCCCGCTGTTCAAAGCGATGCAGACGAAGCTCGACAAACTGAACCTGGTCCTGCGCGAGAACCTCACCGGCATCCGCGTCATCCGTTCGTTTAACCGCACCGCCCACGAGCAGGCGCGTTTCAACGAAGCGAACGGCAGCCTCACCGACACGTCGATCAGAGTCAACCGGATCTTGGGAGCGCTCATGCCGGTCATGATGCTTATGATGAATTTCGCCGGCATCGCCATCGTTTGGTTTGGCGGCCTCCGCATCCAAAGCGGCGCGATGGAAGTCGGCGACCTGATCGCCGTTGTCCAATACTCGTGGCAGATCATGTTCTCGCTTATCTTCGCGTCGATGATGTTCGTTATGGTTCCGCGCGCTTCCGCATCGGCCGTCCGGATCCGCGAGGTGCTGAATATGAAACCGGAGATTCGTGACCCGGAAGCGCCCAAACGACCGGCGGCGCAAGGAACCGTCGAGTTCGATAACGTCACGTTCCGTTATCCGGGCGCGGAAATGCCGGCGCTTTCGGGCATTTCGTTTACGGCAGGGCCCGGCGAAGTGACGGCCGTGATCGGCGGCACCGGCTCAGGCAAATCGACGCTGGTCAGCCTGATCCCGCGCTTCTATGACGTGACGGGCGGTCAAATCCGTATCGGCGGCGTCGACGTGCGCGAGATGACGCAGGAGCAGCTGCATTCGATGATCGGGCTCGTTCCGCAAAAGGCGGTCCTCTTCACCGGGACGGTTGCCGACAATCTCCGCTTCGGCAAGGAAGACGCGGCGGAAGAGGATGTGCACCATGCGGCAAAAACCGCGCAGGCGTTCGATTTCGTCTCGGAGATGCAGGACGGCTTCGATTCGCCGATCGCCCAAGGAGGCTCGAACGTTTCGGGGGGCCAGAAGCAGCGGCTTTCCATCGCCCGAGCGCTTGTCCGCAAGCCCCTAATCTACCTGTTTGACGACAGCTTCTCGGCGCTCGACTTCAAGACCGACGCCAAGCTGCGCGAAGCGCTTCGGTCCGAAACGACGGAGGCGACGGTCATTATCGTCGCCCAGCGGGTCAGCACCGTGATGGACGCCGACCGGATCATCGTTCTCGATAACGGCGAAATCGCAGGCATCGGCACGCATCGCGAGCTGCTGGAGTCGAATCCGATTTATCGCGAAATCGTAGCTTCACAGCTTTCGGAGGAGGAGATCGCATGAGTCAGCAGCAGATCGGGCCGCAAAGCGCGCAAGGCAGCGGCGGCCAGCGCCCCGGCGCTCCCGGTTCCGGGGGGCCTACCCCCGCCAGTTTCGGCTTCGGCCCCGGCCGCGGCGGCCCTGCCGGAATGGGCATGCCCGTCGAGAAGGCCAAGAACTTCAAGGACACGTTCCGGCGGCTCGTCGGTTACCTGCAGCCGCACCGCTTCGCGCTGATCGTCGTCTTTTTGACGGCTGTGCTGAGCACGGTGTTCTCGATCATCGGTCCGAAGATTTTGGGCAATGCAACGACCGCAATTTTCGAAGGGACGTTCGTTCCCGGCGCAAAAATCGATTTTGCCTATATCGCCGATATCCTGCTTGTGCTTGCCGGACTTTACATCATCAGCTCGCTGTTCGGCTTTGTTCAGCAGTACGTGATGGCGAGTGTTGCGCAGAAAACGGTCCGCGACCTGCGCAGGGACGTCAATGAAAAGCTGGCGCGGCTGCCGCTGAAATATTTCGACTCGCGCACGCACGGAGAAATTATGAGCCGCGCCGTCAACGACGTCGATAATATCAGCGGCACGCTCCAGCAGAGCCTGACCCAGTTTATTACTTCCATCGTCACGCTGCTTGGCGTCGTCGTCATGATGCTGTCGATCAGCTGGGTCATGACGCTCATCACCATCGTGACGCTGCCGCTCAGCTTTCTTTCGATCCGGATGATCGCGAAGCGCTCGCAGCTTTACTTCAAGGGACAGCAGAAATCGCTCGGCGAGCTGAACGGCCACATCGAGGAAATGTACACCGGTCACAGTATCGTCAAGGCGTTCGGCCATGAGGAAAAATCGATCCGCCGCTTCGACGAGGTCAACGGGCGCCTGTACGAATCGGGCTGGAGAGCGCAGTTTGTTTCCGGCATGATCATGCCCCTGATGGGCTTCATCGGCAACATCGGCTACGTGCTGGTCAGCGTAGCCGGCGGCCTCTTTGTCCTGGGCCGCAGCATAACGATCGGCGACGTGCAGGCGTTCATCTCCTATTCCCGCCAGTTTACGATGCCGATTACGCAGACGGCGCAGATCGCCAACATCATTCAATCGACGATAGCCTCGGCGGAGCGCATCTTCGAGCTGCTCGACGAGACGGAGGAAGTACCCGAAGCGGCGGGCGCGCGGGAGATTGCACGCGGAGGGCAGACCGCCGCGGCCTTCAAGGCCGGTCACACGGAAGAAACGGCCTCCAAAGCGATATCGGGCCCGCTCGCGCCGCCGAAAGGCAATGTCCGCTTCGAGCATGTCAAGTTCGGCTACAAAGAGGACGTAACGCTGATCGAAGACATGAACATCGACGTCAAATCGGGGCAGACGGTCGCCATCGTCGGACCGACCGGCGCCGGCAAAACGACGCTGATCAACCTGCTCATGCGGTTCTATGAGCTCAGCGGCGGCCGGATCACGATCGACGGAGCCGACATTACGCGCCTGAAGCGGGGTTCGCTGCGAAGCATATTCGGCATGGTGCTGCAGGATACGTGGCTGTTCAACGGGACAATCCGCGACAACATTGCGTATGGACGCGCAGGGGCGACGGAGGAGGAGGTCGTGCGGGCGGCCCGGGCGGCGAATGCCGACCACTTTATCCGTACGTTGCCGGGCGGCTACGACACGGTGCTGAACGAGGAAGCATCGAACATTTCGCAAGGGCAGAAGCAGCTGCTCACGATCGCCCGGGCCATTCTCGCCGACCCTGCGATTCTGATTCTCGACGAAGCGACCAGCAGCGTCGATACGCGGACGGAAATTCATATCCAGCGCGCCATGAGCGAGCTGATGCAGGGACGGACCAGCTTCGTCATTGCGCACCGGCTGTCCACGATCCGCGACGCCGATCTTATCCTCGTGATGAACCACGGCTCGATCATCGAGCAGGGAACCCACGAGGAACTGCTCACGAAAGGCGGCTTCTACGCCGATTTGTATCAAAGCCAGTTCAGCGGCCGCAAAACGCAGAAAGCGATTTGATTGCAGCACTCATAGATGAATTGGATTTTAAAAAAGGAAGACGCTGTCCCATAAGTCATCGAAGATGACTGGGGGCAGCGCCTTTTTCATAGACAAACAAAAAAGAAATCGCTCCTTTCAAATGGGTCGAGCACCCATTGGAAAGGAGCGATTTCTTTGTACGTTCATGCTGCGCGGACATGCGTTCAAGCATCTTTTCTATTCATATCGAAAAAGGGGCTTTGGGACGCTGCCAGTTTGCCCTTGCTAGCTCCAGCTCTTCGGCTATGATGCGGATGCCTTCCTCAATCGCTTGCTCATCGGTCCTGATGATGCTGAGGCGCAGCAGGTTAAGCTTGGGGAAAGAGGCAAGGAAATGATTATCGGCTGCCAGTACATCGACGCCGCGATCCTCCAACCGCTTGACCAAATCTTCGGTGTGAACGGAGTCGGGAAGGCGGATGGAAGCAAAGAGCCCCCCGCAATTTTGGGTCGTATGCAAGCACTCTTTGGGGAGCAACCGCCGGGCGGTTTCAGCCAGATGCTTGATGCGGCGGTGGTACATCGCTTTCATCTGCTTCGCATGATGAGCATACATCCCGGACTTCATGTAAATTTCCAGCACACCTTGAGACAGCACGGAGGTGCTCAGATCCGCCGCATATTTGTGCCACTGCAGCAGTGGAATGAGCGAAGCCGGCACCGCGGCCGCGGCAAGCCTTAATCCGGGCAGCATGATTTTGGAGAAGCTTCGGAGATAAATGACATGGCTGGCTCCATGATAAGCGTGAATCGGGTCCTCTTTACGGTTTGTTTCCAAATCGGCAAGATAGTCGTCCTCGACGATGTAGACGTCATACGCTTTGGCGAGTTCGGAGAGCCGCTGCTTTTCTTCCGCGGTGTAAGAAGTGCCCAGCGGATTGTGGAAGCGCGGGATGGTATAGAAAAACTTGATCATATTGCGTTGAAAATGGCGCTCTAACGTGTCCCAATCGATTCCCTCAGGCGTTCTTTCGATGCCGATGACGGTTTGTCTTTGGGTCTCAAGCGCGGCCACCATTCCTCTGTACGTCGGCTGCTCGACCAGAATGTTCGTTTTTCCATTCGGAAAAGGCATCCCGGCCAAAAGATGGAGAGCTTGCTGGGCACCGGAAAACATAAAAATTTGCTGAGCGGAAGGAAAAACCTGCTGCTGCTGAAACAGCTTCACGATCTCCTGGCGCAGAGAAAGCAACCCCTGCGGATCGGGATAGGTGAATATGGACGACTCATATAATTCCATCGCTTTGTTCAAGCATTGGCGGAAGTCTTCTTTCGGCATTGACGCGGCATCGGGAGCCGCTGATGCAAAATCGATCCGTTTGGTTTGCAGCAGGGGGGAAAGCGCTTCTTCAGCTACGACAAAATAACCGCTTTTTGGGCGTGAATAAATAAGATACTGCCGTTCGAGCTCCTGATAGACACGAATGATCGTATTGAGGCTGCAATCGAATCTTTCGCTCATCTTGCGGATAGACGCCAGCTTCTGGCCGGGCTTGATGCGGCCTGCGGCGATGTCCGAGCGAATGGCTTGTAGAATGGTTTCCTGCTTATTTGGCATCGATTAGCCTCCACCCGGATGAATTTTTGACCCTTTCTGTATCCATACAGATGGATAAAAGAATAATTCATATAGGGAATTGTATCCATTATAATACAAATCAATCGAAGATCCTATTTTGGAGTGATGGGAATGAAAAAAACAACAAGCGGCTGGTTCAACGGTTTCCTCGGCGTACTCATCTTCAGCGGCTCGCTGCCTGCAACGCGCCTCGCTGTGGCGGATTTCGATCCGCTGTTCCTCACGGTGTTCCGCGCCGCGATCGCCGGCATGCTTGCCGGAGCGTTGCTGCTCGTTTTCCGGCAGCAGCGGCCTGACCGGGGCGACATCTTTCCGCTATTCATTGTCGCGCTCGGCGTCGTCGTCGGTTTTCCGCTGCTGACCGCGTTGGCGCTTCAGTATGTCACATCGGCTCATGCGATCGTATTCGTTGGGATTCTGCCGCTCATGACGGCGGTGTTCGGCGTATTGCGCGGCGGGGAACGCCCGCGGCCGGCATTCTGGATCTTCTCCGCGGCAGGCAGTGTCCTCGTAGCAGGCTTCACCCTAACCCGGGGGTTTTCATCCTCACCGGTTGGCGACGCGCTCATGGTGGCTGCGATTATCGTGTGCGGTCTCGGTTATGCGGAAGGGGCGCGGCTTTCGCGGCGGTTGGGGGGCTGGCAGGTGATCTCGTGGGCGCTCGTTCTGTCGCTTCCCGTTATGCTGCCGCTTTCGTTTTATTACATGCCGGATTCGTGGACGGGTATCGGTCGTCCTGCTCTCTTCAGCATGGCTTATGTCTCCTTGTTCAGCATGCTCATCGGCTTTGTTTTCTGGTATCGCGGACTTGCCCAGGGCGGCATTGCGGCGGTCGGACAGCTGCAGCTTCTCCAGCCTTTCTTCGGCCTGCTGCTTGCGTCTGTCGTCCTGCACGAGCCGGTCGGCTGGCCGATCGTCGCCGTGAATATCGCCGTCGTCCTGTGTGTGGCGCTCGCTCGGCGGTTCGCAGGAAAAAAAGAATCGCCCGCATCACCGATGCCGCAAAGTTATACAAAGTGATGAGCCGCCGTTTGAAGTTTTCAGGGGAACGTCATTGAACAAAGCTTAACCTGGAAGGGTTACTTGTTATTGTGGAATGATCTCTATTAGAACGATCCTGAAAAACCGTCACCATTACGGGTTGTTTTTGGGTGCTAACGGAAGCAGTTGACGTTATTCAGCTCATATTGTCCGATTTGAAAATCTAACGGATGTATCGGACCTTATTTCTGTTTTTCTACCGAAAATATACCATTTTAAATCGATTAAGAGCTGTCAGTTCCGTTAAATATCCAAATGGGCTCATAAATGCAAAATAAGTGCAGGGAGTTCCGTTAGATCATCGGAAGGTTTTCGGAGCGTCTACTAGTTTATCTTTCCTAACGAGTAACCAAGCTCATAAAACCACATGGAAAGATCGAGCAATTTCATCATCATTTGAGAAGTAAGGTACGCAGCTAATATGCCTACCGAAAATTTCACAATCGTACCGATTTCTTTATTCGGTTGAGGGTTGTTTCTCTCATCCATTGCAATCCCTCCAATAATGGATTTTCGCAGGGTCATTTAAACGCGGTCGAACATCTTCGAAAGACCTCGATAAAGGTTTATCTCACATGTCCGCTGTCATGCGCCTTTTTTTGGTGCCGGTTGTGCCGTTGAACAAGACAACCGACAGGCACAGCCAGGCGGCGGTTGCCGAATATCCGCCCATGATGTCGCTCGGGTAATGGGCGCCGAGATAAATGCGGCTCGCGCCGATGATGACAACCATGGAAAGACTGATTGCGATAATGACGATTTTGGCCTTTGTACTCGCTGCATGACGGGCAAGCAAATAAGCTGCCGTTCCATATAGAGCCATCGCCGCCATGGATTGACCGCTCGGAAAGCTGAATCCTCCTTCCTCCACGAACTGTGAGATCGGACGCTCCCGTTGGAACAGATTTTTGAATAGTGAATTTATAAGCAGCGATCCGACCGAGACAAAGAGAAAGAAAATCAGCTCTCTCCGTTGACGGAAAATAAGGTAAAGAATCCCGAGCATTACGAATGATAAAATAGTTGAGACGGTTCCGCCTCCGATGGCCGAAAAGAATCGCATAACCGGGGTCAGCGCGCTTGAACGCAGCCCGGTTATAACGGAAATGATCGCCGAATCGAATCCTGCAATTTTTTCGTAACGAACCATCATTGCAATCAGTGCAAATCCAAGGGTGAGCAGGACCGCCAGGCCAAATGCTCCCCGTACCCGCTTGAATTCATTCATTTATTGTTCGCTCCTGTTTACTGGATATCAAAGTGCAGCAATGACAACTGGAACACGAGGGCTTGACCATGAGGAAAGCCAATCGTCCCCGGCAAGGCGAGGCGAGGCCGAGGAGCGCATGATGCTTACCCGTCGATGATGGCGAGCGCCTTCTCCACTTCATCCAGCTGGTCTTCACCGAAAACTTGAAAGCCGTTCTTGCGCAGCAATGAGGTCGTGCGCCCTTCGCCGGATATTTTCGTATCGGTAAAAGTGCCGTCATAAACGAATAAAGTTCCGCATGACGGACTGTCCTGCTTCAGGATGACGAGCGCAACGTCGTTTTCCTCAGCAAGCTGAAGCGCGGCCCGGGCACCCTTCTCGAACGCTTCTGTTACGTCGGTTCCCGAGCCGGTGACGACGCGATCGCCTTGTATTTGAGCGTCCGGCCTGGGAGTTGGAAGACCTCCCGTAACCTCCGGACAAATATGGATCAAACGACCTTCTTCATACCATTTCAGGAACCGCGGATCAAGACATGGTACGTCGCCATTGTCATATCTCACTTTGTGTCCAAGCAGACATGCACTCACCAGTATTTTGCGCTTCATGCTCTCACTCCCGTCATATTTGCGAATACTCATAATTTTATTCAGAGTAGCCGAATATGGTAGAAATTTCAATATTAATTCAGAAATTCCTTCCATTGTAAAGATGCTTTAGCCCGCCGACGAACCGAAACGTTTGGTGGTTCGCGATTGGATGCAAGAAACGGAGAGGTTCCGGACAGCTGCCGCAGTCAACCGGCGCAAATGACTGAATGTGGTTCCGGAGCAGCGGTATAAGCGGTCATCTGTCGCTGCCCACATCATTCCATTATAATGAAATTATGGAAGACGACGAATGGAGGCGCGAACGATGAACGGTAAACCTGTTGGACAGACGGCTGCAACCGGATTCCAGATCGGGGTCAGGCGAACACTGCCGCTCACAAGGGAGCAGGCCTGGAATAAGGTGACTTCAACGGAAGGGATGACGTTATGGCTTGGCCATTTGCCGCCGCCGGAACTTCGACCGGGCTTTACGTATGAATCCGAAGAAGGCATTACAGGCGAGATTCGCATCGTGAAGCCGCTTAGCCAGCTTCGGTTGACTTGGCGGAAGAAAGGGTGGGCGCGAGCGTCCACGCTGCAAATTCGCTTCTTGGGCAGCGACGATTCAAAAACGACGATCAGTTTCCACCAGGAGCATCTTAGCGATTCTGCCGTCCGCGAAGAGATGAAGCTGAAGTGGGAAGCGGTACTTGCAAGCATTGCCGACAATTCGAACGCCGGTAATCGCAAATAAAACAAAAGAGGAAGGCCATCGTCCTGCTAAAGACGATGCCTTCCATGTTGTTTGCCCGATCGTTATGCCGATTGTACGCCTTTCCGGTCCATTACATAAATGATCAGGACGATCAGCAGACCGATCAGGCTGAGCAGCGCACCGAACCATGGGAGGGACGACAATCCGAACAAAATGATGGCGTGTCCTCCGAGGTAGGCACCGCATGCATTGCCCAGATTCAGGACGGAATGATTGGTGGTGGATGCAAGCGCGGGCGCATCTTTAGCAAGCGTCATAATGCGGACCTGCAGACCGGGCAGCAGGCCGAACGCCAACGCTCCCCACACGAAGATTGTGATGACGGCCGCTACCGGATAGCGGTCCGTAAACGACAGCAGCGCGAAGATGACGACGAGCAGCGCGAAGTTGCCGATCAGCACCGGCATCAGCTTCCAATCCGCCAGCTTGCCGCCGACGATGTTGCCGAGCGTGACGCCGCAGCCGAACAGGATCAGAATCCAGGTCACGCTGTGCTCGGCGAAGCCGGTCACATCCTGCAGCAGCGGCGCAATGTAAGTGAACACGGTGAACAGGCTGCACAGGCCGAACGCTCCGGCGGCATAGACGAGCAGCAGCTTGGGCTGCGCGAGCGCTTTGACCTGCCGGAGCAGGCTGGAGGAGGCGTCGGGCCGGATTTTTGGAATGAGGGCCGCAATGCCGATGAACGACAGAATCCCCATAATGACGATCGAGCCGAAGGTGGCTCTCCATCCGAAATGCTGGCCGATAAAGGTGCCGAACGGAACCCCGATAATGTTCGCGACGGTCAGTCCGGCCATCATAATGGAGACGGCTCCCGCCTGTTTGTCCGGGCGGACCAGATTGGCGGCGATGATCGAGCCGACACCGAAAAATGTGCCGTGCGCCAGCGCCGTGAACAGCCGTGCCAGCATCAGTACCGTATAGTTCGGGGCCAGGGCGGCCGCAGCGTTGCCGAGAATGAACAACACCATCAGCAGGCAGAGCAGCAGTTTTTGCGGCAGCCGGTGCGTCAGGATGGCCAGAACGGGCGCTCCGACCGCCACGCCGAGCGCATAGCCCGTGATAAGCTGTCCCGCCTGCGGGATGCTCACGTTTAGATCATCCGCCACATTAGGCAGCAGCCCCATAATGACGAATTCCGTCATGCCGATCGCAAAGGCACCGACCGTTAATGATATGAGGGCGATCGGAAACTTTGAGCCGGCCTCCTTCGTTTTGCTTAAGGATTGAATCTGCTCCATGTTCTCCTCCCAATTTTTCTTTCTTGAACAAAAGTTGCCCGTGCTTTCTCTGTTTGTAACAACTCTTGTATTGTAATGATACTTATTTATAAAAAGTATATCAGGTTTTGCAATGCAAGTAGGCAACAAATTTTTCATGTCCACTCAAATCCACTCAAATTCACTCAAATCCGATCATATCTGCTGCATTTGCATCTCGGTATTGTTTGTTTTTTTCAAATCAAAGTGATATGAGTATAGAGGAACGTTATTCCACTTTTTGCGGAACGAGGAAAACAATCCAGGCTTGTTTTGGAGCGGAAATGCAAAAAAAGGCATCACCGGGTCATGCCAGGTATGCCTTTTTCTAAATTATCGATCCAAAACCGTAAACATTCCTGTCATCTTCGGCGAGTAATCTTTGAATCCGAACGTTTCGTAAAATGGCTCTTTCCCATGGGAAGCAAACAGCCCGACAAAAGCAATTCCGTTTGTAAATCTTCTAGCTTTGATATGGTCGAGCAGCCGGGCAACGATCTTGCCGCCGATGCCTTTTCTTTGGTACTCGGGGAGCACGGCTACGTCCTGGATATAAAAGTACATCGCTCCGTCGCCAATGATCCGCCCCATTCCGACGACTTCACCGTTAGAAACCGCCACAACGCCGTAAATCGAATGGGCAATCGATTGCGCAGACATCTCGGTGTCGATTGGTCCCCATCCGACCGCTTCCCACAACGTTTTATGCTCCTTAACTGTCGGGAGTCTCTCTATGATCTCGTATGAAATATCGTTCATGTCTGCCGCCTTTTCAGTAAAAGGATGGATAGAAGTTTCAACATTGAACCCGTCTCGGGTTTAAGATGCCGCTTACGTCGTCGAGGGAACCGGTATCGGCGCGGTTGCGGACCCGGATCCGGACCCGGACGGCGAGGGGCTGACTCCCGACTGCAGCTGGTACATCGCGTAATATTTACCGCCTCTCAGCATCAACGTATCGTGGTTGCCGCTTTCTACGATCCGGCCGCGGTCGAGCACGAGAATCTGGTCGGCCGCGCGGATCGTCGACAGCCGGTGCGCGATGACGAACGTGGTACGGCCTTTTTTGAGCACGTCGAGCGCTGCTTGAATAACGGCTTCCGTCTCCGTGTCGATGCTGGCGGTCGCCTCGTCGAGAATGAGAATGGCGGGATCATGCGCCAGCGCCCTCGCGAACGAGATCAGCTGCCGCTGTCCGGCGGAGAGCGTGCTGCCTTTCTCGATGACCGGATGATCGAGACCGCCGGGCAGCGCCATAAACATATCGTACGCGCCGACATCGCGCAGCGCCTGCTCGATGCGTTCACGCGTCATGCCCGGCGTATCGAGGCTGATGTTGGAAGCGATCGTGCCCGTGAACAGGAACGGGTCCTGCAGCACGATGCCCATATGCTGGCGCAGCAGCTGCTTCGGTATATCGCGGATGTCCTTGCCGTCGACCGTAATCCGTCCTTCTTCAATATCGTAAAACCGGAACAGCAGGTTAAGGACGGAGCTTTTGCCCGAGCCCGTATGCCCGACGAGCGCGACGGTTTCTCCCTGACGGGCGTGGAACGAAATGTCGCGCAGCACATAATCGTTGTTGTTGTAGGCAAACGACACGTTCTCAAACGCCACTTCGCCCCGGTAACGGGGCATCGTCCCGCTCGTCACGTCGGTTCCCGGCTGATCCAGCAGTTCAAAGACGCGTCCGGCGGACACGCGCGCCGTCTCCAGATTGGCCAGCTGGTTCACAATGCCGACAATCGGCTGGAACATGCGGTTCATATATTCGATAAACGCGTACAGCACGCCGACCGAGACGACCGCCTCAAGGGAATCTCCCCAGAACATCCATAAGACGATGATAAAAATAATATTGCGGATCACGTTCACCAGATTATGCGACGTGAGCGAATTCAGGCTCAGCAGCTTGCTCTGATAGCTGAAAAACTCCTCGTTCAGCTCATCGAATTCTTTGGCTGTGCTTTTCTGGCGGCGGAACGCCTGAATGATCGGCATGCCTTGAATCGACTCGTTAATCATGGCGTTAATGTCGCTCAGCTTGGAGCGGATGACGGTGTTGTACTTGCCGGCGAAGCGGCGGTACACAACGATCCAGACGACAAGCAGCGGCAGCAGCGGCAGTGCGATCAGCGCGAGCTTCGTATCGAGCAGAAACAGCGCCCCCATCGTGGCCGCGATGTAGATGATACCGGCGAAAAAGTTCGCCAGCACCGCCACGAACAGCTCCCGCACCGCCTCCGTATCGTTCGTCACGCGGGAGACGACTTTGCCGGCGGGCAGGTTGTCGAAGTAGCCGACGGGCAGCCGCTGGATATGGGCGAACACATCCTCCCGCATCCGCTGCACGATCCGGTTCGCGCTCGTCTGCAGCAGCAGCCGCTGCCCGTAGGTGAAGCAGGCCGCGAGCGCCAGCAGGGCGAAATAGGCGCCGGCCATCATGAGCAGCCGCGGAATTTCCGGCTTGTAGAAGCCGTACACCTCGCTGCGGCTTAGCGGCTTTACCGTATATTCGGCCGTTTGTCCGTCGGCGGCCGTTATCGTCAGTTTGCCGCCTTCAACTTCCCGCTTGCCGTCCAGCGGCAGTGTGCCGCTGAGCCAGTAATAGCTCCGGCCGACCTGCAACACGCTGGCCGAGGCGCCCGGGCGGTCGCCGGGGGCAATCCGGTCGGCGCGCTTATACCATTTGCCGTCGTAATAAACGGCGTTCGGACCGTTCGCCGGAACTTCGCGCCAGCCTTTCTCGATGCCTTCGATATTTTGGTCGATCATCGTCTTGGCGATATACGGCCCGAGCAGCTCCGTGCTGACGGCCAGCGCCAGCAGCAGGAGCGCGAAGAGGATCGGCCTTTTGAATATCAGCGCGTATTGAAACAGCTTTTTGCCTGTCAGTCCCACTATCGTCTCACCTTCTTCTATGTTTATTTTGAGGATGTTTTTTTCGGTTCAGTCAGCTAGCGCGTTATTCGCGCAGCCGCGTTTGCTGCCCCTCCATATGAAAAAAGGGAGCGGAGCTGTAGAAGCGAAGCGGTCGTTTTTGTCCCCGGATTCTAACCCTGACAGGGGTTTATCGAATCCAAGAATCCGGGGACGGAGGCGATCGGAAGATCAAACCCGCCTGCGCAGCGACCCCTTTTTCACCTACGCCTCGACGAGAGCCTCCAGCTGCTGCCGGTCGTACTGCTCCTTGTACCAGCCGCCGCGTGCCAGCAGTTCCTCATGCGTGCCGTGCTCCGCAATGCGTCCGTCGTCCAGCACGAGAATGAGATCGGCATGCTGCACGGCGGACAGACGGTGCGTCGTAATAAACGTCGTCTTGCCGGCCCGTTCCGTACGGATGCCGTCAATAATTTCCGCTTCCGTCTTGGCGTCCACCGCCGAGAGCGCGTCGTCCAGCAGCAGAATGTCCGGGTCGGCAATCAGTGCGCGGGCAATGCTGACGCGCTGCTTCTGACCGCCGGAGAGGGCAACGCCTTTCTCGCCGACGAGCGTTTCCAGCCCGGCCGGCAGGAAGATGATATCTTTGGCGAACGAAGCTCTAGCCAAAGCACGCTGCAGATCCTCTTCGCTCGCGTCTTGATTTCCGAACAAAATATTTTCGCGTATCGTCCTTGAGAACAAGATCGGCTGCTGCGGCACATAACCGATCCAGCCGAGAACATCGTCGATGGCGAGCTGCGTGATCGGTACATCCGCGACCGCAATCGTGCCGGTGCCCAGCGGGTATTCCCGCAGCAGCTGCTTCAGCAGCGTCGTCTTGCCGCTTCCGGTCCGCCCGACAATGCCGAGCGTTTGGCCTTCCAGCAGCTCGAACGATACATCCTGCAAATTATCCGTCGTGGAAGAAGGGTAGCGGAACGTCACGTTCTCGAAAGCGATCGATGTCGGCCGCTCTACCTTGGTCAGCTGCTCTCCGTCCGTAACGTCCGCCTTCGTGGCGAGCGTTTCCATAATACGGTCGAGCGAAGCGTTGCCGCGCTGCATAATGTTGATCAGCTCGCCGACGGCAAACATCGGCCAAATGAGCATCCCAAGGTAAACGTTGAACGAAACGAGCTCGCCGAGCGTAATTTCGCTGCGGAAGACGAGCGTGGCGCCGTAGCACAAGCCGATCAGGTAGCTGAGACCGACAAGAACTTTAGCCGTCGGCTCGAACAGCGCGTCGATTCTGGCGACGGCAATGTTTTTGCGCATCACGTCGTTCGTTTTATCGTAGAAGCGCTGCTGATCCTGCTCCTCCTGCGTATAGGCGCGGATGACCCGCACGCCGGCAACCGACTCCAGCACCCCGTCGTTCAGCTCGCCGAAGGCGTCCTGGGAACGGGTGAACCGCTCGTGAATAATCCGGCCGAACAGCATCATCGCCACCGCCATTACCGGCAGCGGCAGCAGCGCGACAAGCGTCAGCTTCCAACTGATAAAGACGGCCATGACGAACAGAATCGTCAGCATGAACAGGGAAGAGTCCACAAGCGTCAAGATGCCGAAGCCTGCGGTGAGCGAAACGGCCCACAGGTCGTTCGTCGAGCGGGCCATCAGGTCCCCCGTCCGGTTGCGTTCATAGAAGGCGGGCGTCATTCTCAGAAATACGCCCATCAGTCGGTGACGCATCAGCCTCTCCATGACGTTCGCGCCGCCGAACAGCTGATACATCCATACATAAGTAACGGCATAACATACCGCGGTCAGCCCGACCCATAACGCCGCGATCCGGTAAAAACCGGTGCTGCCGAGCGTCCCCTGCTGAATGCTGTCGATGACATAACCAATCAGCCGCGGCGGGATAATTTCCAGCACGCCGACGCCGGCGAGCAAAAGAATCGCAATCGTATACCGGCGCCAATACAACCGGAAAAACCAACCGAGCTTGCGCAATACGCCAAACATTTCGATACCACTCCCTTTCTTTATGTAAGACCATGCGTGATCAAGACCCATACTCGAAGAACTTCGTCCCTATGAACGGACGCAAAGCGTCCCGCAGCAGAAAGCCGGTAACTTCAGCGGTATCTTCCCTTGTGGAAAGACACAAAAAAGACGTACCGCATGCGGGTTCGCAAGCGATACGCCTTTCCTTTACGATCCGGTCCTCTTCCCGCGGCCATCGGTCAGGCCAACCGTCAAAGAGCAGCCGTAAAGGCAATCAAAAAAGGCGTCCGATTACGAAGTGACGTAACCGGGCGCCGTTTCATTCTAGAAACGCACATTCGGATTACGTCGGTATGGTTGGCGATGAATAGCGGGAAAAACAATCATGTTATCCATTTCGTAATCCTCCTCGTCAGTTATTGGAATGGGTTTGGAATCATGTGGAAATCTCTTTAGCCAATTTACCATCATCCCCTGGGAGCCGTCAATGGGAGAATTGGGTTTAAATTGTTCTTTCCTTCGGACGGCAGCGAGAAAATGTTATACAGCACAGGAGCAAATCAACCGGTCCGAATCTGTGATAAGATGGATATGCGTGAACACCTCCCATGGACGGGTACTTTCGTTTCATCGCTTTGTCATCATTTGAAGATTGGAATACATATCCGATTATCATGTTCCTGATGTTTATTTAGGTTGAGTATAGCAAACATTTGTTCGTGTTGTAAAGAGGAGGAAGACGATGCAGCCGTTCACGGAGAGGGTAGTGGCCATTATACAATCGATTCCGGCGGGAAAGGTGATGACCTACGGGCAAATTGCGGCGATGGCCGGCAGTCCGCGCGGAGCGCGGCAGGTAGTGCGCATTTTGCACGCGATGAGCGGCAAATACGGTCTGCCTTGGCACCGCGTCGTCAACGCCAAAGGCGAAATCGCCATCGGAAACGAAGGGGGCGAGCTGCAACGGGCGTTTCTGCAGGCGGAAGGCGTCGAAGCGGGTGCGGGCGGCCGTATCGACCTGCAGCTGTACCAATTGTGAAATTCCATCATTCGTTAGAATTGTTTCAGAATTCGTTGGACGGTTGATTGCAGAATTTCGATGGAGAAGAATAATATTGATTAATCGCTTAGAAAAGTGCCCCGATGAAGAGTGTTTTTCTTTTTTCATTATTCTGTGGTGCCCTGAGAGGGGCATGGATGGCTAATAAGGGGGCATATCATGGTTCGCATTCAGGATCTGATGAAGAAGAAAGAAGAGGAATGGTTTGTGGGACGCACGCGCGAGCTGGCTATAATGCGTAAAGAGTTAGCCACTGACAATGAGAATTGGCGGCTTGTACATTTATATGGGCCGGGCGGCATTGGGAAAACCAGTCTGCTTCGAAGCTTTGTCCGTGAGACCAGTGTGGAAACCGTGATGATCACCGGTGAAGAGTTTCATACTCCCAATAACTTTCTGGAACAATTGCGTATACGGCTGAACGAAAAAGGATGGGAGCTTTCCGAATCAAAAGCGGCTGTTGGTGCCGCCGCTCTTGCGGAGTTTCTGAACCAGGAAGCCATTTCTCGGCAAGGCCTTATTTTATTTATTGATTCATTCGAGGAATGCAAGACGATTGAAAAATGGCTGCGCGACAATTGGCTTCCTCTGCTTTCCGTTCACGTTCGTGTCTGCACTGCAGGAAGGTACCCGTTGGAAAGTGATTGGCTGCGGGCTCCGGGCTGGAACGATCTCGTTTACAACCTCAGGCTTGGACCGTTAAACCGTAGCGCGACCTATCGATATACCAAATCACGCGGTATTCTTGATTATTATACGCGTGATTCAATTGAGCGATTTTCCAAGGGAATCCCTTTGGCTCTGACACTTGCCTGCGACGCCGTTCTGCAATACGGGCCGGATGTTCTTCGGGAAAGTTCCTTGCAGAGACAAATTATCCACTCCCTATGCAGCATACTCTTACAAGATATTAAAGACTCCTTTGAAAAGCAGTTGCTTGATGTATCTTCCATATTCTGGCGCTTCGATCAGGAGATGCTGGAAGAAGTTTCGGGACAAGAAATATCCGATGAAGCTTTCCACAAGTTTTGTTGTTTGCCGTTTATCATCTTATCGGACCAGGGGGGGTGGAGTGTTGTGGATGCTGTCAGGGAATGGATAAAATCGGATTTGCACAATCGCACTCCGGAAACCTACGACCTGTATCGGCGAAAAGCTTTGCTCGTCCTGCAAGGACGGCTTGCTGAAGCACCAACAGATCAAAAGAGACGGCTGATAGTAGAGCTTCTTTATTTGCATGAAAACGAACTGCTTCGCAGTTATGGCTTTCGCGGCCAGGGTGAGAGCTTTCAGGTGGAGAAACGCCAGGCGAGGGAAGTTGACATTCCTGTATTGGAGAAGATGTATCAGGATTGGGCATCCACAATTCCTCCTTATCTGCCTGATGAGACGCATCAGGAAACCTATTTTCGTGCAGTTTGGGAAGCGGAACCTTCCTCCTTTACGGTTTTTGGGGTTGATGACAGGCTTGTAGCTTTTTATGCTCTGGTTCCACTAAATCCGGAAACCAGATTGATTTTTCAAGGCAATCCCGTCTTTCGCACCTATATTACAGAATCGCCGCTCCAAGTAAAAGAATATCTGATATGGTTGGGATGTACTCTCCCTGATTTTGAACCCTCCGTATTCGGATACCTACTGAGATACCTGTTTTATGAACTGGCCGGTAAATTGATTATTACTCTGACACCCATCCAATATTTTACGGATATTTATACTTCGATCGGTTTTAAGCGGCTTCCATGGGCGGATTCCTATTATACCAACGGAACACCCGTACACGCTTATCAAATCGATTTACGGGAGAAGGAACTTTCAGATCCGCTGACCGAGCGGCTGCTTCCAGCCAACTCGAAAGTTTCCATTTCCCTGCAAGAAGTCTCATCGCTACTAAAGAAAGCTATGAACAACTCTCATGCTCTCGAATCCGACGCTGAACTTCTTAAATCGCTGCAGGGATTGGACAAAATCAAACAGATGGTATTGCTTGAAGGTTCGATTGCTTCCGCAGTTCGAAAAGTGGTGTTGGAATGCCTTGAGAAGATGGGCCGGGGGACGGAAGAAGATCAGCTCCTGGCACAGGCAATCCGGCTCGCCTATATCCAAAAAATCGGCACGCACGAAGTGGTTGCTTCCCGGCTCAGACTTTCCCAAAGCACTTATTACCGGTATCTGAAAAAAGGCTTTGAGCGTTTAGCTCATTATTTTATTATCGAGTAGGAGAGGGCTGCCCCTCAGTAGATTGCATCTACTTTTGGAGCAGCCCCCATGCATTGCTCTTACCTTAGAAAATAACCCCAGTAAGCAAATTCCAAGCACTCCCCAAAGCTCGAGCACTGGTAGTATTCCGATGATGTCTGAGGCTCTCGAGGCAGTGCACTTGCTGCCCCTGCTGAAACGGTGCTGAGAGTGAACAGAATGGCAAGCGTTGCGATAAATTTACGGCCGCGAAGAAACTTCAATGGATTTACCTCCTTTTAGTTAAAGTTGTTTATAGACAAGGATATTACCTCGGCTACCATGATTTTAAAGAGCGGGTTTGGAGAGATACATCGCCTTCTGGCCAGGCTTATCGTGATCCTGTAATAACGGTAAGACAAAGAGACTCTCACTTTCAATGTCAAAATACTCTCACAACCCGATATCGAGGCTGGGCGGGTGCTTGATGCCGTTCGCGAATACCGGCTGCCGACGAATCCGCCAAGGAAGAGGCGCGCTTCCGTTCGCAGTCCGGCCGGCGATCGGCCGTCCGGTCAAGGAAACGGACAAGCCCGATCAACGCCAAAAAGCCGGCGCATGATTTCGACATCATGCGCCGGCTTTTTCCATTCATTTTCGCTTAAAAAAATTTCTCCAGCTGCTCCGCGATTTCGGCGTTCGAGCCGCCGACGAGCGTCTGGTACTGCGGCTTCTCGAACAGCGCCTCGATCTGCTCGGGGAACTGCTGCTCGATGCCGGTCAGACGGATCGATTCGTCGAACTTTGCCGGATGCGCGGTTGCCAGCGTCACCGTAATCTCGCCGCTCTCGCTTCGCTTGGAGGACGCCGCAACGCCGCAGGCGGTATGCGGATCGAGCAGGTAATCGGATTCCCGCTTCACCTTGCCGATCGTGTCCAGACATTCGTCGTTCCCCACGCCATAGGCGGCAAAATCGGCTTGAACGGTCTGCAGCTTGTCTGCCGGAATGACGATTCTGCCCTCCGTCTTGAACCGGTTCATCAGCTCGGTTACGGCCTGCGGGTCTTCCATGTACAAGTAGTACAAATACCGCTCGAAGTTGCTCGCGATCTGAATGTCCATCGAAGGGCTGTGCGTGCTGCGGAATTCGCCCGGCTCGTACACGCCTTCCGTCACAAACCGCTCCAGAATGTTGTTTTCGTTCGTGGCCAAGATCAGCTTGCCTATCGGCAGTCCCATCTTTTTGGCCAAGTAACCTGCAAAAATATCGCCGAAGTTGCCGGTCGGCACGCTGAAGTTGATCTTCGCATCGCGGCCGTCTTTGGCGATTTGGAAGTAGGCGTAGAAATAATAAACCGTCTGCGCCAAAATACGCGCGATGTTAATGGAATTGATGGCGCGCAGATGGTGGCGCTGCTTGAATTCCACATCGGCGAACAGTTCCTTGATGATCCGCTGGCAGTCGTCGAAGTTGCCTTCCACCGACAAGTTCAGCACGTTCTCGTCGTGAACCGTCGTCATCTGCAGCTCCTGCACCTTGCTCACTTTGCCGTTCGGATGCAGAATGCAGATGCGGATGCCTTCCTTGCCGCGCACGCCCTCGATCGCCGACGCTCCGGTATCGCCCGAAGTCGCTCCGAGAATATTGATGACGGTCCCCCTTTGGCGGGAAACATAGCCGTACAGGTTGCCCAGAAACTGGAGGGCGATGTCTTTGAAGGCGAAGGTCGGGCCGTGGAACAGCTCGAGCACGTACTCGCGATCGCCGATCGCGCGCACCGGCGTCACTTCCGGATCGCGGAACGTCGAGTAGCTGTCATGCACGAGCGCCTTCAGATCGTCGCGCGGAATATCGTCCCCCATATAGAGTGCGAATAATTCAACCGCCAGCTCCTCGTAAGGCAGTTTGGACCACTGCGTTAATGTATCTTGAGAAAGCTGCGGTATTTGGGCGGGTACGAGCAGGCCGCCGTCGTCGGCCAGACCCATCAGAATGGAGTCGATAAAGCCGATTGCCCCAACGTTTCCCCGAGTGCTTATGAAGTTCATAGTCATCTCCTCATGCAAGCGAAAGTTGTTGTTATTATAACAAAGAAATGCATGAATTCCTAACCCCAAATGGCAGGAAAAGAAATTAACATTTTTCCAAACTCGACAGTGATGATCACAAGGTTCGGCGCATGATACAATCATGATGTATGCGGACTATTCAGCCGTACCGGCATCCAAACTAAAAAAATGGCAAACCGGTATTCCGATACGCCATTGTCGATAGGGAGCGGATATATGAGAAAATTGACTTCAGAAGCGGTACTGTTTCGCAATAGGGGAAATCGCGATTCGGGTAAAGTGTCTTTCATTGAATTGTTTTTCGACTTGATCTTTGTCTTCGCGGTTACCCAACTGTCGCACTCCTTCTTGGAAAACTTCACGATGAAAGGAGCCGTCCAGCTCGGGCTTATTACAATGGCCGTATGGTGGGTCTGGATCTTCACGGCCTGGGTTATCAACTGGCTGAATCCAGAGTCGCTGCATGTTCGGGTCATGCTGATTGTCCTTATGCTCCTCGGGCTGATCATGTCGACATCGATTCCCGAGGCTTTCGAGTCATCCGGGCTCTACTTCGGACTTGCTTATGCGCTCTTTCAGGTAGGCCGGACAGCGTATACCGTCTGGCTGCTTCGCAAAGGCCTGGTCGAGCTCAGAATCAATTTCATCCGTATTCTCTGCTGGCTGTCCTTGTCGGGAGCGTTCTGGATCGCAGGGGGAATTGCGCATGAATCTTGGCGGCTTGCACTGTGGATTGCTGCGCTCTTGATCGAATACATCGCACCTTCTCTCGGCTTCTGGCTGCCGCGGATCGGCAAAACGCCAACCGCAGTCTGGGACATCGAAGGCTCACATATGGCGGAGCGCTGCGCCTTGTTCATCATTATCGCCCTCGGGGAGTCGATTCTGGTGACGGGGGCGACATTTGCCAAGCTGGAGTGGAATCCCGTCACGCTCGCAGCCTTTGGCGCCGCCTTCGCCGGCACGGTGGCGATGTGGTGGATTTATTTCGATGTGGCCGCCAAAACCGGACATCACTTCATTGCCCACTCAGCGGACCCGGGCAGAGTCGCCCGCTCGGCGTATACCTATACGCATCTTCTTCTGATCGCAGGCATTATTATGACGGCCGTGGGGGATGAACTGGTGCTGGCCCATCCCACAGGTCATTCCGACGTCAAGGCGGCCGCAGTTATTCTCGGAGGAACGGAGCTTTTCCTGCTCGGCAACTTGTTGTTTATGCGAATCGTAGCCGGCGTTGTTCCTGCACCCTATCTGACGGGATTGCTTGCGTTTGCGATTCTTTTTCCTTTCGCCGGCGCGTTTTCCGCACTGCTCTTGTCGGTCATCTCGACTGTCGTGCTTATCGCCGTTTCCATATGGGGATCCGTATTTTCGGAGCGGCTGTGCCGGCTCCGGCCCGCTCCTCTGAACAAACAAGCGTAATTCAATCCAAAGATGGAACCTGATCAATCCAGTGGATGAATTGCTGCACATAGCGCTGCAAATAGCTGCGGGTTGTTTCGTCCGTCAAAATGCGGCGCTGCGCGTCCACCTTATCCATCACTTGCGAAATATACATTTTTTGAAAAGGCAGTACATAAGCTTGGGTGGCCTCCAGCGTCTGCCGGATCTGCTGCTGCGACAAGATTGTGCCTTTGACCCCCGGAGTAGCCCCAACGATTCCGGCCGGCTTCCTGCGCAGTACCGCCGTTTTGGTCGGTGTCGAGGCCCAGTCCAGAGCGTTCTTCAGTACGCCGGGAATACCCGAGTTATATTCAGGGCTGACAATGATGATGCCGTCGGCCCTCTTAATCGCTTCACGGAAGAGCCGGACGGACTCGGGACCGTCCCCACGGTCCAAATCGCCATTGTAAAGAGGGAGTTCCGCTAAAGAGATCAACTCATATTCGACAGAAGGCTCAAGCTCGGGAATCGTCTCCGCAATCATCCGGTTGAATGAGTTTTCCCTTAAGCTTCCTACAATAATTCCGATCTTCTTCGTCATTGTCCCGTCCTCCTAAAGTTTGTTGAAATAGCACATTCAACTCTTTGCCCTGCCGGGCGACGAACCGCGGCTAACTTCTGCGCATCGACCCGTCCACCCTCGAGAAATTAGGCCTCATCACTTCTTCGCTTCCAATTCTCTAACTTGGATCGGCAGCAAATTCGCTTCGATTTGTGCGCGGCTTGGCTCAAACCACGAAGGCAGCATAATTTTTTGGCCAAGGGCATCCGCATCCTCGTCAACTGCGAATCCCGGCGGATCTGTGGCGATCTCGAATAATATGCCGCCGCCTTCCCGGAAGTAAATCGCGTTGAAATACTGACGGTCAATAACGGGTGTCGGATAATAACCGGATCGGGAAACTTCTTGCTGCCACTGTACATGCTCATCGAAGTCTTTGGCTCTCCAGGCAATATGATGAACCGTTCCAGCCCCTCCGATGCCCCTATTCATATTGGCTAAAGGCACGTCGATGATATTGCCGATTTCACCGAAAGCTTGGAAGCGGGCATAACCTGCGTCTTCCCCGACTTTTGTCAGCCCGAGAATGTTTTCCAGAACGGAGACGGTTCTCGCCGAATCCACACTGAACAGCACCGCACCGCCGAACCCTTTAATGGCCTTATCGGTCGAAATGCCGTCAAACGACCATTCGCTGTTCCGCCCGCCTTCTCTTTCGACCAGCTCGAGGTGCAGTCCTTCATTGTCATCGAATTGCAGATATTGCTCAGAAAATCTTGTCGTCTTGGTGACGGGGATGCCAAAGCCGGCGAGACGTTCTTCCCAGAAAGCAAGCGCTCCGACAGGCACGATGTAAGTGGTGACGCCCACTTGTCCGCCGCCAATCCGGCCGACGCTTGATTCCGGCCAAGGGAAAAATGTAATGATCGTACCGGGGTTGCCCGCTTTGTCGCCGAAATAAAGATGATAGACCTCGGGAGCGTCAAAGTTAATCGTTTTTTTCACAAGCCGCAGTCCAAGGACGCCAGCGTAAAAATCGACGTTTTCTTGCGGATTTCTTGCAAATGCCGTGATATGGTGAATTCCAGCCGTTTGTAAAGTCATCGAAAATCACTCCTTATTTATTTTTTTCAGAAGAAAAGAGCATCCAGCGAGTATGCACCCGCACCGATTAAAGCAACGCCGATCACAACGACCAACAGCACCAGCGGGTACTCATAACCGTTAGCAGTTGCCCAGAGCCCGTTCGGCCCATGCACTTTCACAATGGCGCCCAGCATCGTAAGCGCGATCAGGAGCGCCGCCACCGGAGTTAACAATCCGACTGTGAACAGGGCCCCGCCGATCAATTCCAGCAGCCCGGCAAATACGGCCATCGCTACACCCGGTCTAATCCCGACCGATTCCATCCAGCCTCCGGTGCCTTTGGGACCGTAGCCTCCAAACATACCGAACAACTTCTGAGCACCGTGACCGATAAACAACACACCGACAATAACGCGAATTAACAGCAAACCTAAATCCATCATATTCATTCATCTCCTCAGTTAATTTTAATTTAATAATCTTTAATTTAAGATAATAGAGTAAAAAAATGCGCTTTTTTCATTTCTTAACTTCTGCTTCTTCCCATCCTGCATGTTTCCATCGGTTCAATGTCCTCATCGCATCCGCTCCTTCAATTCGTTTCAAATTTAATTATCTTGAATTAAAGATAAATCATTTTCATCCAAGTGTCAATAGGTCTGCTTAAAAAAGTTTAGACAGGATCAAATTGCGGGAGCCCCCGTTTTTATGCTATAAATGAGGTAGTTTATGCTTGTCCCGTCCGGGTTGGCGTAGGTGATGAAAGGAAAAGGAGCTGTTAAATTTCATGTCTACTGAAATGAATACGCAAGATGTCATTAATTTGATCAAAACAAGCACGAAAAAAACTCCCGTTAAAGTATATGTTAAAGGTGATCTTGAATCCGTCTCGTTCGGCGAAGGCGTTCAATCGTTCATCTCCGGCAACAGCGGCGTCGTATTCGGCGACTGGGCCGTTATCCAAGCCGCGCTGGAAGCAAACAGCGGCAAAATCGAAGACTATGTAGTGGAAAACGACCGCCGCAACTCGGCAATCCCGCTGCTTGATCTGAAAAACATCAACGCGCGCATCGAACCGGGCGCGTTCATCCGCGAAATGGTCGCCATCGGCGACAACGCCGTCATCATGATGGGCGCGGTCATCAACATCGGCGTTTCCATCGGCTCCGGCACGATGATCGATATGGGCGCCATTCTTGGCGGACGCGTACAGGTCGGTAAAATGTGCCACATCGGCGCGGGTGCCGTGCTTGCGGGCGTCATCGAGCCGCCTTCGGCGCAGCCGGTTGTTGTGGAAGACGACGTGCTGATCGGCGCCAACGCGGTTGTGTTGGAAGGCGTTCGCATCGGCAAAGGATCCGTTGTCGCAGCTGGCGCGATTGTAACGGCGGATGTACCGGAATATACGGTTGTAGCCGGCGCACCGGCACGCGTGATCAAGCAAGTCGACGATAAAACGAAATCGAAAACCGAAATTTTGCAGGAGCTGCGGACCTTGTAGGTCCGGCCCCTTGCCGGTTTTCGCCTTACCTGACAAGCTCGGCGGCTACCGCCGGGCTTTCTTTGAATGTAAGCAGCGTTATTTTTATAGAAGGAGGCTTCAAAAGGCTATGACGTTAACTGCACAAAGCCCGTTCGTCCGCATTCGCCGCGACCTGCACCAAATCCCGGAGCCCGGCTTCGCGGAGTTCAAGACGCAGCGCTATTTGCTCGATTATATCGCGTCGCTGCCACAGGAACGGCTGGAGGTGCGGACCTGGCGGACCGGCATTCTGGTCCGTATCCGCGGAACCGCGCCGAAGCGCCGGTTCGGGTACCGGGCCGACATGGATGCGCTGCCGATCGCGGAGGACACCGGCTATGATTTCCAATCGATGCATCCGGGCTACATGCACGCCTGCGGCCACGATCTTCATATGGCGATCGCGCTCGGTATCGTGACGCATTTTACGCAGCAGCCGATCGCCGACGACCTGATCGTCCTGTTCCAGCCGGCAGAGGAAGGTCCCGGCGGCGCGCTTCCGATGCTGCAGAGCGAAGAACTGGCCGATTGGATGCCCGACCAGATCGCGGCGCTGCATATTGCGCCGGAGTACCCGGTCGGCACGATTGCGACGCGGCCGGGCATTTTGTTTGCCAATACGTCGGAGCTGTTCATCGATTTGACCGGCAAGGGCGGACATGCGGCTTACCCGCATAAAGCGAATGATATGGTCGTCGCCGCGGCCCAGCTTGTCGGCCAGCTGCAGACGATCGTCGCACGCAACGTCAACCCGCTCGATGCGGCCGTCATAACCGTCGGCAAAATCGAGGGCGGCACGAAGCAGAACATTATCGCCGAGAAGGCGCGTCTGGAAGGCACGATCCGCACGCTGTCCGCCGATACGATGAAGCTGGTAAAGTCGAGAATCGAAGCGCTCGTGAAGGGCGTCGAGGCCGGCTTCGACTGCCGCGCAGAGATCGATTACGGATCGAACTATTTGCAGGTGTATAACGATGAAGCGGTCACCGAAGAGCTGATGGCTTGGCTGCGCCGCCGGGAAGATGTGCAGCTGGTGGATTGCACCGAAGCGATGACGGGCGAGGACTTCGGGTATTTGCTCGAGAAAATTCCCGGATTCATGTTTTGGCTCGGGGTGGACACGCCGTACGGCTTGCATCACGCCAAGCTGGAGCCGAACGAGGGGGCAATCGACCTGGCGATTTCCGTGATGACCGATTATTTCACCTGGAAGTCGCGTGGGGAGTAGATCTTCGTTAATGAAATAATAAGCCCATTTTCGTAATGAACCGAAAATGGGCTTTTTTTCTTTTTTAAAATCGGAAACGGGAGAAAAGAAATTTCGGTGAAAAAAGAGCGGAGCAGACGAATCGTTCTGGAGAAGCGACAGCGTTCGCCTTTGTAGACGGATCGTAACCCTGTTAAGGGTTATGTAATCGGAACGATCCGGCTGCAACAGCGATCGGAAGAATGATTCGTCCGCGCAGCGGACCTATATGCACCGCACTAGAAGTTCGAAGCTACAGCTTTTTCACCATCGCTTCCAGACCGTCCATGCCACGCTCCAAAACTTCCTGCCCGTAAGCGTACGAGATGCGGATATAACCTTCCCCATACACCGAGAAGGCGTCGCCCGGAACGACGGCCACCCGCTGCTCCTCCAGCAGCTTCATCGTGAACTCCATTGAGGACAAGCCGTAGCGCTCGATGGAAGGGAAGATGTAGAACGCGCCTTCCGGTTTTTCCAGCGTCATGCCCATCGCCGTCAGCCGCTCATATACATAATCGCGGCGCTTGCAGTACTCGTCCCGCATCGGCAGCGCATCGTCATAACCCGCCGTCAGAGCTTCCAGCGCCGCATATTGGCTGATGGAACTGGCGCAGGTGACGTTATATTGGTGCACCTTCACCATATGCTTCGTAATTTCAGCCGGAGCCAATGTAAAGCCGATGCGCCAGCCGGTCATGGAGTGCGACTTGGACAAGCCGTTGATAACGATCGTCCGCTCCCTCATGCCGGCCAGAGATGAGATCGACCGGTAAGGAATGTCATACACGAGCTCGCTGTAAATTTCGTCGGATATTACGAATACTTCCTTCTCCCGCAGCAGCTGCGCCATCGCTTCCTGCTCCTCTTGCGTCATGACGCGGCCGGTCGGGTTCGAAGGGTAGCATAAAATAATCGCTTTTGTCCGCTCTGTCAACAGCGGCTCGAGCAGCTCGGCCGTCAGCTTGAAGCCGCTGCCGCGCGTGTCGGCGTAAACGGGGACGCCGCCCGACAGCTTCACAAGCGGCTCGTAACCGGGGTAGATCGGGCCCGGAAGAATGACCTCGTCCCCTTCCGTCAGCACGGTGCGCAGGGCGATATCGAGCGCCTGGCTGGCGCCGTTAGTCACAATCACTTCGTCGGTCCCGCGGTAATGCAGACCGTACTTTCCGCGTACGAACGCGGATACGGCTTCGCGCAGCTCCGGCAGTCCCGGATTGGGCGTGTACACCGTCCGTTGGGCGTCAATGGCCCGTTTTGCCGCTTCCATAATGTGCACAGGGGTCGGAAAGTCGGGCTGGCCGATCGTAAGGGAGACCGCATCCGGATAACCCGCAACGAGATTGGCGATTTTGCGGATGCCGCTTATCTGAATATCTTTCACCTTTGCGTTGACTAAATGTTCCATGATTAGACTTCCATCCTTTTTTCGATAAAAGTTATGCCGCGAACGCGAACCTGTCAAACCTGTTAGCAACAGTGTACAATACAGGCTCCCGTGTTGGAAGTCTAAAGGCAGGCGGACAGCCGTGGTTGTTCCACGCGCGACAGACGCGAACGTATGTGCTATAGTGAAAGCACTTAGCAAAAGAAAGGCGGGACTCTTGAATGGAGTCGTTTAAAAATGTGTATTCGCAGACGTTTATCGAACAATTCGCCGGACGGATGGAGCGCATAAGCGCCCGGTTTGACGGGCGGCGGTTTGTCGCGCTCGTGCTGGATGAGGGCTGGGAGCAGAAAGAGTTCAAGCAGCGGATCCGCCATATTACACATGCGTTAACCGCGGCGCTGCCCGCTTCCTACGGGGAAGCGCTCGATATGCTGCTCGCGGCGGCACCGCAGTGCAGGGGCGTCGAATATTTGTTTTTTCCCGACTTTGTCGAAGTGAACGGGCTGGACGAATGGGACCGCTCCATCGATGCGCTGGAGCGGCTGACGCCGTTCTCCAGCTCCGAATTTGACGTCCGGCCGTTTATCCGGCGCGATCAGGAGCGCATGATGGTGCAGATGGCGCAGTGGGCACGGCACGACAGCGAGCATGTGCGCCGGCTGGCCAGCGAAGGCTGCAGGCCGCGCTTGCCGTGGGCGCAGGCGCTGGACGCCTTCAAGGCGGACCCGGCTCCGATTGTGCCGATTCTGGAGGCGTTAAAGGAGGACGAATCGCTTTATGTCCGCAAAAGCGTCGCCAACAATCTGAACGACATGGCCAAAGACCATCCTTCCCTCGTGCTGAAGCTGGCCGCCGGCTGGTACGGCAAACATCCGCACACCGACTGGATCGTCCGGCACGGCTGCCGAACGCTGCTCAAGCAGGCGCATCCCGATGCGCTGCGGTTGTTCGGTCTCGGCGATTCCGGCGGAATCGAGGTGTTGTCGGTCGAGCTGACCCGGACAAGCGTGAACGTCGGGGAGGAGCTCCCCTTCACGGTCCGTCTCCATAACGGGTCGGGCGGTCCGCGGAAGCTGCGGGTGGAGTATGAAATCGGCTATCGGAAGGCAAACGGCCGCCTCGCCCCGAAACGGTTTAAACTGTCGGAACGGATCTATGATCCGGGAACGAGCGTCGTGACCGGCAAGCAGTCGTTCAAGCCGCTGACGACGCGCCGCCATTACCCCGGCACCCACCGGCTCGCGATTATCGTGAATGGGGAAGAGAAGGCGGCACAGACGTTTGGCCTAATCTAATCGCGGCTGTACGGCCGCTGCCTCGTCTCCGTGTGCACGGTCCGGGCCGTTTTGGGCGCTCTTATTTTGCCGAAAAAGGCAACGGACTTCACCGCGCACCAGAGCGAGACGACGACGAACAGCAGCGCCCAGACGAGGGCGGGGATGCCGGTCAGCTGCCGCATATTGGCGGCGTCGCCGGCCTGCCCCGGGCTGAGCAGCGCGTACTGAAGCAGGTAAAACGGCCCCAGCACCGATTCCTCCAGCATAATAAATGCGAGCAGCACATAGTACCAATGAACAAACGCCGGCGCGAAAAAATAGATCGCTGCGTTTAAACCGATAAAACCGGCGAGCCACCACACCCCGAACCCCTCATGCACCCAAAACACGATCATAAGCAGGGCAATGGCCGTAATCAGCAGCAGACCCGTCCGCTCCCGCCGTTTGAAGTACAATGCAAACAGCAGCAGCGAAAAGAGCGATGCGCCGATGTAACCGGCCAGCGACACGGCGGTCAGACTCCACCAGGAGGAGAGGTAGGAGTACGTAACGCCGCTGTGGTCGGCGTGCAGCTGGATGCCGCTCACACGGCCTGACATCAGCAGCGTGAGCAGCGCATGGCAAAATTCGTGCACCATCGTATTCACATTGCGGAAGAAAGAAGAAAACGGAATGAGCCGGGTTAACACGATCGATACGGCCAGAAACAGCACCGTTTTCAGCCACCTGTTCAATGAGAGCACCTCCGCTTGGTAGTTGTTTATTTTACGTTTTCAAGCGGTTCCGGTTGCACATGCACGCGGCAGCGGCCGGATTCTGCCGGACGGTTGACGAAGGTTCCCATTCAACATTACAATGAGTAGTGTAAGTTGACGAGGGGTGCGGCATCGATGAAGATTCACCATTTCAAAACAAACGAAAGCGGATTGAACCGTTTTTTCGGACCGCTGGAATCCAAAATTATGAAGGTTCTGTGGGACGGACCCGAAATGACGATCAAAGACGTTCAGGCGAAGCTGGGCCAGGAGAAAGCGGCCAATTTTAATACCGTGATGACGGTCATGAACCGGCTGGTCGACAAAAAAGTACTGCAGAAGCGTCCGCTCGGACGTGCGTCGGTGTACCGGCCCGCGCAGAGCAAAGAACAGTTTCTGGACACGCAGTCGCGCGAGCTGACGCACGATCTGATGGAGGAATTCGGTCCGCTTGTCGTCAGCCATATGTTGGACGAGCTGGAGGAAGCGGATGCGGAGCTGATCGAGCAGCTCGAGCAAAAAATTAAAGAGCTGAAAAAGGAACGGTAGCCATGTGGGAATCAAAATCCAGACTGCTGCTCGTGCTGGGGCTCGCCTTGCCGGGCTTCATCGCGCTGGAGATGATGATCTATACAGCGGATATGCTGACGGGATGGAAGATGAACCGCAACCTGATCCATATGTGCGCGGCGACGCTCATGGACCTCGGATTGTCCGCGCTGGTGAAGGCGCTCAATCTGCTTGTGTTTGTGACGTTGCTCGTTTTGTTGTGGCAGTCGGCTCGGCAGCCGTTGCTGGCGCGCCGCGCCGGCCGGAAGCTTCAGGCGATGCTCGAGCCGGCGCTGACCGAGGAGATGAACCGGCGGTACGGAAGCGGCCGCAGCGGCATTCTCGTCATTGACCGCGAGGAGCCCGCGGCGTTCACGATGGGCATGCTGAAGCCGCGCATCGTCATATCGACCGGGCTGATGTCGCTGCTGGAGCCGCGGGAGCTTGAGGCGGTCATCCTTCACGAGACCTATCATCAGAAGCACGGCGATCCGCGCAACCTGTTTTTGCTCTCTCTTTTCGCATCTGTGTTCTGGTACATTCCGCTGCTCGGATGGCTTTGCCATCAATACAAAATCGTCCGTGAGGTGCTCGCCGACAACGAAGCGATGAGCCGGCAAGGTACGGCGGCCGATCTGGCCGGGGCGCTGCTCAAGATGCTGAAGCGGGGCGGGGCGGAGCCGCCTTCCTTTGCTCACGTCTCGTTTGCGGAGACGTCCATCAATTGCCGAATCAGGCTTATTTTGAATCCGGACGAGCAGCTTCCGCTGCAGCTGCCGCTCAAGCGGACGATGATTTCACTGCCGGCGCTCGTCGCGCTAGGAGCGATGTTTTTTGGGGTGCTGAACTGAAAGCCCCTGCTTTTTTTACCACAGATAGAATTTATAAATTTCGCAGTTGCGAAAATCAAATTCTATCTTGGCGATAAAACCTACATTTAAACGCGGTCGCTCATCCTTAAGAGGCCTCGATAGAGGTTTTCTCAACTCAAAACACTACATGTTGTAGTGTTAAATTCGGATAGGAGGTGGAGGCAAAAGAAAACAGCCGGGAGCAGGATCGATGGTGCATGAACAGTCGAGTCGGCCAACGGCCGGGCGGGTCTTCGTTCTTGAAACGAAGACGAATACCGGTGAAGCTTATTGCTAAAGCGATGTTTTCGAAGCTGTTTTTGCAGGCCTGTCAAAAAAGTTCAGGAGGAAATGATCATGGGAAAAAATGTGGAAATCGGAACGTTAATCGCGAGGGTAGTACTTGGTATTATTTTTATGCTGCATGGCTGGCAGAAGGCGCAAAACTTTGCCGGCACGTCGCAGTTTTTTCAGAAGATCGGTCTGCCGGGCTTTATGGCCTACGCGGTCGGCACGATTGAGTTGATCGGGGGCATCCTGCTCATTATCGGATTTGGGACGCGCATTATAGCAGCGCTGTTTGCGCTTATTATGCTGGGCGCTATTTTCCAGGTGAAAAGCTCGGCGGGTCTGGTCGGCGGGTATGAACTCGACCTTGCACTGCTGGCGATTTCGGTGCATCTGATGCTGGCCGGCGGCGGTCTGCTGGCAGCGGACAAGCTGCTCTTCCGCGGCAAAGCCCGCACTGCGAACGCTTAAGGCTCTTCAAACGTGAAACCCCGCTGCATAAGGCCTGGCGCCTGCGGCGGGGTTTTTGTCGATTGTCTCAACGCCCTGCGGGCTGTCGCTCCGTTTCCGCATCGGCTGCCGATTGTTCGGGCGCTCCATTCGGGTAGACGATCACTTTCAAGCATTCGCTCTTATGGTTGAGCGCCCGCTCCATCGCTTCCTGCGTTTGTTCGAGCGGATATTTGTCGGTGACAAGTTTGCTTGCGTCGACAATGCCGGAGGCGAGAAACCGGATGCCCTTCGGATACGTGTTGGCGTAGCGGAAAATGCCGTAGATGTCGACCTCGTTGTCGGCGATAAAAGGGACGTTCAACGGAATTTCGTCCTGGGCGGGCAAGCCGACGACGGCGAGTTTACCGCCGCGCCGCAGCGAAGCGAGAGCCGACTGGAGCGCCTTGGGATTGCCGGCGGTTTCCCAAGCGACATCGACGCCTCTGCCGCCGGTGATGCTGTGTATTACCTCGTCCGGGTTTTGTTCGCGCACGTTAATGACATGGCTTGCACCCAATTGCTTGGCCGCCTGCAGACGTACCGGCTCCAGATCGGTGACGATAATCCGGCTTGCTCCGTACGCCTTGGCCGCGGCGACGGCCATCAGGCCGACCGGACCCATGCCCATGATCGCGATTGTGGAGCCCGGCTGCAGGTTCGTTCTGGCGGCGGCGTGGATGCCGACAGAGAAAGGCTCGACCAGAGCGGCTTCTTCGTAAGAGAGGCTGTCCGGAATCGGAAAGACGAAGTCCGCGCGCATTTTGATGTACTGGACAAATGCGCCGTCGACCGGCGGCGTAGCGAGAAATTGAACGTCGGGACAAAGGTTGTATCTTCCTTCCTTGCAGGCCTCGCAAGTTCCGCAGGTGACGCCCGGCTCGACGGCAACGCGGTCCCCGACTTGAAATTGACGGACATTCGCGCCGACGGCGCTGATTTCCCCCGCGCATTCATGGCCTAGAATGATCGGCTTCTCCACCACATATTTCCCGATCCGGCCGTGGGTGTAATAATGCAAATCCGAACCGCAAATGCCGACCGCCATCACTTTAATCAGCACTTCGTCTGGGGCAATTTGCGGAACGGGAAGCTCCTCGATGCGGATTTCCCGGGTGCCGTGCATGACGGCGGCTTTCATCGTTTGCGGGACATTAATAGTTGACATATCGCTCAGTCTCCTTCTTTAAGGGCGTATAGGCATGATGCTCGTCCGGATTGCCGGCACGATCAAAAACATGGTCCCGATTACGGCGGGCGGGATTTTGACAACATCGGTATAGAAGAATAACATGTAAGTCATAACGGTTGACCATAGAAATTGATCGCCAGATAGGGGTCCATGTTCAGGTACGGCGGCTGTTTTTCTTAACGCAATCATAAATTCGCGGACCTGACGTTATATATCTTTTTGGAATGTTCAAAAGTACAGCGGCAGTGTATCTTTTCGGCATCTTAGTCGAATTAATATGAGAGATATCCCAGCGATCGGGAGGTGTACATATTGGCTGAACTGGAAGACCAGGAAGCGTTTGCCGAACTGTTAACCCGGGGGGTTACGGCCTTGAAGCAGCACCCCGACTATATAACGAAGCGGAAGAAGAGAGAAGCTCTTCCATCGGGACGCTCCTTTTCGGAATCGTATTTGGATAAAATCGCGATGCAGCTCGGCATCTCGTCCAATACCATCAAGAGCTGGATGGGACAAATGGGCGTCAAATACATTCCGGGAAGGATCGAGGACAGCAAGCTGTTTGGAATCGTGTGGCTCATTATTGAAAAAAGCGGCATGGATGCGAAGTGGTTCACCGAGCTGCTGCGGACGACTTCGATGCCGGTTCTCGAGCCGCCGCTGCCCGTCTGGGTCGCATCCTGTCTGCGCAAAGCAAAGATTTCAAGGCAGGACGACCTGTTTGGGGCACCGCCGGATGAGGCGATCGAGCGGGTCACCCGGCGGTTATTTGCGGCAAACAGCGGTGTTCAGGCAGCCGCACACCTGAACCCGGCCCGTACATCCAATCATAATTTGCCCGCACGCTGGACGAACGCTTTTATCGGACGGAAGCTTGATTTGCAGGCGATTCTGCAGTGGCTGCAGTCGCCGCAGCCGGTCTGCCTGATCACTGGATGGGGAGGCATGGGGAAAACGACGCTTTCACTTGAAGCCGCTTACGCATGTGTGGGACAGCCTCAAGGGGAGGCGGCATCTTCGGGCCTATGCTGGCCTGAGCTTGAATGCGTCATTTGGGTCAGCGCGGAGCTGAAAAGCGTAAGCTTCGGCGATTTTCTCGATACGATCGCATATCAGCTCGGACGTGTGGAGCTGCTGGACAAATCCGTTCATGAAAAACGTTTTGTCGTCCGCAACGCGCTCGCGGCTTTTTCGGCAGAGACGCCAGTGCTTCTCATCATTGACAGTATCGATACCGCTGAACCGCTGATTCATGAATTTGTCGTCAATCTGCCTCAGGGCGTCAAAGCGCTGCTGACTGCCCGGGACAATCCGAAACAGATCGCGGCGCTGGCTATTCGAGAGATCCAAACGCTGCATCTTGACGGTCTGGAGCAACTGGAGGCGCTGGAGTATTTAAAAAAGGAAGCGCTGCATCAAATGCGCCGTGTCCACGCTGCACAGAAGAAGGAACAATTGGCAAGGTTGCTTGCGGAACAGGACGAAGCGCTTGAACAGTTGATTTCGGCAGCCGCAGGCAATCCGAAGGCGCTGACGCTTAGCGTCGGTTATATCGCCGTGCATGAAGTTCCCGTGGGGAAGCTTATTCGCGGGCTGAGGGAGGCGGCTCATTCACTCTCAGCTTTGTTTGAATACCTGTTTGGCCGTGCCTGGGAAAGCTGCACCGAAGACGCGCGCCGCTTGTGGCAGACGCTTTGCCTATTCGGCAGACCGCCGGGGGAGGAAGCCTGGGCGGCAGCGGCTGGACTGGATGAAAAGCGCTTCTATTCGGCGCTCGAGCAGCTTATCGGGCTTGGACTGGCCGAAGCGGAGCGGAGCGGAGATCGAGTGGGCTACCGGGCGCACCAAACCGTCGTGGCCTACGGGGAGCATCATTTGACTGACAATCCCGGGCTGGAGTCGGAAGCGCGTTTGCGATGGAGCAGCTATTATCTCGATTTCTGGGATGCGCAAATCAAGCGGTCCAAGCCGGACGAAATGTACTGGAACTATCTGCTTGGACGAGATTTGGACAACGTAAAGCATGAGTGGCCCAATTTATTAAAACTGCTGCGGTGGGCGGCGGGCAACGGGGAGTCCGAGCTGCTGATTGCGTTGATGCTGCGCGTAAGCCATTTTTTAAGCCGGATCAACCTGCAGCTGCGCATCGACTACGGCCATCAAGCCGCCGATGCCGCCGCCCATATCGGACGGTCCGATCTGGAAGCTTTGTTTCGAATCGATACGATTGGCTGGGCGCGGATGGAGACCGGGAATCTGGAAGAGGGTATCCGGGAAATCGAAGAGGGTTTGCAACTGTTGAAGCGGCTTGATCCTGAAGATACCACCGTCCGTAATTTGAACATATTGGGAAAGTCCTTCAAGTCGAAATATTATCTGAAAATCCATCAGCCGGACGAAGCGGCCGCGATCCTGCAGCAAATCGCTTCCCAGCATTGCTCACCGGTCATTAAGCACCGCGTGCTGCTTCTTCAAGGAGATCTGCATTTGCTGCGGGGCAATTACCGCGAGGCCGTAGACGATTACGAGCAGGCAAACGAGCTGAGCGCTTCCTACGGCGGAGAGAAAACGATTGAGGCGTACTTTAACCTGGGAGTCGCTTATTTAAGGCTTGGCGAGCTGAGGCAGGCGGAAGCGGCATTCGAGAACTTGCTGTATCACAAATCGAAAGCCAATCAGATTGAGCTGATTTATTACCGGTACGGGAACGCTCAATTGTCCTGGTGCAAAGGCGAATACGAGACGGCGCTCCGGCTGACGCGGGAGGCGCTTGCAATTATCTATTCTTGGGAAAGAACGTTCGGGCTCGAACATGAAGTGCAGCAATTTTATGACCGGATTGCCGCACAGAAAGCGGAGACTTGATCGGGGGGCTTGTCATCATTACTCGCAGCATGTCTGAAAAAGGCCAATTTCCGATTAAGAACCGCACCCAAACGTAATTCTTGGTGTTTCTTAGTATTACTTAAAGTTACTTAGCATGTCCGAATGGGGCTTCCAGCCTCAAAAAAATGCGAACGTTATGCGAACAAAAATAGCTTGACACCTTTGGAACGGCTCAGGTATAGTTTACACATCGAACATACGATCCTTGCGTGGAAGCACCCGTAAGATAAGGCTGGCTGCAGCCTTTCTTGCCGGTGCTTTTTTTGTTTGTCGCTTTAGAACGCCGGTTTTTTGCCGCTGCCTGACTGCAGGCGGATTATACGAAAGGGAGGAACAAACGATGTCCGATTGGATGAAAAAGGCGGTCCTGCGGCTTTCCGTGCTTACCCTTATGATGCTGGCAGCAGCTCCTGCCGCGGCGGAGGCCGCTTCCGTCACGTTGAGCGTTTCCGCCAAAAACGCGCTGGACAAAACGATCGCGGAAGCGGACGAGCCGTTAAAGAGCAAGCTGGCTGCGCAGTACGGCGATCTGCTCGCCATGCAGAAGCAGGAAGAAAATCTGGATAGGATGATCGAGGCCGCACATTACAAGAATGAAGAGGATCTGATTGCGCTGCGTGCGGCAATCAAGGCGATCGACGCCGCCAAACTTGAAGCGCTGCAGCTGCAGGTTGCGCGCGTCAAGGAGCGGTACAAGCCGCTGCTGGACCTTTACAGCTCGCTTAACCGGCAAATATCGGCCGCCCGTTCGGTCGGTGGCAAAGAAATTGCCGCCTTGCTTCGCGCCGAGGCGGAAGGCGTAAAACCTGCCGTGCAGCTCGCCCGTCTGGATATCCGGAACAAGGAAGCTGCCCTCAAAACGGCTAAAGCGAACACGGACAAGACCGTCCGGCAAATCCGCGGCACGCTGTCCGGGATCGATACCATTAATGTGAAGATCAGGGCGGACAAAAGCGCGGCAGCCGCATTAAAGAAGTCGGCCGCGTCCGTCTCCTCCTCCTTAAGCCGGACCCTTAAAATAAGTGACGCCAAAACGGCCGTGGGTACGCTGTCCAGCCTTGCTGCGCTCGCCGGGCAAATCGTTGAAAAGAAAGAAAGGCTGCTCAGGCGGGAAAACGAGATCGGCGGCATCATCCGTCAAGCGAAAGCTCAAATACCGTGAATACCGAAACGGTCCGATTTCAGATTTAGGTTTTTTTTACACTTCCTCAAACATGACCTGTGTTATGATAACGTTAAGGCCGCGACATGTTTCAAAAGCGAGCTGCTTTGAGTTGTCATCCAGGAGGAAGAAACATGGCATGGAACCGAACACCATTGATACATCAACAGCTTTCCGGGCTTGAATCCGCTGGATGGATCCGAACCTTTCCTGCGGCGGTCTGGATCCGCCTTCAAAGGAGGCGGATGGCATGAATTTTCGCATCTATCTGTTCGCACTGCTGCTTCTGGCTGGTTATGTCATGCTGTATATCGGATATTTATCCTGGAAAAAACGTGCGGTCCCTGCGGCCGCAAGCTGCGCGCTGATGATGTTGGCCGCTTCCTTGTACGCGTTCGGATACGCTTTTGTCATTATGAGCGAGACGTTTCGCGAAGCTTACTTCTGGCTGCGTGTGGAATATGTAGGTCTGACGTTCGGATCGACGTTGTGGCTGATTATGGTTCTTCACTATACCGGCCGGGGAGCGATGCTGCGGCGATGGGTTATCGCGGCGCTGCTCACGGTGCCGCTGTTGACGCTGGTTCTGCACTATACGAACGATGTGCATCATCTGTTCTACCGCAGCATTGAATTGGATGCGGACAATGGGGTCGCATCGTTTGTGACCGTGAAAGGACCGTGGTACTTCGTCCATATTACGTTCGCATACGCCGAGTTTTTGGCGGGGATGGGGCTGTTTCTTAGGATGTACGTCAAGTCCGGCCCTATCGTCCGCAAGCAGATTGCGCTGCTCATGATCGGGGCGGTAACCCCCTATGTTCTCAACATGATATATTTGACAACCGGCAGCTTCGGCACAAACATCGATCTTGGCCCTCTCGGGTTTACATGGACGGGATTTTTCTACATATGGGGCATTTACCGGTTTAATATGCTCCGGTTGACGACGCTTGAGCTGGCCAAGGTGGTGGAGTCCATGCGGGACGGCGTCATTTTGCTCGACCGTTACGAACACGTTTTAAGCTTCAACAAGGCCGCCGCCAGAGTGATTGAAGGGCTGGAAGAGCGGACGGCGATCGGTATTCCGGCAGCCCGGACGTTTGCGCGCTATCCGGAGCTTACGGCCCGGATGTCGCAGCAAGAAAACACGGATCATCCCATTCAGCTTGAAGCCAGCGGCAAGCGGCGCTTCTTTGATGTCCGTTTGACGGACATTAGCGGTGCAGGAGGGGAGCGGCTGGGACGGATGTTAATTTTGAGCGATGTCACCGAGACGATCGAAAACCGCGACAAGCTGATTATAAGTGCCAGAAAGCTGAAGGAGCTTAATGATTTCAAGGACAGGCTGTTCAGTGTAGTGGCTCACGATATCCGGGATCCGCTGGCGGTGCTGATCAATTTGACGGAGTTTCTGGAGGAGGGTTCATTCATCTTCGCCGGCAGCCGCGAACAGCTGATCCGGGAAATCGGGGAGCAGGCAAGGAATACCTTTCTGCTGGCGGAAAGCTTGCTGGAATGGGTCCGCACACAGCGCGACGGCATGATCGTCAGTCCTTCGAACCTGGAATTGGCGCGGGAGGTCGAGGATACGCTCGCCCTGTTCCGCATCCGGCTGGGCGCCAAAGGAGTCGTGATCGACAATGCGATTGCGAAGGGCACTTATATTTTGGCGGATAAGGAAATGCTCGGTATGGCGCTGCGCAATTTGCTTTCCAACGCGGTCAAATTTACGGAAGCCGGAGGAAGCATTCGGATCAGCGCTCATGCGACGGCAAGCAGCGTCATATTTGCGGTCAGCGATACCGGGGTTGGGATGACGGCCGAGAAAGCCGAGACGCTGTTTTCGAAGCCCGTCTCGGCTTCCGGGACGGAGGGCGAGAAAGGAGTCGGTCTTGGACTGCTGCTGTGCAGGGAATTTGTGCGTCTGAACGACGGGGAGATCTGGTTTGAGAGCATGCCCGGAAACGGCAGCACGTTTTATGTTTCCGTACCGGCCGGTCAAGCGGGTGCGTAGGTTTGCTTGGACAGCAGAATTCGTATCGCGCGCGGTCTGCGCAGGAAATAGCGCAAGGAGGCCCATGCGCAGCCGGTTATCCCGTCACATCAAACTCAGGAAGCGCCCAGACCGATACGCTGCCGCTTTGAACCGGAAAAGAGGCGAAACCGTCTTCTCCGATCGTGATCCGCTCTTTCCTTGTTTGCGTCAGGTCGACCCAAACTTCTCCGGCCCGCTCCTTGCCGACAAACATCCGCTTCTCTCCGTCGTCGCCGTTAGAGATGACGACCGCGCAGCCGGAACGCTCGAATTCGGGAACGCCGCGACGCACCCATCCGATGATATTGGCATGATCGAAGTAATCTTCCTGCTCACCGTATGCCTTATAATAGCGAGCATACAAGAGCGGGTCGATCGCCGCTTTTTTGCCTTCGATTGGCTCTTTTCCGCCGATACCGTAATAATCGCCGTAAAACACGACCGGATAGCCGTCCTTGCGGAGCAGAATAAGCGCGTAAGCGGACTGCTTAAACCAGTCCTCCACCCAAGATTCCAGCGCCTCTCCCGGCTGTGTATCGTGGTTATCGACAATGGTTACTGCCTGCAGGGGGCGCTCTTTCACGAGCGTACCGTCAAAGATCGTCGACAGGTTAAATTCTCTTCCGGCCCGGGAAACGGCCTGGAACTTGTAATGAAGCGGCACGTCGAAAATATCGATGACGCTGTCGATGTCATCCAGGAAATTCAACGAGTCCGGCAGCTCGGAATTCCAGAATTCACCGACTATGTAGAACCCGTCTCCGCGCTCTTTCTTCACTTCATCCGCAAACGAGCGGATGAAGTTATAGTCGATATGTTTGATGGCGTCAAGACGGAAGCCGTCGCAGCTTAACGTTTCGGCGATCCATTTTCCCCATTTGATCATTTCGTCGCGGACTTCGGGATGGTTATAATCGATATTGGCAAACATGAGGTAATCGTAATTGCCGAACCGGTCATCCACATTTTCGTTCCACTGTTTGTTATCGCCAATAATGCGATAAATGCCCATCCGCTCTTTTCCGGCATCATAATCGGTACCGTTGAAATGCTCGAAGTTCCATTTAAAGGACGAGTAAGCGTCTCCCCGACCCGGAAAGGTGAATTTGGTCCAGCCTTCAATTTCGATCGGCTCCGATATTTCCTCGGTCCGGTTTTCCCCGTTCACTTCAATAACATGGAACGTTTCCGTTTCATCCGCGCCCGCTTTGTGGTTCATAACCAGATCCACATAAACGGCGATGCCATGCTCGTGACAGACGTTGATCGCTTCGATCAGCTCCTGCTTGGTGCCGTACTTGGTACGGACCGCGCCTTTCTGATCGAATTCGCCCAAATCGTACAGGTCATAAATGCCGTACCCGTTGTCGTCTGTCGATTGGCTCTTGGTGACGGGAGGGATCCATACGGAATCGATGCCGCGCTGCTTCAGCTCAGGTGCCCGTTCTTTCAGACGGTTCCAGTGGTTGCCGTCCGCTTCCACATACCATTCAAAAAATTGCATCATCGTATGGTTTCTTTCCATCCTTGGCATCCGCTCCTTTTACTAACTACCTTAACCGGAATGGGAGAGCGGCTAAACGGGCGTATAATTTGCGAAAAAAGTGCGGTTAAAAGGCAGTGAAAGCATCTCATTCCGGTTCAAAGCAGGCGCTCCGTTTATGGTTATCTTGTCCACTCTATCGGAAAAAAATAAGTATGGAGCGAGAATGCCGGCAACGATTTACTAGATTTGTTCGGTCCTTAAGCACAGATTGCTGCCGAACACCCGGGCATCTTGCGCCTGCTTACCGCTTCCAAATGTTAAGTAGCGGTCCGTCCTCGCCATATAAAGGATCCGTCTCCGGAAGCGGAACGCGGGCGATTTCTTCAAGGGCGCGGGGACGCTCGCCGGCTGCTCCCGTGTTCAGATTGTAGTCCATTCCGTCCGGATAAGCGCCCGCAACGCTGAAATCCACGCTGGAGGTGAGCCGCTTGTGCCCCGTTCCGGCAGGCAGCACGAGGACATCGCCTCCATGAACCCCGATTTTCTCCCCCTCGTCACCGCCAAGCTGAAGAACGGCCGATCCGCTGACGACGCCGAGCACCTCGTGCGCGTTGCTGTGATAATGGTGGTAGCCGAATACGCCGTTGATCCAGCTGTTGCGCCAGTTGTTGCGGTTAAAGACAGACTCCATTTCGCCCGGTCTCTCCGCCATCGCTCCGATATAGACGACGACCGGCAGCTGCGGATTATTAGGTATGACATCGTCATCCTCGAATCGATATGTGCGGATCTCAGGCATCGGTTTTTCCATTTTGCATAGCTCCTTTCTTTATTTGATTCATTTCCGGCATGCATTGGCATGCATTGCAGCGTGCCGATTCATTATTACCCGGAAAGCCGCTTTCCCCACGCAGCTTGCAGCAGCTCTGCCCTGAAGACGCTTAAAAGAATGCGGCTGTGAGACGTTAAAATGCTGCAACTTGAAAAGTTGGAAACTTTACCTGGAAAATTGATCGACGGGAGGAGATCCAGGGTTCAGTGTAAGGCGAACATAACGGATTGAAGCGACGGGAACAAGGTGATTGATGGTGTAATTCGGGAGTTCTGCCCGCGTAGGAATCGAAACGAAGATACCGAGCTGCTGCCAGTCAGATGGTTTGGGTACTCTTGGGGCATTCGCATTTCTTGTGTGAAAATATGCAAAAAAATTATTCGGCAAGGACGGGCGTCCCTAAGAAATTCGGCGCGGCACATCCGTTGGAAAATGTTTAAATCTGCAACCTTCGACGTTAATTTTCGTCTGGAACAATACAAAAAGCAACTATCAGGAAACGAAAACAGGAGGGATTTGACATGAAAATATGGAAAAAAACCGCCGGTGCGGTTTTGGCACTAACTATCGCTCTGCAAGGAGGCGCCGCTTTCCAGAGCGCCCATGCGGCCGCTGCCGCGGCGTCCGTGACGGCGCAATCGCCACAATCGGTCTATAACGAATTCGAACGATTGGTGAAAAGTCCTTCGACGCTCGGCCGGGCGGTCAGCTACCTGATCAATCATATTGACGAGGTGACCGCTTACCAGGCAACGGTCATGACGCTGCACCTGGAGAATGCCCAGAAGCTCTATATTAACAAGCTTGCCGAACGCTTCTATGCAGGAAAGATTCAGATGAACATCGACGCCGCTTACCGCGCCAAAGGGGGTACGTACTCTGGCCTGCTCAGCGCCGTCAAAGATTCCGCGACCCGCAAAGTATTGACCGATGCCCGGGATACGGGCTTCAAGGTTGAAACGTCCGAGGGCATGTATTATCCGGAAATCAACTATGCCGTTTACCAATCGTTCAAAGCGTATGTTACGAAAGATATTCAGGCTTATATTACGATCATGACGGCGGAATCCAATAAACGCGCGTTGAACGATGCCGCAATCGTGGTCGGCTGGGACGAGATCGCAAAGCGCGCGCTGAGGCAGGAAGCGTTTCTGTACAGCTACCCTTCCTCCAACCGGAAGGCGGCCGTGCTGAATCTTTACAGAAACTATAAGATGACGGTGTTTTACGGGTCCAACAATACGCCGCTGTTCGACTACGATACGCTGAAATTCAAAGCCGAAGCGCTGACGGCCTACAAGGCAATCCTGGACGACAAGAACATTCCGAACACCGGACTTAAGCAAAAGCTGCAGCTGTTCGTCGATGTTGTCGAGAAAAACAACGGAAAGAGAACAGCCGAAGTGGACGGGTGGCTGAAAGAGCAGGTTGCGGTTTCGAGCTAGGCAAGGTTTGCCACCGGTAAATAAAAAGGATGGGACACTTCCGCTGCGTCCACAATTGGCGCGCTGCGGAAGTGTCTTTTTGGTAGCGGCTCGACGGGTTGTCTTCCTGCAATATTCCTTTGTGCGCCTTGACTTCAAACACATCCGCAAGCGATGATGAATGCACCGGGCATGAGACTTGCGGAAAGGGGAGCGGAGGATGACGGAATTCAGCGGGCAGCGGATTTTGCCTGCAGTCAAGACGGTGAAGCAGTTCGAAAAGCTGCTCGGCAGCCGGTATGAATACGGCGTATTTCTCGATACGCACATTGCCCAACTGAAGAACCTGTACGCCATGGCAGCCGCGAAGGGCAAAAAAATGTTTTTGCATGCCGACCTTGTGCAGGGGCTGAAATCGGACGAATACGGCACCGAGTATTTGTGCCAGGAAATCAGGCCTTACGGCATCATATCGACCAAGTCGGGCGTCATCCAGAAAGCCCGGCAAAAAGGGGTGCTGGCGATTCAGCGCATTTTTTTGCTTGATACGATGGCGCTGGAAAAAAGCTACGCGCTGCTCGAGAAAACAAAGCCGGATTATATCGAGGTGCTGCCAGGGGCTCTGCCGGACATGATCGGCGAAGTGAAGGCGCGGTCGGGTTTGCCGGTATTTGCCGGAGGCTTGATCCGGACGGTCCGCGATGTGGACAATGCGATTAATGCGGGCGCTGCGGCTGTCACCACCTCCAATGAAGAGCTGTTCAAGATTTACGCCGGCGGCGCCGGACGCGGGACGCAGCAGTAGCGGCAGCAGCCAAGCACCCGATTGCGCTGTCCGCAGGCGCATTTTTCACTCGTGTTGACATCGCTTTCATGCTGTTCTATGATGGAATAAAGTTCATACCTGTGACGGAGAATGGAGAGCTGCATCAATGTTCCTCTGCCTTGCGCGGAGGGTGTTGCTGCGGCTCTTTTGTCTTTCTTCGCGGCATCGCCATATCGTAACGAGGGGGAGAAGTCACGGTGGACCGCTATATATTGGCATTGGATCAGGGGACGACGAGCTCCCGGGCGGTATTGTTCAACCGGCAGGCGGAGGCGGTGTTCACCGCTCAAAAAGAATTTCCGCAATATTTTCCGCAGCCGGGATGGGTCGAGCAAAATGCGGATGAAATTTGGAGCTCCATTCTGAGTGTCATCGCCTCATGCCTGTCGGAATCGGGTGTGGAGCCGCAGCAAATCGCCGGCATCGGCATTACGAACCAGCGCGAAACGACGGTCGTCTGGGACAAAACGACGGGCCGTCCCGTCTACAACGCGATCGTATGGCAATCCCGGCAGACGTTCGATATATGCGAGGAGCTCAAGTCTCAAGGGCTGGGCGATTTATTCCGCTCCAAAACGGGGCTGCTGATCGATTCTTATTTTTCCGGCACGAAAGTGAAGTGGATTCTCGATCACGTCGACGGCGCGCGGGAAAAAGCGGAGCGCGGCGACCTGCTGTTCGGCACGATCGACAGCTGGCTCATCTGGAAGCTGTCCGGCGGCAGCGTGCACGTCACCGATTATTCCAACGCGTCCCGGACGCTCATGTACAACATTTACGATTTGTGTTGGGATGACGAGCTGCTTGCCCTGCTCGGCGTTCCGAAAACGATGCTGCCCGAGGTCCGCCCGTCGTCCGGCGTTTACGGCAGGACGGTAGACTATCACTTTTTCGGCTGCGGGGTGCCGATCGCCGGGGCTGCGGGCGACCAGCAAGCCGCACTGTTCGGTCAGAACTGCTGCGAGCGGGGCATGGTCAAAAACACGTACGGAACAGGCTGCTTCATGCTGATGAATACAGGCATGAAGCCGGTCCAATCGGGACACGGTCTTATCACGACGATCGCCTGGGGCCTCCAAGGGAACGTGTCTTACGCGCTCGAAGGCAGCGTGTTCGTGGCGGGAGCGGCGATCCAGTGGCTCCGCGACGGACTGCGGCTGCTCCACGATTCGGCGTCCAGCGAGACGTACGCCTCGCGGGTCGATTCGACGGACGGCGTCTACGTCGTCCCCGCCTTCGTCGGGCTCGGAAGCCCGTATTGGGACAGCGAGGTGCGCGGCGCGATGTTCGGGCTGACGCGCGGCACAAGCAAGGAGCACGTCGTGCGGGCGACGCTCGAGTCGCTCGCCTACCAGACGCGCGACGTGCTGGAGGCGATGGCGCAGGACGCCGGTTTCAACATTCCGAAGCTGCGTGTCGATGGAGGCGCGGCCCGCAACAACTTTCTGCTGTCGTTTCAGGCCGACATCGCCGGCTTGCCGGTCGAACGTCCGGCGAGCATCGAGACGACGGCGCTCGGAGCAGCCTATTTAGCGGGCCTGGCCGTCGGCTTTTGGCAGGATACGAACGAGATTGCGGGGCTCAATCCGGCCGAGCGGACATTCCTTCCTTCGATGCCGGAAGAGCGCCGGGAAGAGCTCTACCGCGGCTGGCAAAAGGCGGTTCGGGCGGCGATCGCATTTAAATAGGCGAAGAGACGGCTTCTGTGGCCGTGATGAATATGCTACACTAATGACAAGTTCATAACCCGGTCCGGAGATGACGAGAGACTGTGAGGGCACGGCTGCCGCAACGAAACATGCGGAGGCCGCGCCGCTTGCGGTCTCTTTTTTTAAAAGATCTGAAAGTATAAGTTTCACGCCTATGCTTTCTTATCTTTCACCGCGAAACGTATGGCCGCCCGTTAAGACGGCGACAGCCGTTTCTGCTTGCGTGTTGCCGGATTGCGGTCTGAGGGGGAGTGGAAATGAGATCACGGTTCTCCGCTATGGAGCGGGAAAAATGCATCAAGGAACTGCAAGAGGAACTGCTCGACGTGCTCGTCATCGGCGGGGGCATTACCGGCGCGGGCATCGCCCTGGACGCGGCGGCGCGGGGGATGAAGGTAGCGGCTGTCGAGATGCAGGATTTTGCGGCGGGCACATCGAGCCGTTCGACGAAGCTGGTGCACGGCGGCCTCCGTTATTTGAAGCAGCTGCAAATCGGCGTCGTGGCCGAAGTCGGCAAGGAGCGGGCGATCGTCTACGAGAACGGCCCGCATGTGACGACGCCGGAGCGGATGCTGCTGCCGATCCACGCGGGCGGGACGTTCGGCACATTTTCCACATCGCTCGGATTGAAGGTATATGACTATTTGGCGGGAGTGAAGCGCGCCGAGCGGCGCGTCATGCTGTCGGCGGAGCAGACGCTGGATAAGGAACCGCTGCTGAAGCGTCCCGGACTGAAGGGCGGCGGCTATTATGTGGAATACCGGACCGACGATGCGCGTCTCACGATCGAGGTGATGAAGGCGGCGGTGAGCCGGGGGGCAATAGCGGTCAATTACGCGATGGTTTCTGAGTTGATCTATAAAAACGGAAAAGCGGCCGGCGCGCGCATCGTCGACCGGCTGAGCGGCAAGGAATACGCGGTGTACGCGCGCTGTGTCGTCAATGCTGCCGGTCCGTGGGTCGACGCGGTCCGGGAGATGGACCGCTCCCGCCAGGGCAAAGTGCTGCAGCTGACGAAGGGCGTGCATCTGGTGTTCGATGCCAGGCGGTTTCCGCTGCGCCAGGCCGTCTATTTCGATACGCCCGACAAAAGGATGGTATTTGCGATTCCGCGCGACGGCAAAACGTATGTCGGCACGACCGACACCGTCTACAAGGAGAATCTGGAGCATCCCCGGATGACGAAGGCGGACCGCGCTTATATTCTGGATGCGGTCAACGGCATGTTTCCCGGGCTGAACCTTGCCGCATCCGATGTGGAATCAAGCTGGGCGGGCGTACGTCCGCTCATCTATGAGGAAGGCAAGGACCCGTCGGAAATATCGCGCAAGGACGAAATTTGGCAGTCCGAATCCGGGCTGCTCACGATCGCGGGCGGGAAGCTGACCGGCTACCGTAAAATGGCGGAGCTGGTAGTGGACAAAGTGGCCGAGAGGCTGCAAAGTCAAGGGTACGGGACGTACCGGCAAAGCCGGACGGCAGCGCTGCCGATTTCCGGCGGCGAAGTAGGCGGCTCCGCCGGTTTCGCGCAGTATGCGGCCGAGAAGACGGCGGAAGGCGAGAAGCGCGGCCTGCCCCTTGAGCTTGCGCGCGCGTGGGTGTTGAGGTACGGTTCCAACGTGAACCGGCTGTTCGAGCTGTACCGAGCGTTCGGCCAGTCGCCCGAAGCGGCTCTGCTGCCGGCTGAAGTGGGTGTGCCGCTCCAGTATGCGATTTTGGAAGAAATGGCGGTGAAGCCGGTCGATTTCTTCATCCGGCGCACAGGGGCGATGTTTTTCGACCGGGCGTGGGTGGAGCAATGGATAAAGCCGGTTACCGAGGCGATGGCGGCGTGCTTGTTCTGGACGAAAGAACAGCAGGAGCGCTATTTGATCGAGCTGGAAGACGAGCTGCGGTACGCGATTGTGCCTGCCGATGAGGTTAACCGCGTCAGCTTGCCGGGGAAGGCAATATCCCATTAAAATAGAAGGAACGAATGTTCGATAACGGCTTGCGTCAAAAAGAGGAAGGCCGCAGCAGATCCGAACAGAAAGGAAAGGGGTGCCGGCGCCGTGGAAACGATACAGATCGCCGTTCGAACGCTTGCGGAATATGCGTACCGCAGCGGCAGCATCGAGTCCGGATTCCGGACGTCCGGCACGCTTACGGCGGGTACGAAAGCCCATCAGGAAATCCAGAAGAGTTATGGCGAGCATGATGAAAAAGAGGTCCTGCTCAAAGCGGAAATACCTTTCGGCGGTGATCTGCTGTTTGCGCTTGAAGGACGGTGCGACGGTCTGCTCACAGAAAATGGGCGGACAGTGATCGACGAAATCAAGTCGACGGCATCTGAGCTCGGCCGAATCGAGGAGAACACGTATCCCGTTCATTGGGGGCAGGCATGCTGCTACGCGTACATGTATATGTTGACCCGTCTCACGCCGGGGCATTGCGAGTTAAACGATGCGGGCTTGATGATCACCGTTCAGCTGACGTATGTACAGGTGAACACGGGAGAGGCGAAGCGGTTTCGCAGGGAGATGGCGTTCGGCGAACTGGAATGTCTCGTTGCGGACATGCTAGCGCGGTATGCGCCGTACACCCGGTTGATGCTGCGGCATAAGGCGGAAAGGGACCGGAGCATCCGCGAGCTGCCGTTTCCGTTCGACGCCTACCGCGAAGGGCAGCGAAAGCTGGCGGCCGCCGTCTACCGTTCCATCGAACGGGGAGAAGGGCTGTTCGCCAAAGCGCCGACCGGCATCGGCAAGACGATGTCGACGCTGTTCCCCGCCGTCAAGGCGATCGGGGCCGGACTGCTGGAGCGAATTTTTTATGCTACTGCGCGCACGACGACCCGGGCGGCTGCGGAGGATGCGCTCGGACGGATGGCGTCGCGCGGGCTGAAGCTGCATGCGGTTACGATTACGGCCAAGGAAAAAATCTGTTTCCGCGAAACGGTCAGCTGCCGCAAGGAGGACTGCGAGTTTGCGGACGGATATTACGACCGGATCAACGAAGCGCTGCTCGATTTGCTCGGGAATGAAACGTTAATGTCCCGCGACGTCGTGGAACGCTACGCCCGCAAGCATCGGGTATGCCCGTTTGAATATTCGATTGATGCCGCTTACGCTGCCGACGCCGTTGTCGGCGACTATAATTACGCCTTCGATCCGCGCGTCTCGCTCAAACGGATGCGGGACGAGCACCGGAAAAAGACGGCTCTGCTCGTCGATGAGGCTCACAACCTGCCCGACCGGGCAAGGGAAATGGTGTCGGCGGGGCTGGACAAAGCCGCTTTTCTCGAATTGCAGCGGGCGTACAAATCGGCCAATCCCGCTTTGGCCTCGGCGGCGAAGGCGGTGAATGCCCGCTTTATCGCGCTGCGCAAACAAAGCGCCGGCGGCGTTTCGGCGGAGTCCGAGGCGCCGCTTGAGCTGCTCGCGCTGGCGGAGGCTTTCGCCTCCGAAGCGGAGCGGGAGCTGGCGGCGCGCGGAGGAGGCGTGGCCGAAGAGCTGCTGCTGGAGACGTATTTTGCGGTGCAGCATTTCATCTCGGTCGGCGCGATGTACGACGAGCGGTACGTAACGTTGACGGAGGTTGCCGGACAGGCGGTTTCCGTGAAGCTGCGCTGTCTGGATCCGTCCGAATTTATCCGGCAGAGCGCCAAAAGCTACCGGTCGCGCATTTTGTTTTCCGCTACGCTGGCGCCGCTCTCGTTTTATATGGACGCGCTCGGGGCCGCCGAGGAGGACCGTTCGCTGACGGTGCCGTCTCCTTATGGACGGGAGCAGCTGCACGTTTGGGTCGCCCCTTTATCCACCCGATACAGCGACCGCGAACGGACTGGCGCATCGCTGACGCGGCTGCTGCGCGTGGTAACGGAGCGGCGGAAGGGCAATTACCTCGTCTTTTTTCCTTCGTATGCCTATATGAACATTATCGCGGAGTCGTTCCGGATGCTGACGGAGGAATCGCCTGGGAATGCTGCGCATGGAAGCATCCTCGTTCAGAGGGCCGATATGACGGAGGAGGAGCGCGATGCGTTTCTCGCTTCGTTCAAGGCGGGAGACGCTTGTGCCCGGGCAACGGAGGAAAAGGCTGACTCGGTCATCGGATTTGCCGTGATGGGCGGGGCGTTCTCGGAAGGAATCGATCTGGTGGGCGACCGATTGAACGGTGTTGTCGTGGTAGGAGTGGGGCTGCCGCAAATAAATGCCGAACGCGATCTGATCAAGGACTACGAAGAGCGCGCGGGAAGAAACGGGTTTGAATATGCGTATGTATACCCCGGCATGAACAAAGTGCTGCAGGCGGGCGGACGGCTCATCCGCTCGGAGCGCGATACCGGTCTGCTTGTACTCGTCGACGACCGGTATTTGCAGCCCCGATATCGGAAGCTGCTGCCGGAGGAATGGCGGGATTTTCGCGTCGTGGAAGGGAAAATCACGGATGGTGTTACTTGGTAACTCTTTGATTGAAGACAAAGAATTATAAAACAATATAAAGTGTTACCTAGTGTTGTGAGGTCTGGTTTCGGCGGAGGGTATGACCTGAAGCGACTGAATCTAAAGCGACTGAATCTAAAGCGACTGAATCTGAAGCGACTGGATCTGAAGCGGCTGGATGGTGTGCGCAGTCAAATCTCAGCGCATTGCGGACTGAGCTTTTAAATCGGATAGTGCCGTAAAGTCGCCTGAAACTGCGAATTAGCCCGGGGGCTGAACCGTTTGCGTGAATCGTAAAACAAGGATGCGCCGCATCCGCAGCAGCGGCCTCCGGCACATCCTTGTTATTTTTTGCTGGACAGGCCGGCAACTTGATGTCCGAAATGTCCCGCTTTTTTCGATTATCCATCAAACGCTTCACGCTGCGGTACAGCGCTGCATGACGGCGGTCGGCCGCATGCTCCTTACTGCGGATTCGTCGTCCAAATGCCTGCCGTTTTCAGCTGGACGCGCTGCGGCAGCTTCAAGGTGAATACGATGAGCTCGGCGACGTCTTCCGGCTGCATCATGCGGTCCTCGTCCCCGATCTTGAGGCCGGCGTTGACGGCCAGATCGGTTGCGGTCGTGCTTGGCGTCAGCGCGGTGACGCGGATGTTGGACTTGCGCACTTCCTGCATGAGCGCTTCGGTCAGGCCCATCACGCCGAATTTGGACGCGTTATAGGCGGAGCCGGTCGCGAAGCCGCGCTCGCCTGCCGTGGAGGAGACGTTAATAATGCTTCCTTCGCCGCGCTCCAGCAAGTGAGGAAGCGTTGCGCGCGTCACATAGTATGTACCCATCAGGTTGACGCGGACAATCCGCTCCCATTCGGCCGGGTCCATTTCGAGCAGCGTGCCGAAAGTTGCGATGCCCGCATTATTGATCAAAATGTCGACAGCGCCAAGCTGCCCGGTCAGCGAGGCGATCGCTTGTCCCACTTGCTCGGCATCCGCTACATCCGCTGTCGCATAGTACGCTTTAATTCCGTAGCTGCTTTGCAGCTCCTGCTGCAGCGCGGCCAGATCCGATTCGCTGCGTGCCAGCAGCCCCAGATTGACGCCTTCCTTCGCAAGCGCGATGGCGGCCGCTTTGCCGATTCCTTTTCCCGCGCCGGTAATAATGGCTGATTTACCTTTTAGTGTCATAAACTTACCGCTCCTTATCCAATGATTTCTTCTCTCTATATAGCTTATACACCCCATATAGTATAACAAACCTCCCTTTTCATCCAAACCGGATGTGGTTGATCATCGTCATTGAATGAATTTAATATTTTAAAAAAGAGGGACGTAAGACCGGCGCGTTGAAATAGTTGAAATAGATGAAACAGATGAAACAGATGAAACAGTAAATGGAATACATAGAGCGGGGGACGATAAGCCATGCATACGAATGCAGTCGGCCCGAACGGTGCGCAGCGATGAAGATTACAATCGTTGGTGCCGGTGTGGGCGGTTTGGTAACGGCGCTTTTGCTGAGAAGGCAAGGGCATGAAGTGACCCTATACGAGAAGGAATCTCAGGTCGGCGGCTGTATCGCCCGTGAAAGCAACGGGGAATTTAGCATTGACCAAGGACCGACGATCGTGCTGCTGCCGCACCTGCTGCGGGAGATTTTGCGGCAGGCCGGCATTCCGGACGAGGCGGTGGAACTGCTTCCATGCGATCCGCTCTACGACATATACGAATCCGACGGAACCAAATGGACCAAATGGCGGGATCCCGATAAGCAGGCGACCGAGATCGAAAGGTGCTATCGCGGCGGCGGATCGGACTTCCGACGGTATATGGCCGATATGGAACGGATTTTCGATTACGGGTACGAAGCTTTTTTATCCCGCACGTTTGTGAAGAAGAGAGCTTTCCTCACGCTCCGTAATTTGGCCTTTCTGGCTCGTTCACGCGCTTACCGCGCACTTAAACCGTTTACAGCCTCTTATTTCCGCGACCCCCGCCTGCAGGACGCTTATTCGCTGCAGTCTCTATATATTGGCGGCGCCCCCCGCAAAGCTCCCGCTCTGTACGGACTCATTCCATACAGCGAGCACCGGCACGGCATCTGGTATATCAAAGGCGGGTTCCGCCACCTCGCCGATGTGCTGGAACAAGCGTGCCGCGACAGCGGCGTTACAATCCGATGTTCCGCTCCCGTCACCGCCATTCATGTGGAGAAGGGAGTTTGCAAAGGGGTTACGGTCGCAGGCGAAGCCGCTTTATGCGATGCAGTCGTCTTTAACGGCGATTATCCGATGCTGGACGGTATTTTGCAAGGATGGCGCGGCCGCAAAAAGAAAAAGTTCCGTCCGTCGTCGGGCACTCTGCTCATCTACCTGGGGGTGGACAAGCGGTGGGAAGGCGTGGGCGCTCATCAGTTCTTTTTCCCCGAATCGATGGATTATCATATGGCGGATCTGTTCCAGATGGGCCGTTTATCCGTTGATCCGACATTTTACGTGTTCAATCCGGCTGCGATTGACAGCGCAGCGGCGCCTGAAGGCAAAAGCGTGCTGTATGTGCGGGTGCCCGTACCGGCGTCGGAGGAGATCGACTGGGATATGGCGGGCGAAGCGGTCGTCAGCCGGGTGCTGGACAAAGCCGAGCGCATCCTGTTTCCCGGGCTGAAGCAGGCGATCCGGTGGCAGAAGGTGCGGACGCCGCGCGATGCGGCGCGGCAAGGGCAGTACCTGGGAGGAAGCTTCGGCATCGCGCCTATTTTGACGCAGATCGGTGCATTCCGGCCGCAGGTCAAGCCGCTTGGCGTGGAAAGGCTGTACGCGGTAGGAGCGTCGGTTCATCCCGGCGGCGGCGTGCCGATTGTAATGCAGGGGGCGCGTTTGCTGAGCGAAACGATTTGCAAAGAGCTTGGATCCTGATCAGAGCTTTAAGGAGCGTCGGGACATCCCGCTGCTAACGAGCCGGCATCAGGCGGTTTACAGCTGCGGAGAACTCATAGTACAATAGTTGTATGACTACTAACAGTGTGCTCGATATGGAGCAAAGAGTGAAAATTTTTAAAGCGCTGGCGGATCCGACCCGACTGGAAATCGTCCGGACGCTGCATTCCAATGCGAAGGAAATGAATTGCGGAGAAGTAGGCCATCTTTGCGAAGCTTCGAAATCGAACACTTCCTATCATTTTCGTACATTAAGGGAGGCCCGGTTAATCAATGTACGCAAGGAAGCGCAAACGAAATATATGAGCATTAACAAAGAGACCTTTCATCAATATTTGCCCGGATTTCTCGATACGCTGTGAAGTCCGGATTTTTTTGATCTTTAGTTCAATAGTTATTGAATTACAAAACTATAAACTAAAATCTAAGAAGAGGAGTGTTACACGCAATGAATAAAAGGCTCGCTTTATTTTTTCTGATTATGTTTGTCGTCGGCACCGACACGTTTTTGATTTCCCCGCTTATTCCAACGCTGCAGAAGCAGTTTCACATTTCAACGGAGCTTTCCGGCTGGATGATGGGCGCATACGCACTCGGCTATGCCCTGTTTGCGCTTATTGCCGGACCGCTTTCCGACGGATGGGACCGAAAAAAAGTGATGATCGCCGGCATGGTCTGCTTTTCGGCCGCCACCATATTGTGCGGCTTTGCGACCAGCTTTTGGACGATGTTTCTGTTTCGCTTTTTGGCGGGCGTCAGCGCGGCGTTCGCTTCTCCCCAAGTGTGGGCCGCCATTCCGGCGCTGTTTCCTCCGAATAAAATCGCGAAGGCGTTCGGCATAACAACGGCCGGGCTTGCCGTCTCGCAGGCGCTCGGCGTACCGATCGGCAGCTGGCTGGCGGTCACGAACTGGTCCTATCCGTTCTTTGTGATTGGAGCCGGCTCGCTCTTGCTGGCGCTGCTGATCGCTTTTATCGTGCCCGAATTGAAACCGGCCCAAGACGCGGGTGCGCCATCTTCCTTGTTCGGAAGATACGTGCCGTTAATAAAGAGCGGAACCGCTCGCGGGGCTTTTCTCGCTTATTTTTTATTTCAGTTCGGCAATTTTGCCGCTTTCACGTTTATCGGGAAGTGGCTGACAGACCGGTTCGGCATCTCGGTCGGCGCAGTGGGCGGCGTGATCGTATTTTTGGGGCTCGGCAATTTGGTCGGCAGTTTTGGGAGCGCAGCAATAATCAACAAATTCAACCGTTTCAATACGATGGCCGGTGCCATTCTGCTGCTGATCGTATGTTTTCTCGTCCTGCCCCATCTTCCTGCGCTTGCGGCCGTCGCAGCCGTTTACTTGATCATTTTTGCCGTTCTCGGCACGATCTTTCCGCTCATGATGGGGATGCTGATCTCCTTGAATCCGGCCGTTCGGGGCACGATTTCCAGTCTCGCGAATTCCGTCATGTACGGCGCGACGACCGCAGGAGCCTGGGTGGCGGGCCTCTTGTATGCGTTGTTTAACGGGTTCGCGGCCGTTGGCCTGATGACGGCGGTTAGTATGGGAGCTTCGCTGCTTGTCTTTATGGCCAGCGGGGTGCTTGCCGTGCAAGGCGCACCGAAAGAAGCCGCAAAGCTGAACAACAATAAGGCGTAGCCGTAACAATGCTTTCTACATGTTCCGAACCGGAGACGGGATCATTTTCCAGCCCAAATGGGGAAGATTTTCTTTGGCAGAGGCAGGAAATAGAGAGAACCGCGCGAAATCATATAGAGTAACACGATTGTCAATCGATCCGTTTCCCGCCTACGATAAGCGTCATGATGCGGCCGCAGTACATATTAGACCCGGTTAAGGCCGTCTTCGCCAACGAATGCAGCATGGGAAGCAGAGAAGCCGATTGGCCATTTTGTGTCTGCCGCTTGAAGTATTCCGAAGTAATACCAATTTTAACCGTTGGTGCTGCCTGGTGTTACTGAATGAACCGATGCCAAGTTAACCAAAAGGGAGGAACATGTTTATGTCGTATCATTTTCTGATAGGGAACGATAATGGAAACAGCGAGCACGATATCATCGTGGATGGAAAGCTGATCCGTCAGCCCAATGTATACTGCCAGGTGGACAAGCTGCCGTGGAGCGAGGATTTGTCTCCGGAGAGCTTCATCCGCAACCTTCATGAGCAGCTGATCGTAACGATCGATTCGCCCTCGGCGAAGCCGGGTATGTATTATATCGGCAAGTTCGCGCTGGTGAGCGGCGAGCTGCTGGACAATATGCAGATCGGCATCGATCAGAAGAGTGAATTGGACCTGCCGATCGTCAACACGCTGGCGCAAATCGCGGCGGTTGCGGTGCAAAAGTCGTATGAGGAAAACAAGCAAATTCCGGAGAAAGTCGAAGTTCGGGCGGATATGGCCACGTGCTTGCCGGTGACGCAGCATACCGATGAGTCGGCGGCCAAATTCGAGTCCAAATTCACGGCCGGCACGCATCATGTGACGGTTCACCTGAACAAAACCCGCGTTGCGGTCAACATCGTCTTCGAATATGTGAAAGTCATCCCGGAAGCGACGCCGGTCACGTTCGCCCTGCAAAAAAACTCCGAAGGGCATTGGCGCGAAGGGGATATTTTCGCCGAATTCGTCGAAACGTACGGGCTCGAAAAAGATTTTACCGGCGCTTATTTCAAGGATAAGCGCATTCTGCATACCGATATCGGCGACGGATCGACCGAATATCCGATCACGGAAGGGAACAAGTTCCTGCGCCAGTTCGTGCACGGCAGCCATCACGGCGCAGGCTATGCGATCGAAGAAGCGCTGGACGATTTTAACCGGATCATCCATCTGCCGGACAGCCCGCGCCAGTTTTACAGCGACGTCATCAAAAACCCGGGCCACAAATACCACGGACGCGCCATTAAGACGCTGAACCGCCCGCTGGAGGGCCAAGCCCGGCATATCGTGCAGAACATCCGCAAGCAGCTGACGAAGGCGCGCAACGAAATCGACATCATTTGCGTCTACGGCGGCGGCAGTATTCTGATGCGCACGCAGCTCTACCCAATGCTGAAGGAGCTGTGCGACGAGCGCGAAATCAAGCTTCTGTACATTCCGGCCGAATATGCGGTCACGATGAATGCGGAAGGGCTGGACGCTTTCGTCCACGGCAAAATTTTCGAAAAGCTGAAGAGCAAAAACATGCAAGCCGTGTAAGGACGGGCGGCCGAAATAACGGCGCCCTCGCGCCGTCCGATCGGGGTGAAACGAAATGAAACGAAACAAGCAGCCGGGCGAGAACATCAGCCTGAAGACGAAGAAGAATGAAGCGCCTGAGGTGATGGACTGGATTAACAGCCAGTCCAATCTGATGGACTCGATCCGGTATTTGATTGAAAATGAAGTGCGTCAGTTCGGCGTGCGCAACCTGCAGCAGTTGATTCCGGCCGACCGGAGCGGGCTTGCGGCGGGCGCTGTGCTGGCCCCGCTGGAGACGGCGGCAGCCGCGCAGCCTGCGGCAGCAGCTGCACTGCAGATTGCCGCACAGGAGGAAGCGGCCGCCCGGACGGTTGCCGGTGAGACGGAAGAAGCCGTTCAGCCGGCTGTCGCCCGGTCGGAAGCAGCGATAGAGACGGCTCCGCCGGCGGCGCCGGAAGAATCGCGCAAGCCGCTTCCGGAAGACGATATTGATGAAGAAGATATCGAAAGCTGGATATAATAACAATGAGCGGAAGAGGATGAAGCCTTGTGGCGGAGCCCGCTTCCGCTTGCTTCTGTATTCTTTTGCACAAAAAAGTCGATTTTCCGACATTTTTGTTTTGCAGTTCTCGGCGACAAGTTGTAAAATGGTCGATAGAAGGTTCCGTGCCGTGCCTGGCCGTAATTCGTACCGGGTAATCGTTACTGAAGACATCCCTCCTGTCGCATTTGGTCGTTATAAATGAGATCAAGCGGAGTTACGGGTATACAAACTTGTTCTTCCGTTTATGTGAAATTTGTAACAATCCTTTGCCGACAAGGAATGATGCCCTCTACCCTACCGCGTGAAGATCATTTGCAAATGATTGAACGGCGGTCAAGTTTTCAGGGGGCGGAACAGATTATCCCAGAGCAAAGGAGGAAGTTTTTACTATGTCTAACAATCAACAAACGGCTACTTCCGTGGCTACCGAAACTCCGGCTGTACAGAAGGATATTCTCGATCAACTGATGAAACCGGAAGTTCAGCAGTCGCTGACGGTGCTGGTCGATAACCTGCCGAAGCTTGCTGAAATGGTGACGCTGCTCACCAACTCTTACGACGTTGCGAAATCCCTGGCGACGGACAAAGTTTTGATCAACGATTTTGCGGGTGGTATCGGCGAAGTCGTCAAGCCGCTGGTAGAAAAAACGAAAGGCGTCGCGCAAGCGGCGATTGAAGCGGGCGACAAGGCTCAAACGGAAACGAACACCATCGGTCTGTTCGGACTGCTCAAACTTCTGAAAGACCCGAATGTACAAAAATCGTTGCGCTTTACGCAGGCTTTCCTGGAAGCGCTCGGCGAAAAGCAAAATAAGTAGAACGGAGGAATAGTCATGGCGAAGCAAATTCTGATTCTGGGCGGCGGCTACGGCGGTCTTCTGACTGCGCTGACGGCCCGCCAACATTTGTCGGCACAAGATGCGACGATTACGGTCGTCAACCGTTACCAATCGCACCAAATTATTACCGAGCTGCACCGTTTGGCTGTCGGCAATTTGTCCGAGAAGGCTGTAGCGCTCCCTTTGGACAAGCTGCTGAAAGGCAAAGATATCGATCTGAAAATCGGAACGGTTCAAGAAATCTCGCCGGATTCGAAGCAAGTGAAGCTGGCAAGCGGCACGACGCTGACGTACGACGCGCTTGTCATCGCACTGGGCAGCGAAACAGCTTTCTTCGGCATCCCGGGCCTGCAGGAGTACAGCTTTACCCTCAAATCCGTGGACGATGCGAACAAAATCCGCGCGCATGTTGAAGAGTCGGTCGTCAAATATGCGAAGTCCAAAAACAAAGCGGACGCCACGTTTGTCGTGGGCGGCGGCGGTCTGACCGGCATCGAGCTCGTCGGCGAATTTGCCGACATGCTTCCGGGTCTGTGCCGTAAATACGGCGTCGATTTCGAAGACATTTCCATCTACTGTGTCGAAGCGGCTCCAAGCATTCTGGCGGGCTTCCCGGCGGAGCTCGTTGAGCGCGCCCAATCGTCCCTGGAAAAACGCGGCGTTCAGTTCAAAACGGGACTGCCGATTACCGAAATGAACGGTGCAACCGTATCGCTCAAGGACGGAAGCACGATCGAAACGAATACGCTCGTTTGGACCGGCGGCGTTCAAGGTAACTCCGTTGTTGCAAACTGCGGCATCGAAGTGAACCGCGGCCGCGCGACCGTTACCGACGTGCTGCAGTCAACCTCGCATAGCGACGTGTTCATTGCCGGCGACAGCGCCGTTGTTATGAATGAGGAAGCCGGACGTCCGTTCCCGCCGACGGCACAGCTCGCTTGGCAAATGGGCGAGACGATCGGTTACAATCTGTTCGCGTACTTCAACGGCACGAAGCTGGAAGAGTTTACGCCGGTATTCTCCGGTACGCTCGGCAGCCTCGGCCGCAAAGACGCAATCGGCATGATCGGCGGCAACCAAACCCGCCTGAAAGGTCTGCCGGCTACGCTGATGAAAGAAGCGAGCAACATGCGTTATCTTTCGCACATTAACGGTCTGTTCGCGCTGGCTTATTAAGAAGCGCGCAGCACCAAAGCCTGTCAGGGCGCTCCGGAACATTCCGAGGCCGCTCCGGCAGGCTTTTTTGATGCCGCGGAGGTGAAAGTGTTTGCATAAATTAAACCTATATAAATCACCCAAAACCAATTATAGTTTGGTTTCGGATGATTTTTTTTGCATTTAGTAACTAAATTCATTTTTTCCCAGCTTGGCTCGACCATCGGCACGATGGTGTTTGCGTTCTATTTGCTGGACCGGTTCTCGGGCCAGCCCGGTTATGCTTCGATGGCCGAGATGGTTTATTCCGCTCCCACATTGCTCGTCTTCCTCATTTTGTTTCTGCGCAGCGCTGTGGCCAAGTTTTTCGCACCGGCGGAAAGCGCCCTGATACAGGGTGTATTGAGCAAAGAGCAGTATGTGCAGGCATCGGGAATTAATCAAATGCTGTTCGGCGTATTTACGCTGTTCGGAACCAGTCTTGGCGCATTAACCTATACGGCGGTCGGTATTACGGGGGCGGTGGGCATCGACGGCTGCGGCTTTGCGGTCCTCCCTCTTTTTACAATGAAATATAAGCTTGCGGAGGGCCATTACGAGACTTATGTGTCGCTGTTTACTCTCTTTCTTGGCATCGGCTTTCTGCTCGGCAGCGTAATCGGGTCCGCGCTTGTACAGCGGTTTAAGTTCCACAATGTCATTATGTACGGCATGCTGCTGTGCGGCTTGTTGACCGCTTTGCTCGGAATCGTAAATCATGCATGGCTGTATTTGGCTGTTGTGCTGCTTGCCGGTATTATTATGGCACCGGTCAATATGGCGCTCGGCGGCTGGCTGCCGCAGCTGGTGGAGTCGTCCAAAATGGGACGCGTCAGCGCCTGGATCGATCCTGTCATGATGTTTTACCAGACGCTTATGCTCGGCATGATCACGCTCTTCTTCCCCTCCATATTGTCGCTTGGCATGATTTACAGCTTTCTGGCCGCTATTCAGATGAGGCGGCAGCTGCATATCGCCGCGCTGCGATGAAAGACAATTGCTTCAGTCGATTCATAAAGCAATTTATCGATCTCGATTTGTCGAATTAAGGTTAATTTCGTGCAAAAAACAGATTAATCTGATGACGGAAACAGTGCGGGCTTTGGGACGATTTGTTAAAATATAGCGGTAAAATGACGGCTAATAGCCTAAAATGACGGATCAGCTCTGGAACTGCCTGCTATTATTTGTCGGAAACAGAGGCGATTTTTGTGGATTTAATAGAGACAAAAAATCAAGATGTGCATGAAAGGCGGAGCAAAGGCCAGTTTACATGACGGTTCTTTGTTTTTTGTCTGTTTAATAGGCGCAGATAAGGAGAATAAGCTTGAATAGAGCGATTGATTCGAATAGAATTTGCATATTTGTAACGAATCTGCGTTTGTGAGCGGGAGCCTCACCCTTCCAAGGAGCGCTGGAAGGGTGAGGCTCTTTTCCGATCCGTTATTTCGGATTTGCAATCTCTCAAGTGCTATATGAAAAATCTTTCGTTTGCGTTCTTAACAGAACAGGAACGCTTTGGTAATGATAACCAGCAGGATAAACAGAACCAAAATGGCTCCAATGCTTGTAAAACCGCCATAACAAGGTGTTCCGCAACCCGTGCCGGCTCCGCCAACGTATGACATGTTTCATTGCCCCTTTCGTTTGGTATGCCATATCATACGGGGAGGGAGACGGCAATGTTTGGGCGCATGCCGCAAATGTGCGAATGCCCCCGGTAAGTGGATACGCCGATTGGTCGTGTCCGCACCGTCGGCAGCGAGGCAGATCAGCCCCAGAACTCCTGCTCGATAAAGACTGCGCGCTGGAAAGGGAACCGTACGCAATCGTCTGCAATCGGAAACAAGACGCTCCAGGCCTCTGACCGGGAGTGACAGGTGCACCCTGCCTCCGGCATAGACGGCTGCCCGGCAGAAACATATGCCCCTTGCCTGCGGCATATAATATAGTCTGTGCTTGTGCCGCCGCTGCTTACGATCTGCGGCTGACAGCAGGCTAAGGAGGGGAAGGCATGAATATTTTCCGGGAAATAATTGATCTCGGATTTGAGCAAGTCGTCTTTTGCCATGACAGAGAAAGCGGTCTGAAAGCGGTGGTAGCCATTCACAGCACGAAAGCCGGCCCGGCGCTGGGAGGCTGCCGGATGCGGGCTTACATGTCGGAAGACGAAATGATCGCCGATGCGCTGCGGCTTGCCCGGGGCATGACTTATAAAGCAGCGGTATACGGATTGAAGTACGGCGGGGGCAAAGCAGTTATTTGGGGCAGCCCCGCAACCGATAAAAATCCGGATAAATTTCATGCGCTGGGACGTTTTATCGAAGGACTAAACGGACGCTATATCACCGGACTGGATATGGGAACGACCGTGAGCGATATGGATGTGATCCGGCTGGAAACCCGTCATGTAACGGATACGAGCGGGTCGATCATGGCTAAAGGTGATTTTACGGCGGAGATGACCGCTTACGGGGTGTATCTTGGCATTAAAGCAGCCGTTAAACATCGGCTTGGATGCGACGGAGTCGGCGGGTTAACGGTCGCCGTGCAGGGGCTCGGCAAAGTGGGCTGGCGGCTGTGCAGTTACTTGCACGAAGCGGGGGCCAAGCTGTTTATTTCCGATCTGAACAAAGAAGCTGCGGCGGCAGCGGTTCGCATATTCGGAGCGCAGCAGGTGCCGCCGGACCGTATATGGATGCAAGCTTGCGATGTATTTGCTCCGTGCGCGCTTGGGGGCATTTTGAATGATCGGACCATTCCGAAGCTGTGCTGCGCGGTCGTGGCCGGCGCCGCCAACAATCAGCTTGGCCTGGAGCGTCATGCCGACCTGCTGCAGGAAAGAAATATTTTGTACGTCCCGGATTATGTCATTAATGCCGGCGGGATCATCATAACGGCGGGAGAACTCGATGGCGGAAAGGAAGAGGAATTGCGAAGCAGCGTGGAGGCCGTCCAGCCGATGCTGCTGAACTTATTCCGCATGGCGAAGGACGAAGGCATCACCGCGCTGACGGCGGCCAACCGGCTTGCTGAACAAGCGCTGTAATGGCAAACTGGCGGGAGGGACAAAAATGTCTCATGATTCGACACAAATCACTTTGCTGCACTCTATCAGCGTAGTAAAGAATAATGGTTATGGTTATTTTTCATAGATTCGTCCAAACAAGTCACACCGCGTTCAGCTGTAGGGCGGACAACATGATCATAAATTATAAGCGCTTATGAGCTTGTCTGACCGCAGTTGCTGCAAATTTGTACAAGCTGGTATACTCAAAGGCTGTGCTGCCGACCTAACTATTGCGGTAACTGGAACTGATCGCAGATGAATATGTGGATTGTGCTGGGGATTCCCACGGAGATTTTCATCCGAAATCCAGGCAAACCGCTTCATAGGCTGATGTTCATCATTTTTCTCGGTGACTACGCACAGAACATACTGCCTCCGGAGTTAGCGCAGACAGTGTTCATCTTTTTTAAATACCCGATTTAAAGGTAAATAGAATATACTGGATCTAGAGGAAGGGACTCACAATTCCAAGCATATCAAACGATAAACCAAAGAGAAGAAAAAAAGAAGTTGCTGTTAAGAAGTAATAGGAACGATAGCTCAATTGTGTTCTACTGTAATTAACGAGAGGAGTGGTGAAAATGAATCGTATCATCGGAACTCTTTTGTTGTGTCTTTTTCTTGTACTTAGCGGGTGTAAAGCGAATAGCAATGTTTATTCAGGTATGGAGAAAAATGATATTGAAGGCTTAGCAAAAGCAGAAAATATAGAATTTATCTATGAAAATAAGGGGCATTCCGATCATTGGGCAGCAACTTATATCGTATACAAATTCAAAAATGATGAAAATCACACTACGAAATTGTTTTTAAAGTATATTGGCAAGCAATCAAAACCGACGGGTGATTTAAGATATGCTTACGATACAGAAGGTGGAGGAGATGGAAGTGGTACTTTGTCTAGTCCAGCTTCACAAGATGAGATTTATCATTTGGGAAATTCTGGAGGTAATGGCGCATTGGCTGACAAAAACTCTGTGGTTAAGATGCAGGTTCAATGGAATGGAAATACAGAAGCAATTGAATTGAAAAATATCTAGCTCTGCGATGATCCCGTTTCGAATGCCGATATCAAAGAGTTTCGCGCCGTCCTCCAGGACGACGCTCCCCCTTTATATAACCAAATCGCAGCCTTCCAATCCGTTCGCCTTAACCCGCCTTTCCACTGAAGACGGCTTTGCTGTCCTCTGTCACTTCCGCTGCCGGCGGATGCAATTTCATGAGGGCCGTGTAAATAACAAAGGCCGCGATAACTCCGACAAACCAGGAAATATCATATAAAAATTTGACTTCCGGCACGAATTGTCCAATCAACGAGATGAATGCCCCGATGATCGTCGCCACAAAAGCGCGGTAGTTATATCCTTTGTAGTAGGAATAAATACCATTCATTTTATACAGGTCTTCGACGACCAGGGTGCGTTTGCGGATGATGAAATAATCGGCAAACATAACCCCGGCTACCGGTCCGAGCGCTCCGCCGATCGTTCCCAGGAAAGCGAAAATGCTGCTCGCCTGCTCCATCAGCTTCCACGGTACGGTCAGTAATGCCAGGATTGCGGAAATATAGGCCCCGCGTTTAAAGGTGATCCATTTCGGGAACAGATTCGCCAAGTCGTAGGCCGGCGAAACAATGTTGGCCGCCACGTTGACCGAAATCGTCGCCACACAAAGCGTAATGACGGAAATGGCAATGACAAACGGATGATCAAAATGCTGCAAAACTTCGACCACATCCCAGATCGGCTCGCCAAACGCCACCTGGGATCCGGAAGTAACGGTAATGCTGGCGAATGCGAACAGCGCAAACGTTCCCGGCAAGCCCCAAAATTGCCCTTTAACCTGTTCTTTCTGCGATTTTGCAAAACGGGTAAAATCGGGAATATTCAAAATCAAGGTCGCCCAAATGCCGATAATGCCGGTGACCGCTCCCGTGAAAACCCAGAAAATGTCGCCGGATGCAATTTTGCTCGATTGGGCATAGATCGGTCCTAGACCTCCGGCGATGTCGATCGCCCACCAAACCATGCCGCCAAAGATCAGATAAACGAGCGGCCCTGCCCAAACTTCAAACTTCTTGATCGATTCCATGCCATGATGCAGCACCAGAATGTTCAAAACCCAAAACAGCAGGAATGAAATCAGTCCGGGCAAATGAAGACCGAGTAAGTTCCAATCTCCTCCAAGCGTTCCCCAGCCGTCCCACAAATTCATCAGCAAGATGTTCAGCGCCGTGCTGCCGGCAAACGTCTGAATGCCGAACCACATAATCGCGACGAAACCGCGCAGGAGCGCAGGAGCGTTTGCGCCGACGACGCCGAAAGAAGAACGGATAAAGACCGGAAACGGAATGCCGTATTTTGCTCCCGCGTGACCGTTCAAGGCAAGCGCGACATACAAAATGAGCGATGCAATCAGAATTACCGCCAGCACCTGCCAAGGAGACATCCCGATCGCAATCAATCCGCCTACCGTCGCATAAGTCGGGATGTTATGAATGCACCCCATCCAGATCGAAGCGAAGTTCATCGCTTTCCAGTTTCGTTCTTGCGGTTTGACAGGAGCTAAATCTTCATTGGTCAGAGATATAGCATGATTTGTCGACTCCATTTTAAATACTCCACCCCTCATAATAAACTAACATTTCTTGTAAAGAAAACTTCCTTGAATAGCCTTAGTATAAAGAATAAGCATTTCTTTTTCATTTATAAAATGTAACAAAAATAAATTTAAACATCTTACACGATGAACAAAAAACAGTTTTTCCTCTAGACAAACCAACATTGCATAATATGTGAAGCACTAGATTGTATACAATCTAGGATAAAAAAATCAGCTCCTTTCATATTCGACTCGGGATTTGAAAATGTCGGATAAGTTCATCGGATTGGCATGCTCGTCGTCAAAATCCAGATCGGTTTCAATCTGCTTCAGATGCTCAACGATTAGCTGCTCGGCCAGATGCTCGTCCCCCTGCTTAATGGCCAGTAAAATTTGTTCATGATCATGACAGAACGACGTCTGTCTCTTGCCGTAGAAAGCGATAATAACATACGTCAGAGAAACGAGTTCCTCCAAAAAGCGGTAATAATAGAAGTTTCCGGCCATTTCGGCGATTTTCAAGTGGAAGTCGCCCGTGATGCGCAATGATCCGAACATATCCCCTTGAATGTGAATCTTGTGCTCTTCTTCCAGCAACTGCTTCAGCTGTTGAAACTGCTCGTCCGTCAGGCGGTGGCACAGCTTGCGGATCGCGGAAGCCTCAAGCACCCGGCGCATCTCGAATACTTCCTTCGCTTCCTCAACCGTCGGGCACGAAACGAACGTTCCTTTGTAAGGAATGACCTTGACCAATTTTTCAAGCGCCAGTCTGCGCAGCACATTGCGGACCGGCGTGCGGCTGACTCCAAACGATTCGGCAATAACGTCTTCAACCAGCTGCATATTGGGGCGAAGCTTCTGCTCAATGATCGCCTGCTTGATTTCTCTATAAATTTCGGCTTCGTTTGCTTGTGACATCGCGATGTTCCTTCTCTCTTTTGCGTTCGATTCATTCGCATATTGTGACCTGATAAGTTGCGCACGCCCGGCTTAATGACACAACCTTTGAAAAGTTCATCACATTGTATACAACCTTGTTTTAAGGGTAATACACATTCCCTTCGGATGTCAATAAAGCTGACAAAAATATTTTTAGATTTATAGAATAGAGGCTCGTGAGAAATTAAATAACATCCTGTCGAATTGAATCATTCCTACATGCCTTTGGAATTTCGGGCAACACGATTTCTGATAACTCCGTTGACCGCAGCTTTTGCTTTCAGATAAAGTACAAAGTATGAGGAGGTAGAAAAAGGAAATGGAACCAAAACGGAAGCGAAACTCGTTCCGCCAATACGGCGACATTTTGGGCCGCTACTTGCTGCCGCAGCGCGGTTCGCTGATCACGCTTGCCATACTCCTGTTCGTCCTGATCGGGCTGCAGCTTGTCAATCCGCAAATCATCCGGTTTTTTATCGATCATGCGCAATCTGAAGGCGCTCTGGAGCCGCTCTATTACGCGGCTGGAATATTTATCGGCTTTTCGCTGCTGCAGCAGGCGGTATCGGTCGCAGCGGCTTACGTCGGCGAAAATTTGGGTTGGACCGTTACGAACCGGCTGCGCGGGGAGCTGGCGGAGCACTGTTTGAAGCTCGACATGAGCTTTCATAAGACGCAGACATCCGGCTCCATTATCGAACGGGTGGATGGCGACGTAAACAATCTGGCGAACTTTTTTTCCGGCTTCCTGCTCAATATGGCGGGCAATCTGCTGCTGATGCTCGGAATCCTCATCCTGTTGTTCCGGGAAAATGTGCTCGTCGGCGCGGCGATGACGCTGTTTGTTGTGTTTGCCATGTTCATCATCCAGTACATACGCCGGTTCAGCGTGCCCGTATGGGGGCGGTGGCGCCAGTCGAACGCCGAATTTTACGGCTTTATCGGCGAACATCTGGAAGGGACGGAAGATACGCGGGCGAACGGCGCGGCCGGTTATGTGATGGAACGCTTCTACGGCTTCTTGCGTCGCATGCTGCCGATCCGCATCAAAGCTTTTCTCGGCTTCGGATCGATCTGGATCACAACCATCATCGTCTTTGCGCTGGGCAATGCGGCGGCGTTCGCCATTACCGCCTACCTGTGGAAAAAAGGTTCGCTCACGATGGGCACCATCTATCTGATCTTCTATTATACCGAACTGCTCGCGCAGCCGATCGAAAAAATCCGCACGCAGCTGGAAGATTTCCAGAAGGCGGACGCCAGCTTAACCCGTATCCGCGAGCTGTTTGCGGTACAATCGGCGATAAAGGACGGTCCGGGCGCACCGATCCCGGAAGGCCCGGCCTCGGTGGAGTTTGAAGGGATGACCTTCGGCTACGATGACAAGCCGATCGTTCAAGACTTAAGCTACCGGCTGGAAGCGGGACAGACGCTGGGTCTGCTCGGCAGGACCGGCAGCGGCAAAACGACGCTGGCGAGGCTGCTGCTCCGCTTTTACGATCCGCAGCAGGGGGGCATCCGCATCGGCGGCGTCAATATCCGCGACTGCAAGCTGCACGAGCTGCGCAGCAAAGTGGCGCTGGTGACGCAGAACATCGAAATTCTCGAAGGAACCGTGCGCGACAATTTGACGCTGTATGGGGAAGGGATTTCCGATCGAAGCATCCTTAAAGTGCTGAACGATTTGGGGCTTTCCGGCTGGTACGCTTCGCTGCCGGAAGGGCTGGACACGATCCTCGCCTCCGGGGGCGGCAGCCTCTCTGCCGGAGAAGCGCAGCTGCTTGCATTTGCGCGCGTATTTTTGACCGATCCCGCTCTTGTCATCCTGGATGAAGCTTCCTCCCGCCTGGATCCGCTGACCGAACAGCGGATTGAAGAGGCGATCGGCAAGCTGTTGAAGGGCCGCACCTGCATTATGATCGCCCACCGGCTGGCGACGGTGCAGCGGGCGGACCGCATTTTAATATTGGAAGACGGCCGGGTGGCGGAAGAGGGCGGGCGCGAGGAACTGGCGCGCAATCCCGAATCGCGATTCAGCCGGATGCTCAGCGTCGGGCTGGAGGAGGTGATGGCATGAGTACGTTTTCGTTTATGAAGCGGCTCATTATGTACCGGCCGGGGCTGTATGCGGCGAATATGCTGGCCTGGACATTGATTCATATGGCGCCGCTTGTGCCCGGACTCGTGACGAAAGCTTTTTTCGACCAGCTGGAAGGCAGCGCTCCGGTAAAATACGGCACGTGGAGCATTATCGCGCTGCTTGTCGGCGCCGCGCTCGGCCGGGTCATGCTGATCGTAGTCGGCTTTATGACGGACGTTCATGCTCGGTTTCGGATCAGCATGCTGCTGCGGCGCAATATGCTGGAGCATGTGCTGAAGGAGCCCGGAGCGCGGGCGATTCCGTGTTCGCCGGGGGAGGCGATCAGCCAGTTCCGCGACGATGTGGACCAGACCGAAGAAGCGGTTAGCTGGTCGGTCGACGTGCTCGGCATGCTCGGGTTTGCGGCGGCGGCAAGCTATATTTTAATCCGGATCGACGCGCAGATGACGCTGCTCGTGTTCGTGCCGCTGATCGTTGTCGTCGCTTCGGCGCAAATCGCGACGGCGCGGCTGCAGAAATACCGGGCGGCTAGCCGCGAATCGACGGCTAAAGTAACGGGCGCGATCAGCGAAATGTTCGCGAACGTGACGGCGATTCAGGTTGCGGGAGCGGAGAAGCGGGTCATCGAGCGGTTCAAGCGGCTGAACGAAGAGCGCCGCCGCACGATGGTGAAGGACAGGCTGATGGGCGAAGCGCTCACCTCGGTATTCACCAACTCCGTCAATCTGGGCACCGGTCTCATTCTGCTGCTGGCCGGCTACAAAATGCGCGGCGGCTCGTTCACCGTCGGCGACTTGTCGCTGTTCGTCTATTATTTAACGTTTGTGACGCAGCTTATCTCCAATGTCGGCAAATTTATGACCTATTACAAGCAAATGACGGTCGGTTTCTCGCGCTTGACCGCCATGCTGCAGGGCGCGCCGGCATCGGTGCTGACCGGGCCGAAACCGCTGCATTTGCGCGGCCGCGCATCCGGCAAGCCCGGTGCTGCCGGCGCTTCGGTTGAGCCGGGCGGAGCGGAGGAGGCCGCAGCCGCAGGCGCCATTGCCGGACAAGCGGCGCTGGCCCCGGCTGCCCCGTCCGCCGGATCGGGCACAGCCCGTATAGGCGGCGCAGCCTCAAGGGCTGGCGCAACCCATACGCCGGAAGCGGCGATTGCCGCCGCTCCGGAGCGGCGATTGCAAAAATTGGAGGCGCGCGGTCTGACGTATCTCTATCCCGAAACGGGACGCGGCATTCGGGATGTTAATCTCAGTTTGCCGCGCGGGAGCTTTACCGTCATCACCGGCATGATCGGCTCCGGCAAAACGACGCTGGTACGGACGCTGCTCGGCCTGCTGCCCGCAAGCCGCGGCGAAATCCGCTGGAATGGCCGTATCATCAACGACCCGGCCGATTTTTTCATCCCGCCGCACAGCGCCTATACGGCTCAAATCCCGAGATTGTACAGCGACAAGCTGCGAGATAACATCCTGCTCGGGTACCCCGAGCTCGGAGGGAACTTGGACCGGGCGATCTATTCGGCCGTTATGGAAGACGACATCCAGCGCCTGGAGCATGGACTCGACACCGTGATCGGTCCGCGCGGCGTGAAGCTGTCCGGAGGGCAGGCGCAGCGCACGGCTGCCGCCCGCATGCTCGTGCGCGAAGCGGAGCTGTACGTGTTTGACGATCTTTCCAGCGCGCTCGATGTCGAGACGGAGCGCAAGCTTTGGGAGCGAATGTTCGCGGAACGCGGAAGCGCGACGTGCCTCGTCGTCTCTCACCGTAAGGCGGCGCTGGCGCACGCCGACCGGATTATCGTCATGAAGGACGGAGCCGTCGAAGCGGAAGGAACGGCGGCGCAGCTGCTGGCCGCAAGCGACAGCTTCCGCCGGTTATGGTACGGGGACGAAGGCGAAAGAGAGAGCGTCGAGCGTTAACGTCGCAGCCGCCTGGCCGGCTGGCTCAGGAGCGTTAAGGCGCAAAGTTATGACGGCGCCAAAGGTGATGCTTGTCCCGTCCAGCTTGTCCCGTCGGTAGCGGGCCTTGAAAATCCGTTCGAACGTCTTTATCTCTCTGCACGAAGGGGTCATTTTTGAAAAAAGATGCAATCGTACATCTTTTTTCTTTGTAATTTCTCAATTACGTTAGAATTCCTGCAAAAATGCTGTTTTTGCCGGCCAAATCTCATGTTTAGGCAATAAAAGCCCGGAATTCCTGCACAATCGCAGGAATTCCTCTCGACAACCGATTTCGACCGATAATACCTGCAGATTTGCAGGTTTAGCGAGGAAGGACCTCCGATTATGCTGAAACCAGTGGAACGGGAGGTCCTTTTGCGTCCTATGTGAGACTGGCTCATTCATGTGGTCACTTATAGGAGCGTTCCCTCATTGGCCAATTTCGAGCCCCACTTTGCACCGCTCTAGAACAGCGGCGAGAGCAAGCGGGCAAACACTTCTTTCAGCTTTTGAATCGTGGACCGCTTTTTGAATTCCGGCAGCGTAAGTTCATTGCTCACGCTAAGATCCCGGTAAAAATCTTGCAGCAGGCGGTCAACGACCTTCCCGTCAAAAAAGACCGCATTGAGTTCAAATTGCCCGCAAAAGCTGCGCATATCCATATTTGCGCTGCCGGAGCATGCCAAATTGTCGGAAATGATCACTTTGGCATGGATAAACCCTTTTTGATAGCAATAAAACTTGACTCCCAGCTGCAGCAATTCCTGGACATAGGACAAAGAAGCGTTGTAAACAAGCTTTTTATCCGGAACGCCCGGAATAATGATCCGTACGTCGATTCCGCTGATGACGGCTGTTTTGAGAGCCAGCAAGATGCCGGGGTCAGGGACGAAATAAGGCGTCTCGATATAGATCCGCTTTTTTGCCGACACAATCAGGGAGAACATAAGCTCCAGTATCGTCTCGTCGGGACCGCTTTTTACGATTTGCACCCATTCTTTCCCATAACTTTCTTGGTCAGGATAATAAACCGAATCGGTGATCAGTTGATCTTTGACCAAATACCAATCCGTGAAAAAAGTATATTGAACCCACAGCACCGCATCCCCTGTAAGGCGAAAATGAGTATCCCGCCAGTAGCCTAGTTCCGGGTCCTTGCCCAAGTATTCGTCCCCGATGTTCAAGCCGCCGAAATAAGCGGTTTTCCCGTCCACAACGACAATTTTTCGGTGATTGCGGTAGTTGAGCCGTTTGTCGAAAAAGGTGGCCAGCGGAGGGAAAAAACATCCCGTTTCCACGCCGGCTTGCCGGAGCCGTTTCAAAAAGGCCTTTCCCAACAGCCGGCTGCCGATCCCGTCATATAAAAGCCGCACTTGAATCCCTTCCTGCGCTTTCCGGATCAACAGCCGCTCAAACCGGGTGCCGAGCTGATCGTCGCGGATAATATAAAACTCAATATGGATATGGTGCTCGGCCGCGGCAATCGATTCCAGCATCGCTTCAAAGGCCTGCTTCCCTTCAGTATAGACCGTCGTTTCATTACAAGCCGTAATGGGTAGCGACGGTATATTTTTGAGCGAGGCATGCAGGTTGAATTCCGGCGGCCAATCCCCGCGCATATGTTTCGTTACCCGATGTTTGCTCCGATGAATGAGTTCGTTCTTGAATTGTTCCCACTGCTTGTTTTTTTTCCGCTGGAGAGTGCGATAGCAAGAATATTCTTTGGCTACAAAATAATACGGGAGAAACCCGAGCAGCGGAAACATGAACATGATGATCACCCATGCGATCGCTTTGTTCGACCGGCGATACTCCACAACGATGATGGATGCAATTTGAACGATAAACAACAAGAGGGCTAAAGTGATCCAGAGCAACGGTTCCGTCTAACCTCCTTGCCAAAGGGATTGCGGCTACTTAAATGTTCTTTGTATAGAAGGATGAATTTATACACAGGATACATATGATGATTTTCTGGAAAAAGGAGCAGATGGATGGGAACGAATTCGCAGCGGTCTGAAGCGTTAATTATCGGCATTGACGTCGGTTCGACGACGGTCAAAGCAACGGTTGTGGATCCGGCAACCAATGAGATTTTGTGGTCGGATTATCAGCGCCACCACACGAAACAGGCGGAGAATGTGCTGGAATTTCTGGTTACGATCGGAAATGAATTTCCGCTCGTCAAGCAGGAAAACATTCGCGTCTTTATGACCGGGTCCGGCAGCGGACCGATTGTGGAGCATATCGGGGCGAAATTCGTGCAGGAAGTGAACGCCGTAACGATGGCCGTCGAGCATCTTCATCCCGACGTAGGGAGCGTCATCGAGCTTGGCGGCCAAGATGCCAAAATTATCATCTTCAAGGTGAACGAGGAAACCGGGAATAAGCAGGCGCTGACGTCCATGAACGACAAATGCGCATCCGGAACCGGCGCCACGATCGACAAGTGCATGATTAAAGTGGGATTGCCGATGGAGGAAGTCGGCAAGCTGCACTTCGACGATTCGAAATTGCACCATGTGGCCGCCAAATGCGGCGTGTTTGCCGAAACGGATATCGTCAATCTGGTCAAAAGCGGCATCCCTTCCGCCGAAATCATGTGTTCCCTGGCGGACGCGATCGTCATGCAGAACCTTTCCGTGCTGACCCGAGGAAATACGCTGCGGCACCGCGTTTTGCTGCTCGGTGGGCCCAATACCTACCTTCCGTTCCTGCAGGAATGTTGGCGGCTCCGCATTCCGCAAACTTGGCGGGACAGAGGATACGACTATCCCGGGGACATGCCGATCGACGAGCTCATTTTCGTACCCGACAATGCCCAGTACTACGCCGCCTTCGGAGCCGTCATGTACGGCATGCATGAACCGGCCGGCGTGGGCAATTTCAAAGGTTTGGAAGGGCTCAAGCAATTTATCCTGCACGGGCGGAAAGCGAAGCTGGGCGAAAACGCCGGCCCGCCGCTGGTCAGCAGCGAAACGGAGCTGGAACAATTCCGCCGGACATACAGCATTCCCCGCTTTAAGCCGGCGACCTTCGCACCCGGACAGCAGGTAAGGGCGGTGATCGGCCTCGACGGCGGTTCCACTTCGTCCAAAGCCGTTCTCGTCGACGAAAGCGGAGAGATTTTGCTGAAGGAATACCAGCTTTCCAAGGGCAATCCGCTCGAGGATACGAGGGAAATGCTGAAACGGATTCGCGATACGGTGAGAGAGCAGGGAGCCGAGCTTACGATCATCGGTTTCGGCGCCACCGGATATGCGGCGGACGTCTTGGAAAAAACATTAAAGGCCGACGTTAATATTGTCGAGACCGTTGCCCATATGATGAGCGCCGTTAACCAATTCGGAGATATCGACGTCATATGCGATATCGGCGGCCAGGATATTAAAGTGCTCTTTCTGAAAAACGGCGATTTTCGCGATTTCAGGCTGTCCAATCAATGCTCGGCCGGCAACGGGATGCTGCTGCAGGCCATGGCGGATCAGTTTGGCATCCCGATTCAAGAGTACGCGGATACCGCGTTCTCGGCAGACCTTAGTCCAAAATATTCCTATGGGTGCGCCGTATTTCTCGATGCGGATCGGGTGAATTTCCAGAAGGAAGGGTATTCCAAAGAGGAGCTGCTGGCCGGCCTTGCACTCGTCCTGCCGAAAAACGTATGGCAGTATGTCGTGCAAATCCCCCGCATGGCGGAACTCGGCCGCAAATTCGTGCTGCAGGGAGGCACGCAGTACAACTTGGCCGCCGTTAAGGCACAGGTTGATTACATTAAACAGCGGGTACCAGACGCGGAAGTATATGTTCACCCCCACCCGGGCGAGGCCGGAGCGATCGGGGCGGCGATGGAAACGCTGCGCGTCGTAAAGCGGCGGGGATATTCCACGTTTTTAGGTTTGGATGCGGCGATTTTTCTAAGCTATGTGTCGCGAAACGACGAATCCACCCGCTGCAACTTTTGTCCCAACAACTGCAGCCGGACCTTTATCGATTCCAAGACGCCGGACGGACAAACCGCCCGTTATATCTCCGGTTTCAGCTGCGAGAAGGGGACCGTTGAAGACGAGGCGGCTGTCGTTAAGCTGACGAAGGAACGTCAGGATTTGAAGAAGCATTACCCGAACCTGGTGGAATACGAAGCCCGCCGGATGTTCCAGCATTTTTACGATCCGGAGCCTATGCCCGAATCCGATACTCACGTCCATGACATTCAGCTGCAGCGCAGCTGGATCGGACTGCGGAAAACGTCGTATCGGCGGAATTTCGAGCGTTCCGCCGCTGAAGCGGCAGAAAGGCGGAAACGGATCCGGATCGGAATTCCGAAGGTGCTGAACATTTGGTCGACGGCGCCGTTTTGGCGGACCTATTTCGAGACGCTTGGCATCGAGCAGAAAAATATCGTGTTCAGCGACAATACGAGCGAGGAGATGTGGCAGCAAGGCGGCAAATACGGGTCGATCGATCCTTGCTACCCGTCGAAGGTCGCGCAGGCCCATGTGCACAACTTGCTGTTCAAGCATCACGAGAAAAAATCGCTCGACTATATTTTCTTTCCGTGTATCACGCACATCCCGACCCATCTGCACAACGTCATGGATTCGGCCAGCTGTCCGATCGTGGCCGGCGCTCCGAATGTGATCAAGGCCGCGTTTACGAAAGAAGTCAACTTCTTTGAGACGAAAGGGGTTGTTTATCTCGATCCGGCGGTCACCTTTACGGAACCGAACCTGCTGAAAAAGCAGCTGTTTGAGGCATTCGGGGGCGAGCTGGCGATCACGGAGGACGAGAGCGATTTTGCCGCCGATCAGGCCTGGAAGGCGATGGAGCTGTTCGATACGGAGATGCAGGAGAAGGGCCGGGCGATTCTGGAGCAGGTGGAGCAGGACAACCGGCTCGCCATTCTGCTGATCGGACGCCCTTACCATTCCGATCCGGGCCTCAATCACAGCGTGCTGGAGGAGTTTCAGGTGCTTGGCTATCCCGTCTTGTCCATGCGCTCCATCCCCAAAGACGAAGATTGGCTGCGCCGCTTCTTCCAGGCCGACCTGCAGAGCGGGCGGGTGGACTATGCGCTCGAAGTGACCGACGTATGGCCCGAAAACTTCAGCTCCAACAGCGTGCAGAAGGTGTGGGCGGCCAAATTTGCCGCGCGGCATCCGAATGTGGCCGTCCTGGACCTGTCCAGCTTCAAATGCGGGCATGATGCCCCCACCTACGGGTTGATCGATTCGATCATCTCCACCGCGGGCACGCCGTATTCGGCTTTGCACGATATCGATGCGAACAAACCGAGCGGCTCGATCAAAATACGGGTCAAGACGTATGCCCACAGCCTGGGGCTTCATGAAGAACGGCTGCACGATTTGGCCCAGAAAAAGGCGGAATTGCAGCAGCTTCTCGAGCAGAAGCGTTCCGAGCTCTTGAAAAAAACGATCTAGAGATAACCCCACAAAGTGACGTAGAGCTTCGAAGCGTATTCCGATTACTTTGCAGGCAGCCCCAAAACCTATCAAACAAGGAGTGAAACAAGTTATGGCAACTGAGAAGAAGAAGCTTGAGGACGAGCTCCGCTTGTTTCAGGAAGAGCAGGAAAAGGCGCTCGGCTTGGCAGCGAAGCATCAGTGGTTCGATCCAGTTCCCCGCCGGTTTTTGGCCAAAGACAAGGCGTCCACAACCATTCTGTTCGGCGGGCTTACAATGGCTCACGATTATTTGGTAGAAGGAGCTTTGGCGGGGCTGGGCTACCGGGTGAAGCATATGGACTGCCCGGACAGCGATTCGCTGCGGTTCGGCAAAGAGTTCGGCAACCGCGGACAGTGCAATCCAACGTATTTCACGGTTGGCAACCTGATCAAGTATCTGCATCATCTCCGCGACGTCGAAGGGAAATCGAAGGAAGAGATCATCGGCAACTATTTGTTCGTGACCAGCGGGTCCTGCGGACCGTGCCGGTTCGGCACGTATGTCACGGAGTACCGGAAAGCGCTGCGCGATGCGGGCTTCGACGGTTTTCGCGTCCTGTTGTTTCAACAGACGGACGGCTTGAAGCAGGCGACCGGCGGCGAATCGGCGCTTAAATTGGATACGTCGTTTTTTGTCAGCTTCCTGAAGGCCGTTCTGCTGGGGGATATTCTGAATGCGCTCGGTTACCGCATCCGTCCCTATGAAGTGGAGGAAGGCTCGACCGATGCCGCTCTGACGCGCTGCAAACAGTTGTTGCATGACGCCTTAACCCGGAGAAAAAATCTCCTTCCCGCGCTCATCCGCTGCCGCAAAGAACTGCAAGCCGTCCGGGTAGACCGGACGAAGGTGAGGCCGAAGGTAAGCATTATCGGCGAGTTTTGGGCGATGACGACGGAGGGGGACGGCAACTATCAACTGCAGCGGTTTCTGGAAAATGAAGGAGCCGAAGTTGAAGTCCAATCGGTTACTGCTTGGATCCTGTTCCTCATTTGGGCCGGACAATATGATACCCGGAAGCGGATGAGCCTGCGGGAGGCGGATTCCGGTCGTCACGGCTTAAAAGGGAAAAATCCCGCTCTAAGGCTGCGCATGTTAACCGTTGCCGACGTTGGGATTCGGGTACTTTTTCAAACGTATGCCCGAATGTTCGGCCTGCGCGGCTATCATTTGCCGGACATGGAGGAAATCGCCAAGGTTGCGCATGACCATTACAACAACCAGCTGCGCGGCGGAGAAGGCCATATGGAAGTGGGCAAGCTGATTTTGAACGTGGTCAAACGGAAAGTGAACATGACAATCTCCGTCAAGCCTTTCGGATGCATGCCGTCTTCCGGCGTATCGGACGGAGTCCAATCGCTGATCACCGAGAAATATCCCGACGCCATCTTTCTCCCGATCGAAACGACCGGTGACGGGGCGATCAACGTTTACAGCAGGGTACAAATGATGCTGTTCAAGGCGAAGCAGGCGGCCAAGAAAGAGTTCGACGAAGCGCTGGCGAAAAAAGGATTTACGGAGCAGACGCTGCCGAGAGGACGAAAGTTTACCGATCCGCTTCTCGCAAGCCGGCACGTCGTCGCCAGTACGGCCGCAAATGCGGTCTACGGCATGCCCGGAGGTTTTTTCAACCGGTTGTCCTTCCGCTTCAAGAAAAGAGAGATGGAAAACCTCAATCAAGCTTAATTTTTATACGCTCAAAAAAGGGAAGAGGCATGTTCAGCCATTCGATGTGCCTCTTCCCTTCAATGAGGGTGAAGCTATCACGCGCCGCCGCACCTCGCTCGGGGAACTGCGCGGGGGCCGAAAGCTTTAACGAATGGGGAGTCCAATGACCGCAAGACATCAAAAGGCCATTATGCTCGTGTTATGTCTAACTTTGCTTGTTTCCGGCTGCAGGGCGGAGTCCGGCGAACGGGCCGATCGACTGAACTTCAAATCAAATATTGCCCCGGAGTCAAATATTGCCACGAAACGAACTTCCATACCTGTCGTCTTGATCATCATTGATTCTCTAATGGACAAGTCTCTGCAACAAGCGATTCAAGAGGGCCGGGCTCCCGCCATGCGGCTGCTGCTTGAGAACGGGCGGTATTTTCCGCGGGTCGTCAGTTCGTTTCCGACAATGTCCGTGACGATCGACAGCACATTATTAACGGGAGTATATGCGGACCGTCACCATGTGCCCGGACGTTTGGTACGACAGCAACGAAAATCGCATCATTTTCTACGGCAATGGCGCCAAGGAATCGCTCAAAATCGATCAACTGCAAGTATTTATCGATGCCGTTTACCAGTTGAATCAAGTTCAATTGGATAAAAAAACGAAAACGATCCATGAAGAGTTGGCTGAAAAAGGGAAAGGCTCCGCATCGATCAATGCCGCCATTTTCAGGGGGAAAACGGTGCATACCTTACACGTACCGCGATGGATCGCGTACAGCACGCGTCTGCCGGAACAAGCCAAAGTAACGGGACCGAAATGGTTATCCTATGGGACGCTTGCGCAACAGGACCCGAACAATGACCGGAATGCCCGAGCCTGGAAAAAATTCGGCATGAACAACGAATTTTCTGCGCAAGAGCTCGCATTTTTGATTAAACAAAATAAACTTCCGAATGTAACCAATGCTTATTTTCCGGAAAACGACAGCACTCTCCATCGAAAAGGGCCTGCCGAGCTGGGAGGAATCGAGAAAACCGATCGAGCGCTGCAGGACGTATTCAACGCTTACGGTTCATGGGAGCAAGCTTTGAAAAACGCGGTATGGATCGTTATGGGAGATAGTGCGCAAAGCTATGTATACGATGATCGGGGCGCTTCCCTTATCGATTTAAGGCCGCTGTTGAACCGGTACCGCATCGCAAAAATAAATAAACCCGTAAGGCCCGAAGACGACCAAATCGTCATTTCCGCAAACGAACGGATGGCTTATGTATATGCGGTAGATTCCAAGGTGAAGCTGTCCGACATCGTAAAGCTTTTGAAGAACGAGGACAAGTTCGACATCATCGCTGTGAAAGACGGTAAAAACGTTCGTGTCACTGCAGGGAAAAGCAATAACATGTTTTCTTATCGTCCCGGAGGGAAATATACGGATGAATATGGACAATCGTGGACATTCTCGGGTGACGCTGATCTCGCGGATATTTCGATAACAAACAATCGGATCAAATATGGAAAGTATCCGGATATACTGGCCAGATTGTACGGGGCGATGCATTCCCATCAAGGGAGATTCGTTGTCGTTACGGTCAAACCCGGTTATGAAATCATCGGCGAAAGTTCCCCTACCCACGACGGCGGAGGTGCCCACGGGTCGCTGCATGAACTGGATTCCCTCGTTCCGTTAATCGTATCCGGCACGAATACTGCGCCCAAAACGCTGCGAATCGTCGATATCAAAGACTGGATTGTTAAGCTGGCGGAACCTCAATCCGTATCCTGAGCGAAAGGGATAATGCTCAAAAGGACGGAAAAATAGAGTATGCGGGTAAATCCGAAACAAGCTTAAACGATGCCAAGATCCTTTCAAGGTTTTTCTTTTGCCGGGCTGTACTTTTGCCGCCAGATCCGGATCGTCCGCATCATCTCTTCCTTCGCTTGCTCGAACTGCCGATGGCGGTGGCCGTTCGCGCCGGAAGGGTGGGGGAATCCCCACAAACACGGGCCGACAGCCGCCGCGTCCGACTGCAGAAGACGGCGCAGCACGGCTTCAACGGTCCGGCCGAGCGGCACGATCAGCGGCCGCCGCTCCAGCTCAAGCAGCTCGGCCTTCACCGATTCCTCGGCAAAGCGGCAGAGGCAGGGCGTCTTCAGCAGCGCAGGGCTGCTTCCGCTGTAATTGCGTCCACCTGCAAAAACAGGATACCGCAGCGCCGATGTCGTGTGCAGAAGCTTGCCGGTGGCACCGCCCTCAAATAGCGATTCGCAGTCCGGCAGACCGAGAGCCTGGTGCAGCTCCAGCTCCTGCAGCATGCGCAGCAAATTGGTGCGCATCGGACCGGCGAAGCGGGCAGCCGTTTTCGCCCGCATACACGCTTCCGGAACCGGCCGGCCCTCTCTCAGCGCTTGTTTGAAAACACGGTAGCCGAGTTCCATCTGAGCCCATCCGGGAGTAAGACCGATGATGCAGACGGAGGCGCCGGTCTGAACGCAATCGTTATAAGGGGCATAGTACATTTCAAGGCTTCCTTCCCGGTGGATGAGCAGCGGCTCCACAAGCAGATCGGCCCGGTCGTAGCGCTCTTTATCCGGCAGCGCGCGGACAGCGGATTCGAATTGTTCAAACAGGCTCCATTTGTGCATGCTCGTCCGTCTCCTTCAGTGAATTAAGCGATTTTTTGCGATGGACCGTATCCTTTGGAAGGAATACGACGGCAGATTCCTTTGGAATGCGTCTACCTGCCCGATGCGGATGGCTGGTTCACTGCAGTTACGGGACGCACATAAAAGCGGTCCCCGTGACGGTCGACAGCTACCGGGGCTTCAAAAAATCCGCTCAGCGTCCGGGTTGTCATCACATCTGCCGTCCGGCCGCTCTGAACGACCTCGCCGAAGCGGTGCCCCAGTACGGAAACGGATCCTTGAGAGGGCCAGATGTAGCCGTTAATCATATTCCCTATAGCATACACCCGACGGTCAACCGAGCTGGCTCGACCACAGCACCAGCGATGAACGGTCCCGTTCGGCTCCGAGCGCCCGCAGCACTTCTGCGCCTTCCGAATCGGTCACATCGTCGCCGTTCCACCGCTCGACGGAAATTTTGGTTAATCCCTGCTGGCGCAAAATGGTTCTCAGTGCGATCTTCAGCCCATCTGCGGAGGCGCCGGCCGCCGCCCCGTTCATGACCCGCACGCGTCTGCCATTGTTTTCGATCCAATAAAGCCACTGGCCGTCCTGCAGCACCATGTAGTTTCCGGGCTTGCGCGCGAAGGCCGCTCCCTGCATTTGCGGCCAGTCGGTCAGCAGCCCGAAAGGGTTGGCGGGATCGACGGCCGACAGCAGGGTCAGCCCCGAATCGCCGCCCGGCAGCGGCTTGCGGACGGCGTCGGCCAGCTCGCGGGTCGTGAACTGCATCGAGGCCATTCCCTCCATAAACAACCCGCGGGTGAGAACGCCCCATTCCTCGAGTCTTTTGAGCACAGGAAGCATCGAATCCCATGAATAGGGCGTCGCGGCAGCGACCAGCTCTTTCGTAACGATACCGTAAGTATCGAGCAGATGCCGCGCCCACCGGACGGCCGGCGGCTCGGCGCTGCCGCTGGCATCCGCCCTGCCGTTCGCGCTTCCACTTGCGTTCGCGCTTCCGGAGCCATCCTCGTCTCCTTCCGCGAGCGAACCGGTCCAATACCAGCGTCCGAGGCCGGAGCCGGTTTTGGCGCGGTTTTTGCCTTTCGCGGCCGCCCATAGGCGTAGAGGGGCGAACTGGTCATTGGAAGCGTGTCCCTCCCAGACGAGGTCGAGCAGATCGGCCAGCACTTCCGACGGAAGCCGGCCCGCCTCCCGAGCCAGACGGGTCAGAAAGATCGCTCCGCTTTCACGCAGCCGGGCAAGCAGCTGCGGATGCTTAGTGACCTCTGCAGCGCCCGGGCCGGACGGTTCATTCGGCAGGTAGGGCGCATACAGCGCCTTGGACTCGGCGAGAAAAAAGGCGATGCGGCCTTCTTTGTCGCCGTCCGCTTTGCGCCCGATCCAGATCACTTCGCCCGAGGCGCACAGCAGGTCGAGTTCTTCCTTGCGGTAGTCGGTAATGCGCGCAGGAAAGAGAACCGATTCCCAGTGGCTAAGCGGGAAGAAAAAGCCCTGCAGCGTCCCGATGACCGCGCGCAGTCCGCCTGTGCCGCGCAGCTGCGTGCCGGCGAGCGCATGCTGCCGCAGCGCAATTTGGCCGCACCAGCGGATGGCGCTGGCCGGGTGCGCCCCGCTGCGCGCCGCCTGCACGGACAAGCGGACGATGCGCCGGGCGATCCCGCTTCCCGTCCAAATCCGCTCGCTCTCATTGTCCGCGAACGGAGCCTGCTGAATCCTTCCCTGATCCAGCAGCCCGTCGACCAATTGGCGTGCCGTATCCGGCGTCAGCTGCGGGTAGCGATGGATGAGATCGTCTTCCGTAAACGACAGCCGGTTGTCGATGAACCTGCTCATTACAAATGCGGCCGAAGCGGCCGTATCCGGAAACGCCTCGTACATTACGCGCTCGTCCGCGCAAATCCACCGCCGCAGCGATCCGTAAGCGGGAGGAAGGACGAGGGCCCGTCCTTGAAGCTCCAACTCCTCCAGCCATCGGCGCGTGCGGCCGCCTCCATCGTCTTCCGTCAGCTTGGCAAGCTCATCTGCCGACAAGTCGCCGCGTTCCTTTAACACCCTGTACAGATCGTCTTCGCTTTGCGGCTTTTGTCTGACGGCTCCAAGCCGTTCGTTTTCCGCTGCGAGCACCTCCGGCGCAATCGCGCCGCGCAGCGCATCGCGTCCGAACAGATCCGTCGCCAAATCCTTGCTGAGGCTCATCAGCTGCCTCTGCATCGACTCGTCGAGACCGTCGCCTTCGTAAAGGCGCATATTGACATAATCCGCGACAAACTGCGCGGCAAGCGGGGACGGCCGGGCCGTTTCGCGCACCGTAACAGCAATCGAGCCGTCTTCTAACGCTTGCAGCACCTTCCGCAAATGAGGCAAATCAAGATAGTCGTACAGGCATTCCCGCACCGCTTCCTGCAAATACGGAAAATCGTCCGCATACGGAAGCGCCGCCCGCAGCAGCTCCTCGCTGCGCAGCCGCTTCTGCCACATCGGCGTGCGGGTATAGCTGCGGGAGAGCTGCAGCGACGTCTCGGCGATGCGGCGGAAGGCGATGGCGAGCAGCGGCGAGCCGGGCACCGCCTCCAGCAGCTGCTTCTCCAAATTGGTGGAGGTTACTTGCCAAATAGCCTGCATCCAGGAAGCGTCCCACTCGGGCATGACGAATTCAATGCCGTTGTCCTTCGCATTGCCGTAAATCTTATAGGGCAAAATCTGCTTCAGCTGGCGCTCGAGCGCCAGCTGCCATGTCCGGTTGACGCGCCGCCCGAACGTATTATGCAGGATGATATGCGTCTGGTTGGTCACATCCTTGTAATGCTCGATGACGATGCGGGTATCCGTCGGCAGCGCGCTGACCCGGCTCTGGGCGCGCGCCATCGCCGCCAGCCGCCCGGCAGCGAGACGGTCGAGACAATAGTTCTCGCCAAGCCATGCGATCGCCGCTTCGTCGCGGGGATCGTCCAGCTCGTCGTCGTCTGCGCTGCCGCCGGAATCTCCGGTGCCGGACGGGCTATCCGATCCGCTGGCCGGCTGGGCGACGGAATCGCGGGGCGGCGCTGCAGATTCGCCGCCGGAATATCCGCTGCGCAGTGCGGTGACAGATCCGCCGTCTGCACGGATCGGTGCATCGCCGCCGTACCGGTCCCCGGCCGTCTCCGCTGCTCCGCCGGCTTCTGCGGCTGTCGTGTCTTCACCGGCACGAATCGACAGCTTTGCCTCCAGCTCGCTCCAGAACTTGCCGAGCGCTTGTCCCAGCCCAAACGAGCGGCCGCCGGCCTCGTTGCGCCAGAAAGGGATCTCGCTCAGATTGTCCGCCGTCTCCGACACATAGATCCGGTCTTTTTGAATATCGCGAATGATCCACGAGTTCGTGCCGAGCTGAAAAACGTCGCCGACCCTGCTTTCCTGCACGAATTCTTCGTCCAGCTCACCCAGATGGGCGCGGCTGTCCGCGTGATGAACCGGGTAGGCGCTGCTCTGCGGGATCGTTCCCGCTCCGACGATGGATGCCATCGCCGTATTGGACCGCGCCCGCACCGTGCCGCTTGCGCGGTCCCAATCGAGGAGCGGGCGGGCGAAAGGATAGAATCCCGCCAGCACATTCAGCATCGACTCCAGTCGCGGCAGCGGGAAGTCGCGGTAGCTGTCGCTGCGGGCGACAAGACGGTGCAGCCCGCTCACATGCCAGTCGTCCATGGCCGCCATGGCGACGGTTTGCTGCGACAGCACATCCAGCGCGTTGCGCGGCACTGCGATCGGCTCGATGTCGCGGGCAGCGATGAGCCGGCTCAGCACGGCGATCTCCGCCAGCGCGCCGCGCTCCCGCGCCAAAATGACGCCGCGGCTTGCGTCGCCGACCGCGTGGCCTGCGCGCCCGATGCGCTGAATGCCTGCCGCCGCCGATTGCGGCGAATCGATCTGTACGACAAGGTCGACGTGGCCGACGTCGATGCCGAGCTCCAGCGAAGAGGTCGCGACAATGCAGCGCAGCTTGCCCGCCTTCAGCATTTCTTCGACCTCGAGCCTGCGTCCGCGGTCCATGCTGCCGTGATGGGCGCGGGCCATTTCGTAGCCGACGTAATCGTTGAGCCGCAGGCACAGCCGCTCGCACAGCCGCCGGCTGTTCACGAACACAAGCACGGACCGGCAGCCGTTCATCAGCTGCAGCAGCCGGTCCATCACCGGATACCAAACCGATTCTCGGGTGCGGGCGATACGGCTGTTGTCCGGCATCGTAACGGAAATATCCATCGTCTTGGACATTGCGCTCTCAATGATCGAAACCGGCCGCGCACGGTACCCGAGCGGATGGACGGGTTCTTCCGATTCCGCATCGCTCCGGGCCGGATTTGGGGCGGCGTCGTTCGGACCGGGCTCTTCCCAGCCGCCGAGAAAGCGCGCGACCCGCGACAGCGGCTTTTGCGTCGCGGATACGCCGATGCGCTGCGGCGGACGTTCGCACCGTACGCCAAGCCGCTCGAGCGACAGCGACAGATGAGAGCCGCGCTTATCGGCGGCCAAGTCATGGATTTCGTCCACAATGACATGCTCTACCGTCTGCAGCATGTCCCGTCCTTTGACCGACGTGAGCATAATAAACAGCGATTCCGGCGTCGTCACCAGCACATCGGGAGGACGCCTCAGCATGGCGGCGCGCCTGCTTTGCGGCGTATCGCCCGTGCGGACGGCGCAGGTGAGCCCCGGCCAGTCCGTTCCGTCCGCAGTGCCGGCGCCAGCCGCTTCTGCTTCGGCAGCCCGGGCGATCTCTTCCACGAAGCCGATGATATGCTCATAAATATCGTTGTTCAGCGCTTTAAGCGGAGTGATGTACAGCACGCGCACGCCGGGCTTCCAAGCGGACGCTGCACTGCCGCGTTTGCGCCCGGGCTGCCGCGCCGCTTCCAGCTTGGCGCGCAGCACCTTGTCCAGACAAGGCAGGAGCGCGGCCAGCGTCTTGCCCGATCCGGTGGGGGCGGCGATGAGGGTATGCGATCCGGCCGCGATCGCCTGCCAGGCTCGGGACTGCACGTCGGTCGGCGCGCCGAAGCGGCCGGTGAACCAGCCGGCAAGCACGGGGTGAAAAGGGACGGGATTGCGACTGGGCACGATGATCAGCTCCTTGATTTAGCGAATCGCGATTGTGACTTTTTTCCATTATACCAGTTGGGCCAATCCGAAAAAATGTACCCGTTTCAGCAGTTGGAATCGTCGCGCTTCTGCTGTTTGCCGCAAGCGGAGAAAGCTGTTTAAAATGAGTTTATAGACATCGTATATGTTATTGTTATCCAAATATAGAAAGCTGTAACGGAAGGAGTGGCTGGAATGGCACAAGAGTTCGCGCCGCGCGCCGCGGCAAAAGAGAGCGAAGTGAAACCAACTGCGGCGAAAAGGAACGCACGAAAAGAAAGGGCGCCGGAAGAAAGCTCGGCTGCAGGAGGCGCCGTGAAAGCTTCAGGGAGCTGGAGGGCGTTTTTTGCGCTCATCCGGGATACCCGCCCGTCGAAGCTGTTGATCGCATCGGCGCTTAGTTTGAGCATCGTTTCGACGATCGTCGGTCTGATCGTGCCGATGTTTACGAAAAATCTCGTCGACGGCTTCTCGCTGACAAGCATCGGAACGATGCAAGTTGTGATGCTGGTCGCCGTCTTTCTGGCGCAGGCGCTGACGTCGGCCTTGTCGACCTATCTGCTCGCCCGCATCGGCCAGGGCGTTGTGGCGAAGCTGCGGGACCGGCTGTGGCGCAAGCTGCTCATTTTGCCGGTATCTTACTTTGACCGCCATCCGACCGGAGAAACCGTCAGCCGCATGACGAACGACACCGGCGTCGTAAAGGGGCTTATATCGGAGCATTTGACCGGCTTTGCAACGGGTATCATCTCGATTATCGGGTCGCTTATCATCCTGCTGTCGATGGACTGGAAAATGACGCTGATCCTGCTTGCGGCGGTGCCTTTGCTGCTGTCCTTCATGGTTCCGCTAGGCCGCAAGATGCACAAGGTATCCAAGGGGCTGCAGGACGAGACGGCGCATTTTGCCGGTGTGCTCAGCGGCGTGCTCTCCGAAATGCGCCTTGTGAAGGCGTCGGGTTCGGAAAGCCGCGAGTACGAAGAAGGGTTCAAGGGGATCCGGAAGCTCTTTCGTTTCGGTCTGCAGGAAGGAGGGGTGAGCGCGCTCATCGGACCGGCTGTTTCGTTCACGATGATGATGCTGCTCATCATCATCATCGGGTACGGCGGCGTGCGCGTCACCTCCGGCGAGATGACGGCGGGAGGGCTGGTCGCGTTCATTCTTTATTTGTTCCAGATCATGTTTCCGGTCAGCCAGCTCGGCACGTTTTTCACCCAGATGCAGAAGGCGGTCGGCGCGACGGAACGGATTAACGAGACGCTGCGTGCGGAAGAAGAGGATTTCAACTCCGGCAAGGAGCTGGCGCGCATCGGGGAACAAGCAATCACGGCGGAAAATCTCGTCTACGGTTACGGCGAGGACGAGCCGGTCATTCAGGGCATCGATTTTACGCTGCCGCCGGGCAAGGTGACGGCCGTCGTAGGACCGAGCGGAGGCGGCAAAACGACGCTTTTCTCCCTGCTGGAACGGTACTACAGCCCGAGCGGCGGGAGCATCCGCATCGGCGGCGAGCCGATCGGCGCCTATTCACTGAAATCGTGGCGCAGCCGCATCGGCTACGTCTCGCAGGAAAGCCCGCTGATGGCCGGGACGATCCGCGAAAACATCACATACGGCGTCGAACGCGAGGTGAGCGACGAGGAATTGAAGCGGGTGGCGGCGATGGCTTACGCCGACCGGTTTATCGAGGAGTTCCCGCACGGCTACGATACCGAAGTCGGAGAGCGGGGAATTAAGCTGTCCGGCGGCCAGCGGCAGCGGATCGGCATTGCGCGCGCGCTCATGCGCGATCCCGAGCTGCTGCTGCTCGACGAGGCGACGTCGAGCCTGGACAGCAAGTCCGAAGCGGTCGTGCAGGAAGCGCTCGGCAATCTGATGGCCGGCCGCACGACGGTCGTCATCGCGCACCGCCTGTCCACCGTCGTCGACGCGGACCAGATTCTATTCATCGAGAAGGGCCGCATTACCGGTCGCGGCACGCACGCGGAGCTGCTGCGCTCGCACGCCCTGTACCGCGAATTTGCGGAGCATCAATTGAAGCAGGCGGCCGGCAGGGACGAGAATGAAGATATGGGCGGACAAGAAGGACAAGAAGGACAAGAAGGACGTTAAGGGCGGGATGGCGATATAGGACAATAAGGACGAAAAGGACGAAAAGGACGAAAAGAACGATAAGAACGAAAAGAACGATAAGAACGAAAGAACGATAAGAGCGGCAGGGATACGGCCTCAGGGCGGAAGACTCGCCGACAAATGATCCGTCTCTTCAGGTATGACACGGGAACACCCGGCATTACCTGGAGGGGCGGTTTCTTTTTTTCAATCGTCCGGAGTGCCCTCATTTGATTTGGATATGAGTTGTTATTGACTCGATTTCAACGGCAAGACTATACTTAGTAACGAGTAATTGATAATTTTTCTCAATAACGGATGAGAGGTTGAAAAGGATGAAAAAAGCATCGGGCTTCGAAATCGTGGCGGCACGCTGCTGGAATTTGCTCAATGAAGGGAAACCTTTTACGCCGATTTTCGCGACCCTAGTTTATGCGCTCTATCATATCCGCGATTGGGGCGACGCCGCCTTCTGGGCTTCTTTCGGAATCGGAGCGCTCGCTGCGCTGCCGCTTTTTGTCGTGTACTGGCTGTACGATTTTCCGCTTTTTTTGCGCAATTATTTGTGGATGCCGCTCGTTGCCGCGCTGCTGCTGTGGAGAGAGCTGCCGCTCGCTTACGGCTTGTACGGGACGGCGCTGGCGCTGTATTTCTTTTTCACCGTCTACTTCTGGGGCACGTTCTATTACCATCTGCGAATCGGAACGTCATGGTGGAATTTCACTCGCTTCTGGAAGCTGGTGCTCAAAAACAGCGATTCGACAAGCGGCAACGCGCAGGAGCAGCTTCCGAAATTTTTGCTGCTGCTGCTCGTGATCGACGGTGCGGCGCAAATTTATAAGGGGGGCGTACCGGGGGTGGCCGAACTCGGCGGCGGGCTCGGAGCGGGCTGGTCCTATGCGCTGCTCGCGGCCGGGACGGCGCTGCTGGCGTTCGTGCTGCACCGCAATCTGTTCGACTGGAAGCCGGCTGAGATCAAGAAGTATACAAACAACGTGCCCGTGCCGGAGCGGCCGGTATCCGGGAAAGTATATGTGCTCGTCATCGACGGCATGCGGAAGGACCGGTTCGAAGAGGCGGACGCCCCTTTTCTGAAAAAATGGCGCGCTCAAGGGACGGAATATACGGCGATGGAGACGGTGTATCCGGCCCGGACGGTCGTCTGCTTCTCGTCGATGTTCACGGGAACCTACCCGCGCGAGCACGGCATCACATCCAATATGGTTTGGAAGCTGGGCATCCGGGTGGAATCGATTTTCGACAGCTTGCGCAAGGTGGGGCGAAAAGGCCGGCTGCTCGGCATCGCGCATCTGATCGACTCGATGGGCGACGACGTGGAGAGCGTGACGGCGGTGATGCATAACGACGAGGCCGACCGCAACATCGTGGAACGGGCGAAGAAGATCGTAGCGGAGCAAAATCCCGATCTGCTCGTCGTGCAGCTGATCGCGACCGATCAGACGGGTCACAGCCGCGGTGCGCTGTATGACGAATACCGGCAAAAGATCGAGGAAGCGGACCGTCTGCTGGAGGATTTTGTCGGCTGGCTGGAGCGCGGCGGTTATGCCGAGGATGCCACGTTCATCGTCTGCGCCGATCACGGCCAGGCGGACGGCATCGGCGGCCACGGGCATTTGGACGAAGGGGAGCGGTACGTGCCGTTTTTCATGTACGGCCATGGCGTGCGCAAAGGCGTCAAGGTGGAGGACAAGCATTCCCTCGTTTCGGTCGCGCCGACGATTGCGTATTTGCTGGGCGCGCCGTATCCGGACCACAGCCGCGGACCGGTGCTGGCGGAGGCGATTGCCGGATTAAAGGACGGTGGAGCGGGTCGTTCCGCCGCTCACGGCGGGGTTGAAGCGGCAAAGCTTCCCGCCAAAATGGCCTAGACGACAAAGTGAATTTGGATAGACCCGGATAAACCCGGTTAAACCCGGATTAGTCGGCTTATCCGGACTAGCCTGGATTAGCCCGGATAAGCCGTAAAGAGGAAGATGGAGCAGGGAGCAATGGGGATGAAAAAGATGAATCAATTAACGGACGAATACGGCGCGCCGGTCGCGGCCGGTTATACTGCGGAAGGGAACCGGGATCGGATAAAGGGGGAGGCCGAACATGCGGGAACCCGGAAAATGGTCGTATTTTTGCCGGCCTACAATGAGGAAATGAACGTTGCGGAGGTGCTTCCGCGCGTGCCGCGCCGCATTGGCGGCGGCTGGGTCGTGGAAGTGATCGTCGTCGACGACGGCTCGACGGACGGCACCGTTCAGGCGGCGCTTGCGGCCGGGGCGGATGCGGTGCTGGAGTTGGGAAGAAACCGCGGGCTGGGAGCTGCGGTGCGCGCGGGAATGGCCGAATGCGTCCGGCGCGGCGCCGATATCGGCTTCATGATCGATGCGGACAATGAATATCCGCCGGAGCAGATTCCCGAAGTAGCTGCCCCCATTATGGACGGTACGGCGGACTATACGATGGGCTCCCGGTTCAAAGGAACGATCGCGGGCATGAAGCTGCACCGGCGCCTCGGCAACGTGGCGTTTACGCTGCTGCAGTGCGTGCTGCTGCGGCGGGTCATTTGGGACGGGCAGTCGGGAATGCGCGCTTTTTCCAGAGAGGCGATGAAGGCGGCTCGCATTGTGCACGATTATAATTACGCCCAGGTGCTGACGCTGAATTTGGTCCGGCAGGGGTTCCGGATGGTCGAGGTGCCGATCCGTTACCGGGTTCGCACTAAGGGTCAGTCGTTCATCCGCTTCGGCGCCTATATGAAGGCGGTTGTACCCGCGATCTGGAAAGAGATGCGCACGCCGGCAAGACGGAACGTTTCAAAGCGGCAGCAGGCGGATGCTTCGCTGCGGCGGCAGAACGGTCTGCTCGGAAGCGAAGAGGGAAGATAGCGCAGCCTGAGTTGATGCTGAACGGCAGCAGTTGCCGCGTGCATGGCAGTCGCTTGAGTCTGGGTTGGAGTTTTGGAGAAGATGAGGCTGCCTGGTAAATGGCGATTTCATGGCTTAAAGTGTTGCGGCGATACATGGGTCGCACCGCGGGGAACAGAAGCGATTGTGGTTGACCACCGTCAAGCGACGCCACATTGAGCGATTGGAGCTCGCGTAGTGTGAAAAAGGGGCATGGTGCAGCGTGGAAGGAGAGCAGGGATGAAGAACAAACGGCCCGGATATGACGGCGGGCGGCGGAGAATTATCGCTTCGGCAGCGCTGGGGGTACAGGCGCTGCTGCTGATCGGCTGGACGCTGCTGAGCTTAAGCCGGCTGAATCCGTATGCGGCAGCATGGGACGAGGTCGATTTTGCGCTCGCGCTTCAGCGGTTCGATTTGCTGGCGATGCAGCCGCATTTTCCGGGCTATCCTTATTTTGTGCTGGGGGCCAAGCTTGTTCATTACTGGATTTCCGACCCGGTACTCGCGTACGACATTCTGAACGTGGCGCTGACGTTATCTTCGTCGGTGCCGCTGTGGTTCGTCGCCCGGCGCAGTCTGTCGCCCGCGATGTCCGGGCTGACCGTGCTGATCGTGTTGACCGCCCCTTATTTGTGGCTGCAAACGGTAAGCCCGATGTCGGAAGCGGCGGGCATCGCCGCGCTGTGGTGGTATTTGTGGTTTTTGCTGGAGGCGATGCGCCGCGGGCGGCGGCGATGGATATTCGGCGCTCTGGCGCTGTTCGGAGTCGTGATGGGCATCCGGTTATCCTTCGCGCCGTTCGGGCTTGGGCTCGTATGGCTCGGACTGCTGCAGCTTGTGCGCTGGCGCCGCGAAGGCAAGCGGCTGCTCCCGCGGGCAGCCGCTTACGCGGGCGCGGCCGCGGGAGCGCAGCTGCTGTGGGTGGCCGGGCTCGTCTTCTCCGAAGGCGGCCCGGCCGGGTTTGTGCAGCTGGCCGGCGCTTTCGTGGCCGGCCACTTCAGCGAATGGGGAGGCGGAATCGCCGCCTCCCCGATGCCGCCCGCCGAGCGGCTGCTCCGCTTCGCCGGCGGCAACGTGCTGTGGACCGGGTGGTTCGCCCGGTCCACAGCACTGATGCTTGCGGCGGCGGCGCTGCTGCTCGCCGCCGTGCTGCGCGCCGGCGCGGTGCGCCCGCCGCGCGCAGATGCGCCGGCGCCGCGGGCGGTGCGCGGTGCCGCAGCCCGCGCGCTCGGCCGCGCGGCGGACCTGCTGCGCAGCCCGCCGCCGGCGGCGGCACTCGCGGCGCTTGGCACGGCCTACGCCGTGTGGGCGCTGCTCGCGCAAAACATCGACAAGCCGCGGCATATTACGCCGCTGGTCGGCATTCTGTGGCTGCTCGTGCTGTCGGCTTTTCGCAGCATCGGGCACGCCGCGCCGCACACGGCCTCCGGGCCGGCGGCCATCCCGCCGCACGGTCAGGCCCTTTCCGGGCCGTCCGCCACGCATGTCACCGATCCGCCGCCTTCCGCCGCTTTGCGGTGGCTGCAAGCGTCCGGGATTGCACTGGCTTCCCTTGTGCTTGCGGTGCAGACGGGAGTGGGTATCGCGCTGCTGTCGAAGCAGGCGGCGGAGCGGCCGGCCGTCTATCAGCTGGCCGATGAAGTGAAGCGGTTGTCGGCCTTGCACGATTCCAAAGTTGTCGTCTATACGTGGGAAGAAGCGCGTGTGCTGGAATGGAACCGGACGCCGCCGGTATACCGGGAAATTTACACGTATCCGTACTTTTTGGCGCAGCTCGCCGCCCAGCCGCATGCCGCCGTCTATTTGACCGATCATGTGCTGGACGGCTTCCGGAAGCAGGCGGGTACGCTCGCGGGCCATGCCAAGGCTAGGGCCAGGTTCGAAAGCAGCACACTCACCGATCCCGTATACGGGACGATTACGCTGTATGAATGGATACGTTGACGGACCCGATATGCTGCCCACCGGATATGCTGCCGGCCGTTGACATTCCAATTGAAAATGATTATCATTTACTTAACTATTTGCACGACAAGCCGGACGTAATTAACGACAAGTCGGACGTCGAGACGCCGATTTGCCGCGAGGCCAGTCTTTCACACCGCGCGAGCGGGCGTCGAAACGCGGCCCCGCCGCGGCGCCATTCAAGCGGCTTTCCGGTGAAAGCGGCGTTCCGGTAATACATCCTACAATATTTCGACCATTCGGAAGGTGAATCTATGCGTATCATTTACACGCTCGCCCTGCTGCTCGTGATGTTTGTTGCGGCGCCGGGAAACATTTTCGCGTACTCCTACGGGGATGCCAACAAAGAAGACGTGGCGGAAACGTTCAAGCTGATCACCGCCGCGCTCAGCAGCTCCCCGGCGGATTGGAAGGCGGCGGAAGCGGCTTACGAAACGAGACGGGAAGAGATCGTGAAGCATTTTGGCGCTAACGTCGATCGCGTGCTGGAAAGCAATATTAAAGCGTCCGACGCGGACAAGACGATCGCCAACTACAAAGCGATGCTTGTCATGAACCTGGAGCGGCGGTTTACAAATGCGGAGCAGGACGTTACCGACTATGCCAATGTCAAAATACTGCTCGCCAAGGCGAGAGCGACTTGCGATACGTTGAAGCCGTATCTGTCCGAGCAGCTGTCTGCCGCGGATATTGCGCGTCTGGACGGCGATTTCGATACCGCGCTGAAGGCGCTCGGGAACCCGGGATTGTTCGGGGTCGGCAAATCGGAAGCGGATCCCGCCAAGCTGAAGCAAAGCCTCGATGATATCACGGCCACGCTGAAACCGCTGTTCCCGTTTGACCAAGCGGGCGCAGCAGGAGGGCAGAATGCCGCAGCCGGAGAGGGAGCGGCCGGCGGCGCCGGCGCGGCGGGCGGCAATGCGGGAAGCACGGTCAATCCGGCCGTGACGGTATCGGTCATCGGAGGCGTGCTTATCGTCGGGATTGCCGCCGTTTGGTGGGCGCGGCGAAAAGGCTTTTTCTAACGGCAGCAGGCGGTTCCGGTTACAGCTCCATGCCAGGGGCCCGGCTTATCCGCAATCGGCAGCAAGCGGGCAGGGCAGTCCGAGCCGGATTCAAATCGTTAAGGAGTGAAGAGCGGGTTATGAATGTACAGGCTTTTCTGATCACGTTTCGGGAAGCGTTCGAGGCGATTCTCATCGTCGGCATTATCGTCACCTACTTGAAACGGATCGGCCAGACGCGCTGGATCAAGTGGGTGCTGGCCGGCACCGGCTTGGCCGTACTGGCCAGCGCCGCAGTAGCGCTTATCTTCCAGATCGTGCTGACGGGTTATGCGGCGATCGGCAGCCAGAATTATTTGCGCATCGGCATTTTGTTCGTTTCCGCCGGCCTGCTTACCCATATGATCCTGTTTATGAGCAAGCAGACGGCAAACATGCGCGGCGCCCTGGAATCCAAGTTTGCGCTTCTGCTCACGGCGGGCGGAGCGCTGAACATGGTGTTCCACTCGTTTCTCGTAACGCTGCGCGAAGGGGTCGAAACCGTCTTCTTCTTCGCCGCCATCAGCGGCGGGGATATCGGCAAAGCGCTGCAAAGCTGGGGGGCGCTGCTCGGCATCGTCGCGGCGTTTGCGCTTGGGCATGTCGTGTTCCGCAGCACGCGCAAAATACCGCTCGGAAGCTTTTTTCGGGCGATCGGCTTCTTCCTCCTCCTTGTAGCCGCCGGTCTGATCGTGCAGGCGGTCGCCGTGCTGCAGGATATGCGGATTATCGGATCGGTCTATACGACGGCTGGCGGAGAGATCGGCCATTTGTACAACTTGGCGTGGCTGCTGCCCGAGCATCCGATCGACGAAGCGCATTATATCGCCGATACCGGACAGCATCCGCTGCTTCCCGGACAGATGGGCGTGTTCTTCAAAGCTTTTCTCGGATACAGCCAATCGCCTTCGGTCGAAGAGTTCCTGATTTACTGGCTGTACCTGTTCACCGTACTGGCGGTACTGGCCCGCAAGCGGAAGCTCGCCGCGCAGAACACGGAAGCGGCCCCGGCTACTTCGATTCATACGGCATAGCTTCAGCACCTGAGGCGGCAGCATTAGGTGCAGACTTACCATCATGGCCTGAAGGGGCCCAAGGCGGTGAATTGCGTCAGAGCCATATCGGCAACGGCGCCGTTCGCCGCTTTGCATTTCATTGGTTATCGCTCCCGGTTGACCGTTGTGGCTGCCCGGATTTATACTTATTTTTGTTAAGTAACTGTGAGCGTGATAAAGGAGTGTGGTGAAAGTGCGGCAGACAGATTTTCCGGCAGCAGAGAGGGAGGACGCGACCGATGAACGGAGGCTTCCTTCAAAACTTGAAGCGGACAAAAATTCGTCTGCGGCCTTCCTCCAATCTCCCTTCCTGTGCGCCCAGACGCGCAGAATCGTGGTCGTCAGCCCGTTTCCGACTCATCTTCATGAGCTGATCCGGGATTTGTCCGCGGATTGTTACGACGTGCTCGTGTTTCACCGCGTCGACGATTTTGTGCTGAATGATCTGCAGTCGGACATCTATGTGGTGGACGGCACGCATCCCGCCCTGCTGGAGGCGGATCCCGGAATCCGCCGGTTTGCCGCGTCTCCGGACAAGCGGGAGCGCTCGCTGCTCGTCTGTCCGGATGATGGGATCGGTCCCGCCGCGGCGGATGATGAAAGCGGCGAATTGCTGGGCCTTGAGACTGTTGCGGCAAGCGCCGCTCTTGCGCGCATTCGCGAGATGATGTTATCCCTCCCGGACGCTCCCGCTGCCGAGGCCTCCGGAGCCTTTCATTTCAAAGATTTATATGTCGATACCCGCAAAATGGTCGTTACCCGGGACGGAAGACGCATTGATCTGACCAAGACGGAATTTGAACTTCTGCGCGGATTTCTCGACTCGGCGGGAGCGGTCCGCACGCGCGAGGAAATGATGGAGCATTTATGGGACAGCAGCTTCCTCGGCGGAAGCAACGTTGTCGATGTGCATGTCAAAAGCTTGCGCAAAAAGCTGGGCGACAGCGCCGTCTCGCCGAAGTACATCGAAACCGTGCGCGGCGTCGGATACCGGTTGGCGGACTAACCCGCGGCTGAAAGACGGCCGGCAGCTGCGGGAGTTTTTGCTGCTGCCGGGACGCGATTGTGACGGTTTGCCAGCAGGCGCAACGGTAGATGGATTTCCGGCCGGCATTTTTTGAAAGCGCTTAATTTTTCTTCTTCTCCAAGATTCAAGCGTAAATATTTTTGGGTAAAAGGTTAAATGAGTTGAATTTCGTCCTTTTATGGCATATAAATGTAGGGCTAATTATAGGAACGGAGGCGTTAAGATGAGCATTAACGTCGGGTTGATTGGGTACGGTTTGTCGGGCTCGGTCTTTCATGCTCCTTTAATTGATGCGGTGGACGGGTTAACGCTTACGGGAGTCGTCACCTCCCGGACGGAAGAAGTGAGGCGCGATTATCCGGATGTTCCGGTATTTCACGATGTCGAGCCGCTGCTGGCGAGCGGGGTGCAGCTCGTTGTGGTAGCCAGTCCGAATACGCTGCACGAAGAACATGCGCGCAAAGCGATTTTGGCCGGAAAACACGTTGTCGTGGAGAAGCCTTTTACGATTACGTCGGAAGAAGGGGCAGGGCTTATTGCACTGGCGAAGGAGAACGGCGTCATGCTGACGGTATTTCAAAACCGGCGCTGGGACAACGACTTTCTGACGATCCGCCAGGTGCTGGACTCCGGCGCTTTGGGCCGCATCTCGCTTTATGAAGCCCACTACGACCGCTTTTCGCCCGAGGTCAATGCGGAAAAGCGTTGGAGAGAGCGGGCGCTGCCGGGCTCGGGCATTTTGTACGATCTTGGCGCCCATCTGATCGATCAGGCGCTTGTCCTGTTTGGCCTCCCGGACTCGGTCCAGGCCGATCTGCGGCGGGAGCGGGAAGGAGCGCAGGCGGTGGACAGCTTCCATGTCATTCTCGGTTACCGGCAAACGCGCGTCATCGTTCGCGCAGGCTCGCTTGTCCGGATGCGGGGACCGCGATATGTCATTCACGGCGATACGGGCAGCTTCATGAAGAGCGGTCTCGATCCGCAGGAGGAGCAGCTCAAGAGAGGCCTTCGGCCGGCCGACCCCGATTGGGGCTGCGACAAGCCGGAAAGCTACGGTGAGCTGACGACGTCCGTTGGCGAGCTGACGGCCCAGTCCAAAGTGGAGACGGTCCGCGGCAGCTACGAGTCGTTTTACCGCGGCGTTGTGGAGGCGATTTCATCCGGCGCACCGGCTCCGGTACTGCCGGAAGAAGCGCTCGAGACGATTCGAATTATAGAGGCGGCGGAAAGGAGCGCCGAACAGAAACGCACGATCCTATTGACCGAGCAGCCGGTTTAGCTGGCCGTTCGCTTATACTTACGGGCCGGTTCCGCTTTTGAAGAGGAGGCTGTCTCATAAGTATTGACGTGAATGAGCTAGTCCTAAATAGGACAGAAGAGGACCTCCAGTTTCGCTGACAAAGCGGAGAGGTCTTTTCTCAATGTCCATTCTGAGGGGTGCACTTCAGCGGAGTCGGAGGTCCTTTCCTCGCTAAACCTGCGATTGTGCAGGTATTATCGATCGAAATCGCCTGTCTGGAGGGAAAACCTGCGATGGTACATGAATTCCCAGCTTTTATCGCCTGAACGGGAGATGGGGTCGACAAAAAAAGCATATTCGCAGGAATTTTAACGAAGTCGAAAAATAAAAAGAAAATAGATGTGCGAACGCATCTTTTTCAACAATCACCTCTTCGTGCAGAGCGATAAAAACGAACGAACCGGCCAAGGATAGCCCTTTGATCGGTTCGTTTTTCGCTTTTTGAAGCGGCTGCGCCGAAGCTGACCGCATTTTGAAACCCTCATCAAGATACCAGGAAACTTTTTTCAATATGCCGAATGCAGTTGATTTTTAGAAAGCTTTGATCTATTATTATATTATAATAATTATAATTAAGTATCGGATAAATCGGATAAGTTGATCAATGCTGCGTTTATCATCGTACGAGAAGGAGGCAGCGAATGACGATGGTCATGCAAGAACGGATTGAAGAAGTGAAGCGGAAGCTGGCGGAGACGGGACATAAGCTGACAATGCAGCGCGAAGCGACGATGCGGGTGCTGATCGAACATGAGGAAGCTCATATGACTGCGGAGGATGTATACATGCATCTGAAGCAAACGTGCCCGGACATTGGTCTGGCTACCGTTTACCGGACGCTGGAGCTGCTCAGCGAGATTCAAATCGTGGAAAAAGTCAATTTCGGCGACGGCGCCGCCCGCTTCGATTTACGGAGCAGTGACCGGGCCCACCACCACCATCATATGATCTGCAGGGAATGCGGCCAGGTGGAGGAAATTCACGAGGATTGGCTGCTGGCGATGGAAAGCCGGGTCGAGCGGGAATACGGCTTTACGGTGATCGATCACCGGCTCGATTTTCAGGGCATATGCGCCTCCTGCCGGAGCGCGGCTGCCAAAGCGGGCCGGGCCGTTTCGTAACCGGCAACGGCCATACGCGGGAAATTTAAAGGATAGACAAAGCGGAACATCATCTTTGTCTATCCTTGTTTTGCACTATGGATGCTCTATCATACGCCGAAATCATTATTCTTCCAATGCCTTTTGAACTAATTCCACAGCATGGATGAGCGTCGTGTCAAACAGCGGAACTTCCGAATCCGCTTGTTTCACTAATAACCCGAGTTCGGTACAGCCAAGGATGATTCCTTCGGCTCCGGCTGCAACCAGTTTTTGGATAACCTGTTTGTAATAGTCCTTTGATGATGGCAGAATTTTTCCTAAACACAACTCTTCATAAATGACTTTATTGATCACATCTCTGTCCTCATCGCCAGGTATCAAAACTTTAATCCCGTGAGCTTCAATCCGTGATTTATAAAAGTCTTGCTCCATCGTATACTTCGTGCCAAGCAATCCAACCAGGCTCAGGTTTGACTTTTGAATATGCTTTGCTGTTGCGTCCGCAATATGTAAGATCGGCACGCTGACTTTCTCTTCTATATGTCCGATAACCTTGTGCATCGTGTTCGTACAAAGGACGATCATCTCTGCGCCGGCCAATTCCAAAGAACGAGCGGCATTGCCTAGCAATATGCCCGCCCTTTCCCAATCGCCTTCGGCCTGGTAACGTTCAATTTCCGCAAAGTCCACGCTATATAATAGACACTTGGCGGAATGCAATCCTCCCAATTTGCTTTTCACTTCTTCGTTTATGATCCGATAATATTCTGACGATGACTCCCAGCTCATTCCTCCGATAAGACCGATCGTTTTCAGAAATAACCCCCCTATCAATTTGGAATATATTCCTGACTATATTCAACTCCAAGACATTGTACAATATCTTCGTCGAAATAATGAACCGTTTGCCAGCAAAAAAAGAGGCGATACCGGAAGTAAGTATCACCTAATTGACAGCACCCGTGCTAAGGACTGGCCGCCCCGCCGCCGGCAAGCTTTCGTCCCGGGACGGGCTGCTTCCGTTCGCCGGGACGGATCGCAGAGAGCGCAATGAGGCCGGCGGCCGCGCTGGCGCAGGCCATAAACCAGAAGAGGACGGGCGTCGCATGACGCATCAGCAGCGAAGCGACGGGCGGTCCGGCCGCAACCCCGGCGAAGCGCATGCTGCTGTAAAGGGAACTGATCGTGCCGCGCTGCTTCTTGTCGATGCCTTCGGTAAGGAGAGCGTCAAGGCAGGGGAGCGCGATGCCGATGCCGAGTCCCGCTGCGCTCAAGAAGGCGATGCGCGCCGCGACGGCTTCGAACGGAAGGCAGCTGAGAATGGCCGCAGCGGACAGTACAAAGCTCCCGGTTGTCAGCCATTTCATCAGCTTTTTGCGCCTGCCGATTACTTTGCCCGTCACAAAGGAAGCGGTACACAGCGCCGCCAGCGGAATGGCCAGTACGAAGCCTTTAAGCACGCCCTTCATCCGGTACGTCCCTTCGAGTGTTTCCGACAAATAAAACAGGAGCCCGAACAGGATGAACATGCCGATTCCGCCGATGGCGAACAAGGCGGTAAGCCAGCGGGATTTGTCCTTGTACAGCTGGAGCGTTGTTTTGAGGAACAAGCTTGCCGGAGGCGGCTTCCGCTCTTTTTTCTTCGGCGCTTTCACCATAAAGATGACAAGCAGAATCGAAATGAGGCACATTACCGGAATGGCCCAAAACGGCACGGACCAGATCAGGGCGGCAAGCGCCGAACCGGCGATCGGGCTGAGCACTTTGCCGAATGTGTTGGACGTTTCGATGAGCCCGAGTCCGGCGCTCACCTGTTCCTCGCTGCGGAACATATCCCCGACCAGCGGCATCACAATCGGCATCGCGCCGGCGGCTCCGATGCCCTGCAGCACTCTGCCGAAGAGGATGATGCTGTAGGCATCCGATGAAAGCCCCGCAGCCGCACCGCATACCGCACCGCCAATTCCGGCCAGAATGAGGCTTGGAATAATAACGGCTTTGCGGCCGATGCGGTCGGACATGTATCCTGCCAGCGGAATGAGAACGATGGCCATGACGGAGTAAACGGTAATCAGCATGCTGGACTGCAGCGGACTGATTCCAAGCTTATTCTGAATGACCGGCAGGACGGGAATGAGCATGGAGTTGCCGAGCGTCATAATCAAAGGAATGGAGGCCAGCGCAAGCAGGTCCCTTTTTTTTTTCGCTTGCACGTTCATTACACCTCCGCAGCTTCAGAAATGCTTACAACGAATCGTTCTGAAAGGTACATCAAGCGACACCGTTACTATTCGCGGCTTCCCCGCTTTTCATACTCGACAAAGTCTAGAGATTTAAGTGGTGTTGCCGCTTCGGCGCTTTCGGAAGACGTGCCGCTGCCCGCTGCAAGCATGGAACCCGGATCAGCCTGCTGCTGCGGAAACTGCAAATCGTGCAGCTCGCGGTACCGTCCGCCGAGCTGCAGCAGCTCTTCGTGCGTGCCGGACTCGGCGATCCGCCCTTTCTCCAGCACGACGATTCGGTCGGCGCGGCGGATCGTCGACAGACGGTGCGCGATGACGATGCAAGTTCTGCCTTCGAGCAGACGGAACAGGGCGGCTTGAATGAGATGCTCCGATTCCGTATCGAGCGCCGCCGTCGCTTCGTCCAATATGATCACGCGCGGATTTCGCAGCAGCGCCCGGGCAATGGACAAACGCTGCTTTTGCCCGCCGGACAGCTTAACGCCGCGTTCGCCCACCTCGGATAGGTAACCGGATGGAAAGTCCATAATAAAGCCATGCGCGTTGGCCGCTTCCGCCGCGGCCTTTATTTCTTCATCCGTCGCATCCGGGCGGCCGTACGCGATATTGTCGCGGATCGTCCCGTTCAGCAGCACAATATCCTGCGAGACGATGCCGATTTGCGACCGCAGCGATTTCAGCGTCACCTCTTTTACATCGCGGCCGTCGACGGATACGCTTCCCCGCTGCGTATCGTAAAAACGGGCGATCAAATGGGCGATTGTCGATTTGCCGGCTCCGGACGAGCCGACGAGCGCGGTCATTTTGCCCGGGGCGACATGAAGGCTGAAACGGTGCAGGACGGGCTGGCCCGGCACATAAGCAAAGTCGACGTCGCGAAATTCAATGCGGCCCTGTACCGGAGGCAGCTCCACCGCATCTTCACGCTCGGCCACTTCGGATTTCGTTTCCAAAATTTCGGTTACCCGCTCGTAAGCGGCGGCGGACTGCTGCACGGTGCTCATCATCCGGCTGAAGCGGCGCACCGGGTTTTGCAGCAGGCGCAGGTACGAGAGGTAAGCGACGATCGCTCCGGTCGTCAGGTCGCCCCGCATCACCTGCCACGCCCCGAAAGCGACGACGAGCGCGAGTCCGAGATAGTTCAGCAGGTCGATCAGCGGCCCGAACAGCGCGGAGAAACGGACCGCCTTCAGGTTGGCCTCCATATTGCTGCGGCTGCGCTCTTCGAAGCGCCCGTTCTCGTAGTCTTCCGTCGCATAAGACTTAATCAGCCGGATGCTCGACAAGGAATCCTGCAGCTGGTTGCTGACATCGGCGACCGTTTCCTGCACCCGCTTGAAGGAGAAGCGCATCCGTTTGCCGTAACGCCGGGTCGTGTAAAGCATGGCCGGGAAGATGGCGAGCAATATAAGGGTCAGCTGCCAGTCCGCGTACAGCATATACCCTGCGATGGCAATAAACGTAATGAGATCGGTCAGCAGGGTGATCGAACCGGACGACACGAGCTGCTGCAGCATGTTCACGTCGCTCGTCATCCGCGCCATCAAATCCCCGGTGCGGTGCCGGTCATAGAAGGGCATATCCATCGAGGACAGGTGCCGGTACATATCGTTGCGAAGCCGGAACAAAGTGCGCTGACCGATCTGCGACAAAATGAAGCTGCTGGCATAGGTGAACAACCCGAGCAGCGCGGCCGATCCCATAATGCCGAGCGCGACCCAGACCAGCAGATCGTACCGTCTGCCGGGAATGACGACGTCGATCGTATACTGAATCGCCTGCGGAATGGCGAACTGGAGCAGCGCAACCGCGCCCATGCTGGCCCAGGCGGCGAGCAGCAGCGGCCATTGTCCCCGAACGTGAACAAACAGACGCCGGAACATGCTGAGAATCGTCATAAGTTAATCCCTACTTCGTTTTGTCGTTATATAATAGGATTGCTGAATAAGACGGCGTTAGGTGTTTCTGCTTGTTATTTTAACATAAACCGTTAGAAGTCCCCTAGACGGTTGGAGCATTCACGCAATATGCGGTGAAAAAGGAACGATCCGTCCAGTACCTAACATTCAGGAGAGTTATCTGCTAATAGATTTTCTGTATTTAACATTATATATAATTCAATTTATAATCAAAACCAACCAAACAGAAAACAGACAGGCTTGGAGTTGATGTTCGTTTCGAAATGGAGTTAACGTGCAGCACGAGCAAACGTTTAAAAGGTAAAGGAAAGTCTAATTAAGGTGAAACGAGGAGGAATGGGCATGAGTACGACGGCAATTAAACCGATCCCCAGAAGGAAGCTGTTATTCGTTGCGGGGCTCGGCTGGCTCTTTGATGCCATGGATGTCGGTATTATCGCTTTTATCGGGGCGGCTCTCATGAAAGACTGGAACCTGCTTCCGCATCAGGTTGGCTGGATCGGCAGCGTCAACTCGATCGGCATGATGGTCGGCGCGCTTCTGGCCGGAATATTGGCGGATCGGGTCGGACGGAAGCCGATCTTGATCGCGACGATTTTGCTATTCTCGGTCGCGAGCGGCTTGTCCGCATTAACGACCACGTTCGCGGCGTTTCTGGTTCTTCGCTTTATCATCGGCGTCGGGCTTGGCGGGGAGCTTCCCGTTTCAAGTACGCTCGTCTCCGAGAGCGTTCCGGAAAAGCATTCCGGCCGCACCATCGTCCTGCTGGATACCTTCTGGGTAGCCGGGTGGGTCATCTCGGCGCTCATTTCATTTTTCGTCATTCCTAGATTCGGCTGGCAGTGGGCGCTGGTCATCTGCGCGCTTCCCGCTTTTTATACCGTGTTTTTGCGGAAAGGAATCCCGGATTCACCTTCTTTCAGGCAGCCTAAGAAACAGAAGCCATCGATTGCGCAAAATATTAAAACGCTCTGGTCGCCCAAATACAGGAAAACAACGTTAATGTTGTGGCTGATGTCATTCTGCGTATTTTGCGCTTATTACGGCATGTTCCTTTGGCTTCCGTCCGTCATGGTGCTGAAAGGATTCGCGCTTATCAAAAGCTTCGGATACGTTCTTGTCATGACGCTTGCCCAGCTTCCGGGGCTGCTGACCGCCGCCTGGCTGATCGATAAAATCGGCCGCAAATTCGTGCTTGTAACGTTTTTGGCAGGGGCAGCCGTTTGCGGCTACCTCTTCGGCAATGCGGATTCGCTTGCCATGCTGATGCTGTTCGGCATTCTTCTTTCCTTCTTTAACGTTGGGGCAATCGGCACAATCTGGGCTTATACGCCGGAGCAGTACGAACCCGAAGTTCGTTCCACCGGTACGGGAATGGCGTCGGCTCTCGGCCGCATCGGAGGGATTTTGGGACCGCTGGTGCTCGGATATCTCGTCAAGGCTGGCGTATCGTTCGATGTCATTTTCGCCACTTTCTGTATTATTATTGCGATTGGGGCCCTAAGTGTTCTTGTGCTCGGCAAGGAAACCCGTCCCGACCCTTCGGCAGCGGATGAGTTCGAAGCTTCGGAACAGCACGCGTAAACAGCCGCTCGTAAATGTAAATTGACAGCTCTAAGACAGCTGGTCTATACTGGACTCAACCATTCAATTTAGATGTTCGTATAACCCCGATAATCGGTTCGGGGGCTCTACCAGGATCCGCAAAAATCCTAACTACGGACGCGATATGTGCCATGCATATTGCGCTCGCGGTTAGGATTTTTTTTATGTTCCGGCCTAAGGAGGGTACTGATTATGGCTTCGTTATTAATCAAAAACGCTAGAAGCATCGTGACGATGGATGCGGACAAAACCGTGTATCCCGGCGGCAGCCTGTATGCCGAAGGGCAGGAAATTAAAGCGATCGGCGTGCACATCCCGTATGAAACGGCGGATACGGTCATTGACGCAAGCGGCAAAATCGTCTACCCGGGGCTGATCAACACCCACCATCATCTGTATCAGACGTTTACGCGCAACATCCCGTGGGCGCAGGATTGCGAGCTGTTCGACTGGCTGCTGACGTTATACGACATTTGGCGGCATATGCGGCCGGAAGACGTCTATTTAAGCGCGCTGACAGGGCTCGGGGAGCTGCTGAAAACGGGCTGCACGACGGCGTCCGACCATTTTTACTGCTTTCCGGACGGGATCAGCGGCGAGCTGATCGACGAAGAAATCCGGGCTGCAGCCGAGCTCGGCATCCGCTTCTTTCCGACCCGCGGCTCGATGAATCTCGGCCGTTCCCAGGGCGGGCTGCCGCCGGATGAAGTGACGCAGAGCATCGACGTCATCTTGAAAGATACGCAGCGGGTCATCGAAACGTATCATGACGACTCGCGGTTTGCGATGGTGCGCGTCGGCGTGGCGCCGTGCTCGCCTTTTTCCGTGTCGGAAGATTTGCTGCGGGAGTCGGCGCATTTGGCGCGCAGCTATGGCGTCCGGCTGCATACCCATCTGGCCGAAACGAAGGACGAGGAACAGTTCTGCCTGGAAAAGCTGGGGATGCGTCCTTTAGAGTATATGGAGAAGACGGGATGGGTCGGCAGCGACGTCTGGTTCGCACACGGCATCTATTTCAACAAAGGCGAAATCAGCCGGATGGGAGCTTGCGGCTGCGGCGTGGCGCATTGTCCGAGCAGCAACATGAAGCTGTCCTCAGGCGTATTCCCGCTGCGCGACATGATGGAGGCCGGCGTAAAAGTCGGTCTCGGCGTGGACGGCTCCGCTTCCAACGACGCTTCCAATCTGCTCGGCGAAGCGCGGCAGGCGTATTTGCTTCACAAGCTGATGTCAGGCAGTCGCGGTCCTTCGGCGGCGGAAAGCTTATGGCTTGGCACGGTCGGATCGAGCCGGGTGCTCGGCTGGGACGATGCGATCGGATCGCTGGAAGCCGGCAAAGCAGCCGATTTGTTTATGATCGATTCGCGGAAGCTGGAATATGCGGGCGCCCTGTTCGACGATACGGCGCTGCCGGTCGTGACCGGCATCAGCCAAAATGTCGACATGACGGTCGTCGGCGGCAAAATCGTCGTGCGGGACGGGCGGCTCGTCGGCATCGACGAAGAGCGGATCGCCGCAGCCGCCCAGGCCGCCGCTTCCCGCATGGTGCAGGTTGCGGCCCGGCATACCGGCGTCTCGTACATGAAGCACCGCAGCCGCTCCTAACGCGGGGACAACATCGTTGCATCTGCCGGCATCATGCGCGTTCCATGCGGATGTACGCTTTCCGTTCTTTTACCACCGGTTGTTTTCCAAACAAAAAGGAGTTCTCCTCCGCCTGTCCAGGCGCGTGAGAACTCCTTTTTTTATTGCAGGTTAGTGCCGCATGGATAAATAAAGAAGTACCCGGATCGGATCATTTTCCAATTTCCGTTTTATTGGTATAGTTCACCTCCACTTCTCAAAAAGTGGTTGGATGATCTACTAGATGACGAAAGTCTTGTGGCAAGCCTTTAAACTCAATCTCCATTACGCCAATTTTTCCAACCATACAGCAAGCGCTTCGCCGACTGCATCAGGCGCGTCTTCTTGCGGGTAGTGGCGGCCCGGTACCGTAACTTCCGTCTGCGACGGCCAAGTACGGCAGAAATCGATGTGGGCTTGCGGCAATCTGCCGGATTCGCAATGAACAAAAAGTTTAGGAACGGCGCTCTGCGCCAGAAATTCGCCGTATTCGGCGACAATCGCTATTACATCGTCCGGATCACCGCCGATCGGAAGCTGGCGCGCCCAACTGAGCATAGGACGGCGGCTTTCGCCCGGCTCCAGGAACGGCCGGCGGTACTGGGCCATCTCTTCATCCGTCAACTTGCGCAGGATGTTAACTGGCAGGTTGAACTCGATGAACGAATTTTGCTCCAGCACCATTCGTTCCCCTTCCGGCGACCGAAGCGCTTGAAACACCTTGCGTCCTTCCTCCGACGTATCGCTCCAGCTGCTCGGCATAATTATCGCCTCCATATAAGCAATGCCTTTGGCCGCACCGGGATGACGCTTCGCCCAATCAAACCCCAGCGCCGATCCCCAGTCGTGCACGACGAACGTCACACGCTCGCTGACGCCCAGCTGTTCGAGGAGCTTGTCGAGATAGCGGCGGTGCTCGACGAAGGTGTACGCGTTAGGCCCGCTGTTCGGGAGTTTGTCGGAATCACCCATGCCGACGAGATCAGGCGCGATACAGCGGCCAAACTTCCGTGCGTAAGGCATGATGTTGCGCCAAAGATAGGAGGATGCGGGATTACCATGCAAGAAGACGATCGGGTCGCCGCTTCCCTCCTCCACATAAGCCATCTCCACACCGAATACTTGCATGCGCTTTTTCTCGTACGGAAATGTTTCATTAATCATTTCACATCTCACCTTCCATTTTTTTGTCATTCTTGCATACGTTCAAATTTATAACGCGCGATCTCGACGGCATGCGTGACATCCTGCTCGGAATTCAAATAAACGGATACCCAATTCGAATCGGGGTACATATGATGCGGCCTTGCCTTTCCTTCTTCGATCCATCGATCCCGTTCGGATTTCGGAGACAGCAGGTCGAACAAACGGTTGCCGTGAAGATGGCCGATTTCTTTGCCGTTTAACTGAAACTCTATCCCTCCGTACCGATGCGGATGCTTCGTTACACCGTCCCACGTCAACAGCTCTTCCGTAAGAGCCGTTCCTCCACTTCCTGTCATCCTTCCATCTCCTCCTTCTCGGTCAAATTGCGAAGCACGATTTTCAGCAGGCGCAGCAACAGGTCATATTCCTCGTCGCCAATGCCCTTCCGTGTCTTGTTCTTCACGCGTGCCAACGCTTCTTGAACCTTCGGCACGACCTCTCGCCCTTCATCGGTCAAATAGAGCAGCTGATAGCGATTGTCGGCGGGATTGGCTTCCCTCCGCACATACCCTTCCGCTTCCAGCTTCGCAATCGCCTTGGCGGTCGTCGTCTTGTCGATGAGCAGCGTCTCGCTTAGCTCTTTCTGTGTGACGGGCTGCCGAAACGCAGTGGCCATCAGAAAAATATACTGCCCGCTTCCGATTCGAAATGGCGCCACTTCCGCCGAGATCAATACTTGCATGTGACGATATATGGCCGAGATAAATTGGCCGTGCGATTCCTCTCCGCCTTTGTCATGTTGCCGCTCATTTTCGCTCAACACTTCACCTCCTCAAAATAGAATGGTATTGCAACTAATTTCAATGTACACTATATAGGATGTTATTGCAACTATTTTTATGGAATCGTTCCTTATGACCATTTTAGGAACTTTTCACGGTGGGGATCATATGAAGCGAAGTTGGGAGCTGGACGAGTTAATCGAACATTTTACGTTTCTTCCGAACGAAATGCAGCAAGTGGGGAACAAATCGGGGGAGATGCGGTTGTTAAAGCACGGTTTCCCACGTATAAATTCGAAGTGCATAAAGCAGTATTTCAATACACATAGCAAAGCAGATCGAAACACGAGCGGAGCTGTACGCACAATACGATGGGACTGGACGTTCTATCACTTATCACCGAACGCAAATTAGAGAGTTTTTTGGCTTTCGTGAGGATACCGACCAAGATGCCGAAGAAGTGATCGAATGGCTTTGCAAAAACGTGCTCTTTCGCGATCACGACTTCGAGCATTTGATCGAAACCGTGTACCGGCGATTCCGGGAGATGAAAATTATGCCTCCTACGCCGGAACGCATCGAGCGGCTTATCAGAACCGCAATCCATACATACGAGGAACAATTTTTTCAAGCTACGCTGGAAAAGTTGCCTGCGATTACCCGCGTCGATCAGCACATCTTCACCGGCAGCAGTGTGTATGTACGTGGCATCAAGAGGAGTTCGAGACGATATTTGTAACACCTTTGACGTCACTTAAGATGGCCGCGTGACAGCCGCAACGATTAGCTACAGCGCCGTTTTCCGGGCTGCGCCGTCAGCCGCGGGCTTGGCGCGGACCTTTGCATTTACGAGCAAAATGCTGCTCAGTACAAGCAGCAGTCCGGCGACAAGCCGGAGCGTAATCGGCTCTTTCAGAAAAATGGCGCTGAAGATGAGGGCGATTAGTGGGATCAGAAACGTGAAGGAGCCGACTTTGCTCGCTTCCCCGGAACCGACGAGCCTAAAGAAGACGAGCCAGCCGATGGCGATGACAAAGACGGAAATAAACAGCATGTCGGAAATAAAGGCCGCATTCCAAACAATAGCGGACACCTCTTCGACGGCAAGGCCCGAGGCGATCAGAACGAGGCTGCCGATCAACTGCTGCATGGCGGTCATCCAGACGATATCGACGCGGTGGCTTGTCTTCTTCATAAAGACGGTGCCGAGACACCAGCTGACCGCGGAGCCGAGCGCGAGCAAGATGCCTTCGGGCGACAACCCGCCCGTCAGGCCGCCGGAGCTGATGACGGCGACGCCGCCGAAGCCGAGAATGAGCCCGGTCATCTTCAGCGCGTTCATTTTCTCGCCGAGCCAGAACCACGAAGCAATACCGAGCAGCACCGGCTGCACAAATACGATCGCCGAAAAAATGCCGGCCGGCAAATATTGCAGCCCGATCGTTTGCAGTCCGTAAAATAACGCAATATTCAGCAAGCCGGCGATCAAGTAATAAATGCCGTTTTTGCGCAGCTGCAATTTCCGGTAATTCGGAAGGGAAATCATAATTAGCAGAAACGCGGCGATGAAGGTACGGAATCCCGCGAACAAAATAGGCGGCGAATATTGAAGGGCAAATTTGGACAACGGCCAGTTTGCTCCCCAGACGGTAACGAGAAACGCCAAGTACAGAGCGGTTTGACGACGGGTCAGGTGCTGCATATTTAGGTCACTCCTCAATAGTTAGTGCCCTAACATCATACACCACTTTACTTTCGAAATAAACTATAAAACCATTTTAATCCATTTCATAGATCGACCCCGACTTGCTGGCGAACAGCTCGGCATACACTTTCTCGGCGTAGGCATCGGTCATGCCGGAAATATAATCGGCGACGAACCGCGGCCAGCTCCATTTGCTTTGGTGGCGTTCATAGTTTTCGATCCAGTCGGGCGGAATGATAAGCCGTCCCGATTCCGGCACGATAAAGCTGTCCCACAGCCGGCTGATCATAATTTCGCTGCGCATCTGCAGCCGCTGCACGCGGAAGTCTTTGATCAGCGTCACCCACGCCAGCTTTTTCAAAATTTCCATCGTCCGCAGCAGCTCGAAATCCTGCTCTCCGCCCGCCGCGAACGTAACCCGCTTCCAGCCTTTCGACGTGTCGTCGATAATGCCGATCTTGCCCGCGAAAATACTGACCCAGCGCGCTTTCATCTCCCGCCGGGTACGCGACGATTCCTGGGCGCAGGCGGCGTAGATCTCCTCCCACTGCTGCAGATAGGAGGCGAGCACCTTTTTCACCATCGCTTTAATGTCGACCTCTTCCCAGTGAAGCTCCGCGTTCCCGTCGTCGTTCACAATTTCCTGCACGAGATGCTCGTGCAGCCGGGCGTCCTCGAAAAAGGTGCGGTTCATCTGGATTTTGCCGGCGCGGATGCCGTCTTCGATATCATGGGTCGAGTAAGCGATATCGTCGCACAGATCCATCAGCTGCGTCTCCAGCGTGCAGGCGCCCTGCGGCATGTTCCACTTGTGGCGCAGCTCCCCGATCACTTCCCAGTCGGGTCCGTACACGCCTTTCAAGCGGGCGGGATCATCGAGATTGAACGGATATTTGTTGATGGCGAGCAGCGATGCCGCCGTAAGATCGAGTCCGCTGCCGCTTCCCGCTCGTTTCTCCAAAAACATCAAGATGCGGAAGTTTTGGGCGTTGCCCTCGTACTTCATTCCGTACTCGTCCATCATAAGCCGGTTCAGCACTTCTTCGCCTTTATGGCCGAACGGCGGATGGCCCAGGTCGTGCGCCAGCGCCGCGATTTCCACGACGGCCGGGTCCATCACAAGCCCCGGATGCTCTCTCCGTTCCAAAAAAGGGTAGTGCTTTGCCAGCCTGCGCGCCGCTTCGCGCGCAATTTGCGACACTTCGAGCGAGTGCGTCAGGCGGGTACGGTAATAGTCGCCCGATCCGGCGCCGAATACTTGCGACTTGCCCTGCAGCCGACGAAAGGCGGGCGATTGAATGAGCCTTGCGTAGTCCCGTTCGTATTCTTCGCGTTCTTCGCTGAATGTTCCGGACGTCGTTTCGTCGAGCCTCATTTTGCGTAAATCCATGGCGTTTCCTCCCTTGCTCATGCTGCATCGTATGTCAATTAGGCTCACATGGAAAATATATTTTTCAAATTGTAGCATAACGGCGGGTAGGAAGGAAGAGAAGTTTGCCGCCCGTCAGAAAGCCTGCGGACGGCCGCCCTCAGGGCGATTAAAGCTTTGCCGCCGCCAAAAAGGGGAAGCGGTTGCCCGGCCGCTTTGCTTGTCGGGAGGGCGACACCATTGCGCCTTAGACCGGAAGGCGCCGTCAAAGAAGCAATCGGCAGCCTTCAGCAGGCAGTGCCGTCAAAGCTGCGGCAGCCTCGACATCGCCTGTCGGATGACGCGGCAGGAAGATTCGAACTGCTCTTTCTCCGCCTCGGTCAGGTTCAGCTCAAGCACTTCCTCGATTCCTTCCCGCGACAAAATCGCGGGCACGCCGATTCCGATCTCGCGCTGGCCGTATTCGCCGTCGAGGATGGCGGAGACGGCCATAATGCGGTGATCGTCATTGAGGATGGAGCGGGCGATGGCGGTAAGCGCCCCTGCAACGCCGAAGTGGGTGGAGCCTTTGCCCTGCAAAATTTCCCAGCCGGAATTCCTCGTCCGCAGCGCGATCTCATCGAGCTTCATATGAGCGAAGCGTACGGGATGCTGCTTGACGATATCGAGAATCGGCTTGCCGCCGATCGTCACGTGAGACCAGGCCGGAAACTGGGACTCGCCATGCTCTCCAAGCACATAACCTTGCACGCTGCGCGGGTCGACCGGCAAATATTCCGAGAGCAGCGTCTTCAGCCGCGAAGAGTCGATGGAGGTGCCGCTGCCGATGACGCGTCCGCGCGGAAGACCGGACAGCTTCCACACCATATACGTGACGATATCGACGGGGTTCGAGGCGGCGATAAAAATGCCGTCGAAGCCGCTGTCCATAATCGGTCCGATGATGTCCCGGTGAATTTCGTAGGCCGAATCGAGCAGATCGAGCCGCGTTCCTCCCGGCACCGGATTGCCGCCCGCGCACAGCATCACGATATCCATATCTTTGCAATCCGCATACGTGCCGGCGTACACTTTCGTGCGGGAGTGGGTAAAATCGACGCAATGCGACAGGTCCAAGGCATGCGCCCGCGCCCGCTGCGGCGTGCGGCCGATCAGCATCATTTCGTCGCATACCGACTGGTTCACCATAGCGTAAGCGCAGCTTGACCCGACATGACCGACTCCGACAATCGCCACCTTGCGAACTTTGCTGCCCATCGGCAACGTACCCCCCTTTTTTTAAAAAACAAACTTTTGAACAACAAACCGGCAGGGCCAACGTTGCCGCCGCCCTCATCCGGACTCAATTCCCAGTATGTTCCTACCGCTTGCGGAAAATTCGGCTGCTATAGTATATGAGGGCACGATTGTCCGTTGTTAACTCATGATCAGCTTAGCTTACATTATATTTGATCCGGGAGGAAGAGGGATAAGTGTTCACATAAATGAGCTAATCCCCACTATGACGCAAAAGGACCTCCAGTCACCGCTGGCACAGCGGAGTTAGAGGTCCTTTTGATAGTTGGAGATCCTTCTTTACAATTGAAATCTCTCCAAACCTGCAAATGTGCAGGTATTATCAATCGAAATCGCATGTCGAGAGGGAATACCTGCAATAATACAGGAATTCCGAGGCTTTATTGCCTGAATACACGATTTGACCGAAAAAAAATGTAGTTTTGCAGGAATTCCAACGTGGTGGAGAAATAAAAAGAAAAAGATGTACGAACGCAGGTTTTTCAAAAATCCATCATTTTGTGCTTCTCAATAATCCCTGAATCGCGCTTCGCTGAAGCTCGTACTGCACGACATGTTTGCCTTTCGTTCCGGCTGAAGCAGAAAACTACCCCTTCGTGCAGAGCGATTGCAGCGTTCAAACGGCGGTACGACGGGTGATGCTAAGAATTTGGCGTATCAACGCTACCGCGTTAAGGTGCGTACCCCGGATTGCGCCGCGATGACCGCAAGCTCGGCCATTCCGATGAACAGGCCCGTTTCGACAACGCCCAATATGGCGTTAATCTGCGCTTCGAGCCGCTCGGGATCTTCGATCAGTCCGAAATCGCAATCGAGGATGTAATTGCCGTTGTCGGTCACAAACGCGGATTCGGCGCCGGGAGCGCCTGCTCCCGTATCCGCATTGCCTGCCGCCGCTTTCACGAGGCGGAGCTTCGGAACGCATCCGGCCGCCGCTACACGTTTCGCCGTCGATTCCCACCCGTAAGGTACGACTTCGACCGGCACTGTGAATGCGCCGAGCCGCTCAACCACCTTGCTCTCATCGGCGACAACGATCAGTTTGCGGGAAGCGGCCGCGACCATCTTTTCCCGGAACAGCGCGCCGCCGCCGCCTTTGATCAGGTTCAAATCCGGATTGATTTCGTCCGCGCCGTCGATCGTCAGGTCGAGCGGCTCAAGCGTTGACAGCTCCGCCAGCGGGATGCCGAGCTTGATCGCCAGCTGCTTCGTCGCTTCGGAAGTCGGCACGCCGACGATGTCGAGCCCTTCCCGCATCCGCTCCCCGAGCCTCATCACAGCCCAGTATGCGGTCGATCCCGTTCCAAGACCGACTTTCATTCCAGATTCCACCATATTGGCCGCTTGCTCGCCGGCCAGCTTCTTTAAATCCATTTCCTTTAGGGCCTCCTTTGGAACTCTCTACCCGGAACATTACCGCTTTCACGGCCATTCTGTCAATGGCCTCTCTAACGCCCTCGCGCCGTATAAAAAATCACACCGGTCAAACAATCATTCACAACCTAATAACTATCTCTGATATAATGCAAATGAATATATTGGCATTTGGCATATTTCAGTAGACCTATAGAAACAGGTGATGCAATGGCCTTCTTTTTCGATCAAGTATACTCCGTATTTTATTTGTTGAATTTAGCTTTGGCGATCACGGTTATCTTTTTAGAAAGGCGAAACATTGCGGCTACGTGGGCGTGGCTGATGGTGCTTTATTTTTTGCCGGTCGTCGGTTTTGTGCTCTATTTGCTGCTGGGGCAAAACTTAAGCCGCCGCCGGATTTATAAATATAAAGTGAGCCAGATCAAAGCGGCCCGCAAGCGGCTGCAGGCGCAGCAGCGCATCGTGCAGCAGGGACTGCTTTCCTATAAAGATCCGCTGATGATGCATTATCAGGACATGATTTATATGAATCTGGTATCCAGCGACGCGCTGTTTACCCAGAACAACCGGGTGGAAATCTTTACCGAAGGCGAGAGCAAGTTCGCTTCGCTGCTGCGGGACATCGAGCAGGCCGAGCATCATATCCATCTGATGTATTACATCATCCGCAACGACAATCTGGGCAAGCTTGTGCTGGAAGCGCTGGCGCGCAAAGCTTCCGAGGGCGTCGAGGTGCGCCTCATTTACGACGATATCGGCAGCCTCATGCTGAAGAAACGGTTTCTGCGCATGCTGGAGAAGGCCGGCGGGCAGGTCGGCGCTTTTTTTCCATCCAAGATATTCTTTATTAACCCGCGTTTGAATTACCGGAATCACCGCAAGCTGGTCATTATCGACGGAAAATACGGTTATATCGGCGGGTTCAACATCGGCGACGAGTATGTGGGCGACGATCCTTACTACGGGTTTTGGCGGGACACCCATCTGCGGATTGAAGGCAGTGCCGTGCTTCAGCTTCAGGACCGCTTTTTGCTCGACTGGACGCTCGCTTCCTCGAAGCCGATTATTACCGATGCACTTTATTTTCCCCGGCCGGAATCGGATGGCGAAGTCGGAATGCAGATCGTCTCAAGCGGTCCGGACTCGGAGTGGCAGCATATCAAGAACGGGTTGATCAAAATGATCAATTCCGCCAAGCATTCGATCCTGCTGCAAACCCCCTATTTTGTACCGGACGAGAGTCTGCTGAACGCGCTCAAGATGGCATCGCTCTCCGGCGTCGATGTAAAGGTCATGCTGCCGGCAAGTCCGGACCACTTCTTCGTCTACTGGGCGTCCCATTCCTATTTCGGCGAATTGCTCGCTTCCGGGATTAAGTGTTACTTGTATCACAAAGGATTCCTTCATGCCAAAACGATGGTGGTGGACGGCACGATCGCTTCGGTCGGGACGGCGAATATCGACATCCGCAGCTTCAAGCTCAACTTTGAGGTCAATGCGTTTCTGTACGATTCGGAGACGGCGAAGCGGCTGCAGGATATATTTAACCGCGATCTGCGGCACTGCCGCGAGCTGTCGCTGGAGCTTTATCACCAGCGCCCGGTGTGGCAGAAGTTCAAGGAATCCGTCAGCCGGCTGCTTTCGCCGATTTTATAAGGAAAACGGGCAGCCAAGAGCGCTGATCATTTCCGATTTATTGGCGCTGCTGCCGCCAAGGCTTGTGACTTGCTCCGATTACTTTCCGCCCGATAGGGGTAAAGAGGCATACGAACAACTTAGAAATCTTGAAATCATCACCGGGAGGGATACATGATGGCAAGAAGACTAGTTGGCGTATTCGAGCAGGAGCAGCAGGCGGTTGATGCGATAGAGGATTTGAAAAGGCACGGGTATTCGCCTAGCGATATATCGATTGTGACGCGGGACCGCGACCGCTTGTCGGCCATGTCGGAAGAAACGGGCTCGATGGCGCCCGAAGGGATGGCAGCGGGAGTGACGACCGGAGGCATTGCGGGCGGAGCGCTCGGTCTGCTTGCAGGCCTCGGCGCATTGGCCATTCCGGGCATTGGCCCTATTTTGGCTGCCGGTCCGATCGCCGCTGCGCTCAGTGGCGCGGTCGCCGGAGCGGGAGCCCTGGGTCTGGTAGGAGGACTTGTCGGCCTCGGCATTCCGCAGCAGGAAGCGGAGGAATACGAAGGCCATATTAAGAACGACCGCATTCTGGTCATGGTGCAGGCTGACGAGTCGGAAGCTGCGGCCGTGAGCGGCATACTGCGTCGTCATGAGTCGCTAAACCGGGACCGCTATCTGGAATACGACGCATATGAGGATAACAAGCTGGTGTAACGCCGCGGAGCCGATAGAGCCGCTTCTGCCGCCGCAAGCATCGATGCGAACCGAAAGGAGGACATCAACATGCCATGGACCAAAAGCGATTACCCCGTATCCATGAAAAACCTTGAGCCGCGCGTCCGAAGCAAAGCGGTCGAAATTGCCAATGCGCTGCTGGAAGACGGGTACGGGGAAGGACGGGCGATTGCCATTGCGACTGCCCAGGCGAAGGAATGGAACGAGCATCATCCCGAGCATCGTCGGCACCGTTGAGAAATCGCACAACTACCGCTGATAAGCTGCGCAAACATGTGAAACCCGCCGGGGACGTTTCCCCGGCGGGTTTTTTTCGAAGCGTTATTTTGCCATATCCGTTCCGCTAGCCGCATCATCCAGCGTAATGGTTACGGAATCGGTGCCGTAGCTGATTTTGGCATTCAAAATGACGTTAAAGAACGAGAGCGGCACGTACATTTTGCCGGTTTTGTCGATAATCGGCGCCGTGCCGAGTGTAATCGGGGCCATTTTATTTACCGTATAATAGTCTTTATTTTTTGTAACGGACGTCCATTGATTGCCCTTGGTCAGCTCGGCCGAGCTCGTGGGCTGGTCCCACTTGAGCGTGTAGCCGAGAGCGGACGCAATCAGCCGCAGCGGAGCCATCGCGACGCCGTCCTTGCTCATGTAAAGCCCGGCTTGCGAAGCCGGGATCGTCGTGCTCCCCGCTTTGACCGCCATGCCGCTCAGGTCGCCGTCGGCGGAATCGCCGTCATCCTTTTGCGGAATCGGTAGGGTGAACTCCAGCATGCCTGCGGCGTAAGGACCGATCTCGCCGGGCTGGAACACGATTTGCACGGCGCCATTTTTCACATAAAACGGTTGGTCGTCTGCGATGGTCGTAAAAGAATCGACGCCGGATTGATCTGAATTTTTGGCGATGTCGGCGGCGATCTTTTTGTTAATGATCGATTTGTAGTCGCTCCCGAACAAGCTTTTGAGCGTTACGGCAGCTGCGGTCTTGCTGTTGGTCACATTGAAACCGTTTTTGACGGTCATGCCGTGCGCTCCTCCGGTATAGATATAGCGGGTCTGAACGAGCGAAAAAATATAATTGTCCGCGGTGCCGCCGCCGGCCGTCATTTCATAGTCCATCACCAGCTCGTAGGGGTGGAAGGTGTAGTCTTCGATTTCCTTCGAGCTGTTGTAATCGACTTGCGCCGGCTGTTTCATTGCCTCCAGATCGTTCATCGCCGTATTGTAAATTTTCGAATTCAATTCCTTTTGATAGACGGTATCGGCCATTCCGCTTATGACCGGAATTTTAAGCTTTGCCGTGTACGTCTCGGTGCTTTGCTCCACCGTTTTCGTTGTCACCGTGATTTTGCTTTGCACAGGCTGCGAAGAAGGGGCGCCGGTTTCCGCTGCCGGGTTGGATGAAGAAGCGGCGTCTGCTGCGAAAGCGGAAGCTCCGGTCAGGATCAGACTTCCCGCTATGCCCAGAGCCGCGAGCCGTAATGGTAACGGGAAACGTTTCGTTGTCATTGCCACTAGCCTCCGGATAAAATGAATTTGCAGTCAATATAGATCATACCACGTGAATAAACAAATGTGATTATATCCTAAACGACTAAAAATGCGATAAAGTTACAAAATCGTTAAGGTAAATCATTCCTGCAAAGAACGGGAGCAGTTGACGGGATTTATTGTTATAAATATAGTTGTTGTATAAACTAATATTAAAAAAGGGGCTTGGTCTATGAATCGGGAAGGTCTGGACGGATCGATCGGTTTTTTGATGGGAGTGACGTACCGCAAGCTTTCCCATCTGCTGCTGCAACGGCTGAAGGATTACGATATTACGCCCGAGCAGTGGTCCGTTTTGTACCGCATTCAAGAGATGGACGGCTGTATCCAGAAAGAAATCGCGGAACGTTCCGGAAAAGACAAGCCGACGACGACACGCATACTGGATGCGCTGGAGGCGAAGGGGCTTGTCAGGCGCAAAATTGGCGAAAACGACCGCCGCTCCTTCCGCATTACGATAACGGATAAAGGCAAGGAACTGATCCGGCAAACGGAGCCGATTGAGAAAAAAGCGGTGCAGGACGCGGCAGCCGGGTTGTCGGACGGCGAAATCGAGACGCTCCTCCGTCTGCTGCGCCACATCGGAGACAACGTGGACGGGCTGAGCGGGAAAGAGTAAGGAGGAAGCGGTTTGGACGGGAAGCGGAAGCAAGAATGGGAGCGGATGGAGCAGCCCCTGCAAATAAAGCTGTGGACGACTTCTTTTATTACGCTCACCCTTTGTTATTTTTTGCTGTTTTTTTGTGTGCAGCTGCTGATGTCGCCTTTGCCCAGTTATGTAAAAGAAACGTTTCATCCCGGCGACTTTACGGTCAGTCTCGCGATCAGCCTGTTCGCGGCTTCGGCTATCGCAGCGCGGTTTGCCGCGGCGGCGCTCATGCGCAAGGTGCAGCGCGGTACAATTTTGTTTGGCGGCATTATGCTGGCGGCCGGAGCAACGATCGCGTACCCTTATGCCTCGTCGGTCGGCTTGCTGCTGCTGCTTCGCGTGCTGTTTGGCTTCGGCTTCGGGGCGGCCAGCACCGTGATGCCCACGCTTGTGACGCAGATCATTCCGCCCCGCCGCCTCGGCGAAGGAATCGGATATTTCGGCCTGTCCACAAGCTTGGCCATGTCGATCGGTCCGACAATCGGCCTTTACGTGCTCGACTCGTACGGATTCGGGCTGCTGACCGTTATCGGGGCTGCCTCAACCATTCTGATCGTGCCGCTTCTGCTGCTGACGCGCAGCATTCCACCGCAGCCTGCCCATCCGGCCGTTCTGAGAATTGCCGCCGCCGCAGAGGTTAGTCCGGGAGATCGGCGTGGGCCGGTCATCCCGGGCAATACCGGAGATGCCGGCACGGGAGCGGCCCGTGCAGCGGCAGTCGGTTCCGGGAGCGAGTACAGCAGTATAACGCGCCAGCTTTTGCCGGCGCTGCTTAATGCGCTTTTGTCGATTACGTACGGAGGACTGCTCGGCTTCATCGCTCTGTTCGGAAAGGAAGTCCATTTGGCGCAGGTCGGGTTATTTTTTCTGTTCAACTCCGTCACGGTATTGATCGTCCGCCCGATATCGGGCCGCATATTCGACCGCTACGGCCATGCGCCGATTCTTATTCCGGGTTCGGCTGTTGTGGCGGCCGCTCTCGCACTGCTGTCGTATTCCGACACTTTGGCGCTGCTGACCGTTTCGGCGCTTATGTACGGCCTCGGCTTCGGGGCAATTCAGCCGACGATTCAGGCATGGATGCTTCGTGTCACACCGCCGGAAAAGCACGCCTCCGCCAACAGCCTTTTTTACAGTTCGATCGACTTCGGCATTGCCGCAGGTTCGATGCTGCTCGGTATCGTCGCGTCTTACGCCGGCTACGCCGGCATGTACCGGTACGCGGCGGTGATGATGATCTTTTTCCTGCTTGTCTACTTGGCTTCCATATTCGCCGGGCGAAGGCAGAGATTTTTCATATAAAAGAAACAAAATTGTGCGGTCGGCGATTCTAATCCGGCGGGCAGGGTAATAATAGAGCGTGCATAAAAAACCGTTAAAGGAGTGGATCCATATGGCTAAAATCGCATTTTTGCTGGGACCGCAGTTTGAGGACAGTGAAATGCAAAAACCGTATAACGCCATCCGGTCGGAAGGGCACGAAACGGTTATTATCGGTCTGAAGGCCGGAGAAAAATTGGAAGGCAAGCAAAAGCAGGCGCAATATACGACGGAGCTCGCCATAAAAGACGCAAAAGCGGACGATTACGACGCTGTTGTCATTCCGGGCGGTTCTTCGCCGGAGTCGCTGCGGCTTGATCCGGACATTCAAAACTTTGTCCGTCAGATCGACCAGAAGGGCAAAACGATTGCAGCCATCTGTCATGGCCCGCAAATATTGATCAGCGCAGGACTGGCAAATGGTCACACGCTCACAAGCTATCCGCCGCTGCAGGATGATTTGAAAAATGCAGGTGCGGTCTTTGAAAACAAGGAAGTTATCGTGGACCGCAACATCATCACGTCGCGCACGCCGAAGGACGAACCCGCGTTTATCCGGGAGACGCTGAAAGCTTTGGCAAGCAAAGCGGTCCAGCGGGCTTAACGCTTTAAGGCGCCGAGTTTATTGCGCCCGATAATGGCATAAGTCATGCCAAAATTGCTTATGGCGAATCAACAATCGCTTAAGGCGCGGCAGCAGTCGCTTTAATGGTCTCAATATCGGTCCACCGACCGAATGCCTATCCGGCTCAAACGAGCAGGGTAGGCGTTTTTTTGTGCCCCGTTACAGACGCTTCCCATTATTTGCAGAACGGGCCAAATTCAAGTACGATGAAGAGAAAGCATGGTTCTATCTTTAACCGGATCGTAAAAAAGGAGTGAACACCGGATGCCCGAGAGTATCCATGTGCCGCAGTTTTTGTCTATCGTCGTGTCGCTGCTGGCAGGGCTCGCAATCGTAATGCTGCGTGTGAGGGCGACGAACAAACCGACGACCGCCCGCAAAATTATCATTCCGCCGCTTGGCATGGCTACCGGATTTCTGATGTTCGTCGTTCCCGAGACGCACATCCCGTGGAGCTGGGCGCTGGGCGCCTTTGCCGCCGGAGTGCTGCTGTTCTCGCTGCCGCTCATTCAGACTTCCAAAATGGAATGGGTCGGAGACGATATTTTTTTGCGCCGCTCCAAAGCGTTCATTTATATTATTCTCGGTTTGCTGATCGTCCGGCTGCTGCTGCATGACATCGTAGAACGGTATGTGTCGGTTTACCAGACGGCATCCGTGTTTTTTTTGCTCGCGTTCGGCATGCTCGTCCCGTGGCGTCTTGCCATGCTGCAGCGGTACCGCAAGCTCCAGAATGAACGGATCGGAACGTCAGCGAAGACGGTTCGATAACCGTTATCCATTAATCGGAGGAGGAATGTAGGGTGACTATTTACGACTTTTCTCTGCAAACGATCAAAGGTGAAGAGCAAACTCTCGCAGATTACAAGGGCAAGGTGCTCGTCATCGTCAACACGGCCAGCAAGTGCGGGCTTACGCCTCAGTACGAAGGACTGCAAAAGCTCTACGAACAATATCATGAGCAGGGGCTCGAAATTTTGGGCTTCCCGAGCAATCAGTTTGCAGGGCAGGAGCCGGGCAGCAATGCCGAAGTGGAAAGCTTTTGCCAGTTGAATTATGGGGTGACGTTTCCCTTGTTTTCCAAAACCGATGTCAACGGTCCGGATGCCCATCCGCTGTTCAAGCATTTAATTGAAGCAGCGCCCTTCCAAGGGGCCGACACGGCAGCGACAGGCGGCGAGGAGCCGGATAACAACGACATTAAATGGAATTTTACGAAATTTCTCATCGACCGCGATGGCCATGTCGTCAAACGTTTCGAACCGAAAGTGGAGCCGGCCGCAATGGCTGCGGATATCGAGAAACAGCTATAAGACGCGCATAAAGACAGGCAGCTGTTTTGCAGATGAACCCGTACGTATACAGCCGCCCGATCGCATCGTTTTTATGGAAGCTTATCTGCATGTGGACTGACAGCCGTCAGGCTGCGCTGCAAAGTACGCCTAAGCCGGCGGCCGCAGGAGAAGAGAAACACTCTTTCCTTCCGGCCGCTTTCTCGTATGAATCCGCATCCCCTGCCGCCCGCAGCAAAAGCAGCCTTCTTGCCGTTATATTCACCCTTCCCCTTATATTTCATAGCGTTTTTGTGTAAAATAAGAGGATACTCATTCCTCGTGGGAAAGGTTGGTCGCAATGGAAAACAACACATCATCCTCGAACTTTATTCGTCAAATTGTGGCCGAGGATCTGAAAAGCGGACGAACCCGTCAAGTCATCACCCGCTTTCCGCCCGAACCGAACGGTTATCTTCATATTGGTCATGCCAAATCGATTTGCCTGAACTTTGAGCTGGCGGACGATGTGGGGGGACGGACGAATCTCCGTTTTGACGACACGAATCCGGTGAAAGAAGATACGGAATATGTAGAATCGATCCAAGACGATGTAAAGTGGCTCGGCTTCGAGTGGGAAGAGCTGCATTTTGCTTCCGACTATTTCGAAGAGCTGTACGAGCGTGCCGAGCTGTTGATCCGCAAAGGAAAAGCGTACGTTTGCGATTTGAGCGCCGACCAAATCCGCGAGCTGCGCGGCACCCTTACCGAGCCGGGTACAAACAGCCCCTACAGGGACCGTTCCGTAGAGGAAAATCTCGATCTGTTCCGCCGCATGCGGGCTGGGGAGTTTCGCGATGGAGAGCGGGTGCTGCGGGCAAAAATCGACATGAGCTCGCCGAACATCAACATGCGCGATCCGGTGTTGTACCGCATTGCCCATGCCCACCATCACCGTACCGGCGATGCGTGGTGCATCTACCCGATGTACGATTACGCGCATCCGCTCAGCGATGCCATCGAAGGCGTCACGCATTCGATCTGTACGCTCGAATTCGAAGATCACCGTCCGCTCTACGACTGGACGATCGCCGAATGCGAAATGGAGTCCGAACCGCATCAATACGAATTCGGCCGTTTGAATCTTACGAACACCGTCATGAGCAAACGGAAGCTGAAGCAGCTCGTAGACGAGAAGGTGGTGGACGGCTGGGACGATCCGCGGATGCCTACCATCAGCGGCTTGCGCCGAAAGGGTTACACCCCGGAATCGATTCGTGCCTTCTGCCGTGCAATCGGCGTTTCCAAAGGTTACGGCCTTGTCGACGAACGGATGCTGGAGCATTTTATCCGGGAAGATTTGAAGCTGAAGGCGCTGCGCACGATGGGCATTATCCGTCCGCTTAAAGTGGTTATTACCAATTACCCGGAAGGGCAGGTCGAGATGCTGGAAGCGGAAAACAACGCCGAGAACGAAGAGCTGGGGACGCGTCAAATTCCGTTTTCGCGGGAGATTTACATTGAGCAAGACGACTTCATGGAAAATCCGCCGGCCAAATATTTCCGCTTGTTCCCGGGCAATGAAGTACGTTTAAAGCACGCTTACTTTATCAAATGCGAGGAAGTCATTAAGGACGCAAGCGGCAATGTGATCGAGCTTCGCTGCACGTACGACCCGGAAACGAAGAGCGGTTCCGGCTTTACCGGCCGTAAAGTAAAAGGAACGCTGCATTGGGTGGAAGCGTCGCAAGCCGTTCCTGCCGAGTTCCGTCTCTACGAACCGTTAATTACAAGCGAAGCCGAAGAGACCGGCAAACCGTTCCTGGAGTGCATCAACCCCGGCTCGCTCGAAATTTTGGACGGCTATGTGGAACGAAATATGTCCGGTGCGCAAGGCCAGGAGAAGTTCCAATTTTTCCGCCACGGCTACTTCAACGTCGACCCGAAGCTTTCCGCGGACGACAAGCTGGTCTTCAATCGGATTGTGTCGCTGAAAAGCTCCTTTGATCCGGCAAAGGGGTAATTGTAGAATCGCGTTAGACGGACGAATTAAAGTATTACACCAAAATCGTATTAAGACCGAGCCTTAATTCAAAACTCCGACGCCAAACGGTTAAAGCCGCTACGTCGGAGCTTTGTTTTTGATCATTGCAAAAGATAAACGCAAGGGGCGCCTTTTGTCACTATCTCCTCTCTCCTCCGATGCCCATCGTTTCGTCACTCTATTAAAGGATAAAAGCAAACGGCTAAAGGATAAAAGCAAAAGGCTAAAGGATAAAAGCAAAAGGCTAAAGGATAAAAGCAAAATGCTAAAGACAAAAAAAAAAGCGACCCGAAGGTCGCTTTCTCTGCTGATATAAGTAGGATTAATCGATGAGATCAGCTTTTGTCAGGAAACGGTAAACCATCGTTGCAGCTTCAGCACGGTTTGCGCTCAGGTTGCCGGCAACTTTCGTTGCAGTTTGACCTTGAACAACACCAGCTTTCACAGCAGCGGCTACTTCACCTTTTGCCCAACCAAGAGTAGCAGTGTCGGTAAAGTTAGCGAGCGCAGCGGAAGCTTCCGCATCCGTCAGCTTGCTTTCCACACCGGCATATTCCAGGGCGCGTACGACCATGGCTGCCAGCTCTTTACGGCTGATGTTCGCGTTCGGTTTGAAAGAACCGTCTTCGTAACCATTGACGATGCCTGCTTCAGCAGCAGCGGCTACAGCACCGGAGTACCATTTGCCGGATGCAACGTCTTTGAATTCCGAAGTACCGGTTGCTTCGATACCAAGCGAGCGAACGATCAGAGCCGCGAATTCTGCACGAGTGATGTTGCGTTTCGGTTCGAACAAGTTTTTGCCCGTTCCTTCAACGATCAACTTCTCGGACAGAGCGGTCACATCAGCTTTCGCCCAGTGGACGAGCAAATCCGTGAATTTCACGGAAGGCGCTTGAATGACCGTGTAGATGGAGTTACCGTCGCGTTTCAGTGTAGCGATCGTTTTGCCGTCAACCGTTGCGAAAGTGGAAGGCACGAATGTCAACTCTTTCGTCACCGGATTGTACACAACGCCCGTTACAGTAGCCGCAACAGCACCAGGGTTCAGAGCGAACGTACGGGAAACCAGTTGCCCGAATTTCTCGATCGGAAGCTCTTTACCGCCGCCAACTGCAGTGACTTTGAAGTCGAATGCTCCAGCCACTGGAGTAGCGCCGATTGCATAAACCGCATCCGCTACAGCTTTTTCAGCCGCACCGGACAGCTTCGTCAATTCTACGCGAATGATGAGATCGTTCAGAGAAACTCCGAGGCTTTTCGCCAGATCTTCAAGCTTCAGCGCTTTCAGAGGAAGCGTGTAAGACGTACCGTCCGCTTTGTAAAGCGTCAGCGTCTCACCTGCAGTCAATGCGCTCGCAGGCAGGTTAACAACATCTGTTTTCACTTCAACACGAGCGTTTTTGTCAGCCGTCAGAAGTGCTTTCAGCGCGTCACCGTTGATCGAGCCGTCAGGGTTGACGACTGTTCCAGGGGTAACGACACCGCCACCACCGATGAAAATCGGGGAGGAGCTGTTGTATACAGCTTGAGTTACCGGTGTTCCGTTTTTGTAGAAGTATTTGAGTGTCAAATACGTCGACGAAGTAACGGTTCCCGTGAAGTTGTAGTAACCGGCTTGATCATATGTAGCATAAACCGTGTTGACTACTTTACCCGCGTCATCATAAACGCTGATTACGACCCGTCCTTGCGAATCAAGATATACATCTTTGTTCACATAGGTGTCGCCCGTAATGTATACTTTACCTGTTACCGTACCCGAAGCTGAATTGTAGGACAGATCCGAAAAGCCGGTAGCAGCAAAGGCCAAAATCGGAGACAAGGCAGAAACCAGCATCATGAAGACGAGGACTGCAGCTGTTTTTTTCGTTACAAGCTTTTTCATTATATTTTCACCTCCTTTCAAGTTGTATATAAATTCCATCGTTTTCAAAGGAAAGGTAAAAATAGAAGAAAAAAGATAGAGACCAGAAGGAATTATATCCTACTTTCTCACAGAATAGAAGAACAAAAATTGGTAAATTAAAATAATCTAATTCTCTTTTTCCAACGCTTCAAGAAGCCCCTTCTCTTGTATATCGGCGGCGATCAACTTGGTTTGTAGATCTTCATCATTTTTTCCGGTTGCATGCAAAGCGGCGAGGTAATAGCGAACAATGACTCTATTGCTTTGTTCTTGAAGATTGTCGCTGATTGCCGGATTTAACGTTTCAATCGCCGACGAAAAATCTTTGTTGGCATATTGAATTTGGGCGATAATAAGACGAACAGCGGGTGACACATCAAAGCGCCGTCCTTGAAGCTGCTCGGGCGGCAAGGCCTTCAGTTGTTCCGTCCGCTCCACGATGATGTTGTACAACTCGGTCGCACGGTTCCATTTGGCAGCAGATTGGTCCGGATTACTCGGTTTCTCGCGATTGCCGGCATCATAATATTCCTGAATCGTTGTTTCATAGAAATCAATGTCCCAAGGGAATTTAGAGATGCCTTCTTCTAGCGAAGCTATCGCATTTTCGTAATTCTGGGTGTCCTTGTAATATCTGTACTCTGCTAATATTATTTGACGCTCATAGGGGGACATAAGTTTCGCTTTGTCCAAGATTTTTTTTCCATTGTCCAGATAGGCGGCATTCCCCGTCTGTGCGAAAGCCTGCGACATCCAATCGGCTTCTACAAGCGAATAATGAGGATTCGCCGGCGCAAACGAGATCGCTTTCTCCAGTGGAACGAGCAGCTCCTGAAGCGGTCTCTTTTCCGCAGCGTAAGCAAGCGCCTTGTCAAATTGCACATGCGAGGCATATTGCCGGTAGCTGACCACCATCATGAGGATGGAGAGAAGCGTCAGAGCCGAAGGAAAAATCAGTCTCAGAGCATTTCGTTTGAACTGAAGACCTTCGATCTTCAATTCCCGACCGTAGACGCCGATCATGCAGCCAAGACAAAAAAACACAAGCGAAGATATACTTATATAACTCATATCAAAATCGATGAAACTGTGAAGCAGGATCGATATCGAAAAAATAAAAAAGATAATATGGCTGCCTCTTTTTTCTGGATACCGGAAGTAGCTGCGGATGTAGAAGAAGAAAACGGCAGCGAAGAATGCGGCATGCACAAGCAGGCCAAGCCAGCCCACTTCCACAAGCATTTGAATCGGATAACTATGGGCCTGATTACTTGTATACGGATTTGTTTGATACTGCTGGTAGAGCGCCTTCCAGGCTCCGCCCCCGGCACCGACGAGCGGGTGATCGGCGGCGATTTTCAACCCGTTCCGGTAAAAGGTTTCCCGTTCCAGAACACTGTGCTGCCTAAAATTAAGATTCTCCAGCCGATCGGCAATATTGGCAGGCAGCAGTCCGCGGACAGCACTGCTCGAAAGGACAATTGCAGCTCCAACAATAACAATAATAAGCAGAGCCGCAGGAGCAAGAAAAGCGGAGCTTTTCATTGCACTGACTTTTTGAAGCTTACGCTCTAGCCACGGCTCGATCCACTTCGCTACAGCTAACGACAGGAGCGCCGTTACGAGCGATGCTGCCAGAAGCACGCCCCATCCTTTCAGCGGCAGCGCGCTCCAGAGCGATATTGACTGTGCGGCTTTTACTCCTTCAACCGGCTGCACCTGCTGGGCGATGGTCGTTGAGATGGATTCCATTTGATTCAAAATGATAAAAGTAACCAGAGTCGAGAGCATAAGGTAAACCAGATAGGATAGCTGTTTGGCCAGCTTAAAGAACGGAAGCAATATAAGAATGACGACCGGAACGATTACGATCGCGGCTCGTGAAAAAGTCAGCATAAAGGACACAAGAACCGGAACGAGCATAAAAGCGTGAATAAACCGCCACGGATAGCGGACCGCGTGAGCGGTATAGTAAAGAGCCACCAGGAGAACGGCAATTAAAACTGCAGCATATGTATTCGGATACTGAAACACAGACGTCAACCGGTAATTGCCCATCGTAAACCAGAGTGCGTCGGGGGTGTAGATTTGGCCGAACAGATTGATCAAACCGAAAATGACCAATATGTAGCCGGAAAGTACAAGAATTCCCTCGAGCGTTTTTCTGGAGGAAGGAGTATCATTGAAATAGACGCCAAAAACAAAAAATCCCGCGAGGCCGAAGCTGATGACAGTCAAGATTTGAGCGTCATTAACGGACACGGCGTTGAAAGACGATATGAAGTAAAAGATCGGCAGCAGCCAGACGGAGACGGAAAGGACGGCCTGCCAATTATTTTCCCGCCAAACCTTGAAGATATGCAACGACATCACAATGAAAAAGAAGAAGCCGTACAGCATCGCGCCCGTAATTTTCTTTTCAAAGGAGAAGTCGAACCCGTTAAACAGCGCGGTTTGAAACGGAAAGGCAAGAAAGAAGATGGCAGCCATTATGATGCCCGCCCATTTGATGAGAGAGACGTCAGATTCTACCTTTTTTTGATACCTGGGTGGTGAAGGTTGTCGATTCATGGTAAACTCCTTAACCCATTATTTATCCTGCTAGGATTTTATAAAATATTATAATATTAGTTTGAAGTACTTGACTATCTAATAATAAAATAATAAACCCTAGTTTAGCTTGGTTGTACTTCATTTAAAGTCTATAAATGATAATTGTCAAATTGAGATACGTAATTTATATAGCAGATGGATAAATTTTACTAAAAATAGAGAGCAGTAGATGCTAGCTGTTTTAAAGCTTATCGCACCTCCTGCCATTAATTTTAGCTTTTAAGGGATGTTAAATCTGATCTAAATTGATACGGTGTAGTCTAATTAATATTTACCATGACACTTAACTCCCTAGTATCTCCGTTATGACTTGTGTTGTTAGGAACAAAAATTTCCTGTGCCTCAAACTTGATAGATTCATTAACAATCGTTATTTCAACGGTTTCATTTGGATTAAGATGAATAGTTTTAAAATCAGAACTATTATCGGACTGAATATTAATGGAGACACCATTAGGCATGTCAGAAGCAGGAGGTGCAGTTAAAGTAACCGAGATGTTTTTATTCTTTGCACGTATACTCCATTGTTTTCCTGCCCAATGTCTATTATCTGGGCCTTTGCCAAGAATTTTTTCAATATTATAAATATCTCCTTCGAATGAAACATTCGCTAAATCTGAAGGTACATTCCATAAAACAGCGCCATTCGGGCCTTCTATTGGTTTTCCTAGCAGCGAATTAAGATTATTCAAAAAATCGTTAGACATCTGAGTTTTAATAGGAATATATAAAATTTTTTCTACCTTCATTCTTCCAATTAAACTTGAGATAAACTCTGCTGAAATTTTGTTAGGGTCATTTGAAAAGTAATTTAAGGAATCCCTGTAAGCATCTAATGCCGAATCTTTTTTAGTAAAACCATAGACGTCAGAAGTCGGGAAATAATAACCCGTCTCAGCCAGTAAATGCATTACAGTTGGAAAATGGTCAGTGTATATTGCAGTAGGACGATCCTTTAGTTCGTTATAAATCTCCGTTCCAGCTGAAATATCCTTTAAAATTGCTGGCTGTGAAGTAGACATAAACGGTACTGAGGGAAACCATGTAGCAGCGACAATTCCTAAAAGAACAAAAGGAACGGCGGAGTAAAGCTTGGCGCGTTTTTTTTTCTTTAGTACTTTTTCAAACCCTATTAAAATAATTAATAGAGCAGCAATATCTCCATACAACATAAGCCGTGACGGGAGGGCGTGTTCAATCAAAGGCAGATGCTCAAAAATCATCCATGGGAGAACAATCTTCGTTGATGTTAAGCCGAGAATATGCAAATAAGATCCCATTGATAAAATACTAATAATAAAGAAAAATACCGATAATATTTTTATTATTTGGTTATTCCATTGATGCTGCACAAAAAATATTATTAAAATAATTAGCGGAATTCCTAAATATCCATTGCTCTCTGCAAAATTCCCTGTGAAGAAAGCCGTGACTTGATTAACGGTGTTTCCTGTAAGCTCATGAACAGGTGTAGGTAAAATAAAATTCAGTAAATCATTCACATAAACGTTCTTTAGCTGGTACACTTGCCCAGAAATATTAAAGTAAGGGCCAAAGAAGAGATAGTACAAGCCAGGTGAAACTAAAATGACGAAAGAAACTACTAAAATAATATAGCATTTCCATGAAAATAGCTTTAAAAACTGAAATAAAGCCGTACGATAAAATAGTAAAAAAAGAACAAACACGATGGCAAACGATAAAAAAGCTGTCGCAAATATTTCACTGGAAGTATAAAACTGAAAGGCAAGCAGCAGACCAAAAAGGACACTGTACAGATAGGGCTTTTTTACACCTTTTACTGCTGCTGAAATAATCATATGGATAATAGCAAAGACGACAACTGTTGATGTTAGATTAATATGACCAGACAAGTGAGCGGTCGTATAGGGCATCATGGAGACTAAGACGCCACCAAAAATAGAAAGCCATTTGCGAATACCTAGCATTCGGAGAATCGATTCAAATAACAAGGCAGAAATCATTAAATTAAGAAAAAATATCAAATTGTAAACAAAATATGTACTAGTTAGATAAATTAATGGACCAAACAATAAACCTTCAGCAAGTAAAGAAGTATTAGCCATTAAATTTAGTCCGCTTGGATAGTTAAGATAAGTTGTCGTAAAAGGACTTTGACCATTTAAAATGGAATGCCAGAACCATCCCAGGTACCACATGAATTGTTCAGGATCTCCATTTCCTCCAATATGTTTAGTTAACGGGTGAAAAGCAACATCGCCTAAATATATTAATGCTACAGTTAAATAGAAAAGTAATGAAATCACATAACCCTTCTTAATAAAAGACAAGTTCATTTTTTTCTCCTTGATAATTTAAATTTATACGTTAAACAGCTTGTTTCGAAAGTTGTACAGGCTCTTGACTAACGATTACTTTTGTCTTTTCTCGAGATTCATTTGTGTCTTTGTTAGACCAAGTCCACAGACTGTTAGCTTTGAAGTTCCAAAGTGTAGCTGCTACGATACCTGCAAATTGACCAAAGAAAATATTGAGATCTAACCAAGATGCAGTTTGGGCTAATAAAGCGGTTATACCTATACCAACCACACTTACAATTAAAAATTTCGGGAATTGGAAGAATCGTCTTTTCAAAGACTTTTTCTTATATTTTTTCCAAGTAAGGTTATCATTCCACAGGTAGTTGTTTACCATAGCAATAAAAGAAGCGATAATCGAAGAACGCAAGTCTCCCAAACCAAGAAAGTTAACCAAAATATATAAGCTAATTAAATTCACGCCAACACCCAAAGCGCCTATTGCACAAAATAAATAGAACCTTCTATCTTCATCGCTATTCCATATTAGCTTCGCAATATGTTTTAAATAATTCCATTGTTCTTTCATGCTCATCTTAGATTCCCCTGCATGACGGGAGACAAATGAATAAGGAATTTCATGAACGGTTTTGTATTCACATTTAACTAATATTTCCATTAAAATCTTCCATCCAATAGGATCGAGTTGAGCATTGTGTAATATACTACGATTTAACCCAAAATAACCCCCTGTGCAATCAGTAATGTTCCGCATTCTTTTCAAAGAGATGCGACCGATTGTCCGAGCTGTCCAAGATACAAACTTGCGAAAAGTATTTAAGCCTCCGTCGGATCCTCCTGGAACAAACCTGCTGGGGATTATCAAATCAGTACCTTCTTTTAATCGTTGAAAAATCAAAGGTATAAGTTCAGGGGGATGTTGGAGATCAGAATCCATAACTATAATTTTCTTTCCAATTGATTTGTTAAAACCTTCGACAACAGCCGTCCCTAACCCCCTACCATTTTCCCGGTGTATATATCTAACTTGTGAGTGTTCTTTAGACAACTGTTCAAGAATGATAGGCGTATCATCCTTGCTGTCATCTACAAATAAGATTTCATAAGCACAATCCTGATTTTTTAGAGATTCAATTATTCGACCAGAGATAATTTTAACATTCTCACGTTCATTAAAACTTGGAATGATTATACTTAATTCCATAGATATTTCCTCCTGAAAATGTCAATAAAGCCATTCGTCATTATTTGTATTTGACAAAAGTGCAGTGAGAATTACTTCATGACTTACGATAAAAAAGACACGGCTAGCTCAATGATACTATAAATTGGATAAGTAAGAAAGGAGGCAAGACTACTTTGTCACACTTTTATCGTCAAGTTTTGATTTATATTTTAGAAGTATGTGCATCCCAACTGAATTTTTGGTAATATTGTTTCGAGTAAGATCAGTTCTGAAGCATCTGAGTGGAGGATCGAGTTAAGTGGAATTCAAATTAAAGCCATTATTTCGTGAATTGATATTTATTTCCAATTTAGCAATTAAAGATGTGCAAACCCGCTATTTAGGGTCATTTTTGGGCTTTGCATGGGCTTTTGTACAGCCAACAGTTCAAGTCTTAATTTTCTGGTTTGTTTTTCAAGTAGGCTTCAAATCAGCGCCTGTTGATAACTTCCCTTTCATTTTGTGGTTGATGGCTGCAATGGTCCCATGGTTTTTTATTTCAGATTGCTTTTTGAACACGACTAACTCAATTGTAGAAAGCAGCTACCTAGTAAAGAAGGTTGTATTTCGAGTCTCTCTTCTTCCGGTTGTGAAAGTAGTATCTTCTTTATTTATTCATCTGTTTTTCATATGTTTCTTAATAATCATGTTTTCCGTTTATAAACATTTTCCCGATTTATATACATTGCAAATTATTTATTATGTAATATGCTCCGTTTGTTTAGTCGTGGCAATTGGTTGGATTACTTCCTCCGTAGTTGTTTTTTTGAAAGACGTTGGACAATTTGTCGGAATGACAGTTCAATTAATATTTTGGCTTACGCCAATTTTTTGGTCTTTATCGATTTTGCCCGACAAATATAAGAACTGGATTAAACTAAATCCTGTATATTATATTGTAGAAGGTTACCGAAATACATTTATATATAAGCGATGGTTCTGGGAATTTCCAAATCTGACGCTTTATTATTGGAGCTTTACACTGGTTGCATTTGGTATTGGGGTTATCGTTTTTAAAAGATTGCGTCCTCATTTTGCGGATGTACTGTAAGAAGGGGAAAATTTAATGAAGAAATATGCGATAGAAGTAAAGCAATTATCCAAGATTTATAAATTATATCCTAAACCTGCTGATCGACTTAAGGAGTCGATAAATCCTTTAGGTAAAAAATATCATACCGATTTTAATGCTACTTCAGAATTAGACCTTATGATACCAGAGGGAGAAACGGTCGGGATACTGGGTAAAAACGGAGCAGGAAAATCGACTTTGCTGAAGATGATTACCGGCGTTTTGAAGCCTACAAGCGGAACGATCAAAGTAAACGGTAAAATCGCGGCATTATTGGAATTAGGAGCGGGATTTAACCCGGAATACAGCGGTATTGAAAACATATATCTTAACGGTATGTTTATGGGATTCACGAAGGAAGAAATAACCGAAAAGATTCCCGCGATATTGCAGTTTGCTGATATCGGCGATTTTATCCACCGGCCTGTAAAAACTTACTCAAGCGGGATGTTTGCCCGTCTTGCCTTTGCTGTAGCGATCAATGTAGAACCGGATATATTGATTGTTGATGAAGCACTGTCTGTTGGTGACGTTGCATTCCAGACAAAGTGCTTTAGGAAGTTCAATGAATTTAAAGAAAAGGGAAAAACAATCCTTTTTGTCACACATTCCTTGGAAACGGTTCTTCGGTACTGCACACATGCCGTTGTCATAAACGATGGACGCAAAGTGGCCGAAGGAACCCCCAAGGAAATGGTCGATCTCTATAAAAAAATTTTGGTGAATCTTTACGATGTAAGCGAGGATTTTAAAATCAACAAATCCTACTCCCCTTCGGAAGAAGGCGAGTGGAGAGTTTTTTATCAAGAAAATCAGGCAAGGCTTGAATACGGAAATAAAGAAGTGGAAATTGTCGATTATGGGATCTTTGATGAAAATAATCAGCTCATTTCAAAAATCATTAGTGATGAATTGATTTATATTAAAATGAAAGTACGTTTTAATGAGCTCGTTCAAGATCCTATATTCGCGTTTACGATTAAAGACTTGAAGGGGAATGAACTGTCGGGAACAAATACTTGGTTTCAAAATCTGGATACAGGCTCGTTTAAGGCAGGGGATTCATTAACGGTAACATTCTCGCAAAAAGTAAATCTACAAAGCGGATATTATACGTTGTCCTTAGGCTGTACCGGTTTTACAGGCACAAATGAAGATTTGGTCGTGTACCATCGACTATATGATGTGATTGCATTTGAGACAACGATGTTCAAAAAAATTGTTGGCGTTTACGATATCGACTCAACGATTCATATCGTTAAAAACTAGAATAAAGAGGCCTTATTCGATGACTGATATAATCGGAAACGTAAAAATGAACCTGCAATTCTATACAGGCGAAGATTCATACAATGATGGTGATATTGAAGATGAAATTCTTCAATTGGTCAAAACTACGGCTAACAACCCGCTGGAAATTGCAAAAGTTTTAGCGCAGGATTCGCGATGGCCAGTGCTTTATCACTTGTCCTCTCAAAGATTAAACTTGCTGGATTGGTATTCCTTTGACCCGAATGGACGTGTGCTGGAAATTGGAGCAGGCTGCGGAGCGCTGACGGGTCTTCTTTGTGAAAAAACACAGCAAGTCATTGCAGTCGAGCTTTCTAAACGCAGAGCTGAAATAATTGGGAATCGTCATCGTAACCAAAAAAATCTAGAAGTAGTTGTAGGGAATTTGAATGACATTCAGCTTCAACAGCAATTTGATTATGTAACTCTTATTGGTGTATTGGAATATGCAGGGAAATTTACAACTTCATCTTCTCCTTTTCATCAATTTTTATTGAAAATAAAAGAATTTATTGAAGATGATGGAACGTTGATTATTGCCATTGAAAATAAATATGGGCTTAAATATTGGGCAGGAGCGAGAGAGGATCATACGGGACGGATTTTTGACAGTTTAGAGAATTACCGTTCTCATGAACAAGATCTCGGAGTGGCGACTTTTTCGAATCATGAACTTCGAAACTTGTTAACCGAGACCGGGTTTAAAGACATTGAATTCTATTATCCGATGCCAGATTATAAAATGCCGGTGGCAATCTATACGGATGATTTTTCCCCGTCTCCGGGAAGCTTTGCTCCAAACACCGATAGCTACGATCAAGATCGGTTCTTACTTTTTAACGAAGAACGGACGGCGAAAGGGATCACAGAAACCGGGCAGTTTGGCTTTTTTGCCAACTCGTTTCTTGTCTTTTGCAAAAAGGGGGAAGCAGAGTGAGACTGCTTTTTGTTAAATTTAATCGTGACCGTTTACCTCAATTTCAAATCAGCACAGCCATTTATAAAGAAGGAAATACAAAAAAAGTCGTAAAAAAACCTCTAACAGAAGAAGCGGTACATCATATTCAGGCTATGAGTGAAAGCTATAAAACATTGAAAAGAAGTTACTTCAATTGTTCAATTGTACCATCCACGATGCTAGGGACGGAAATCCAATTCCCTTTTATTGAAGGGAATTCATTCGATAGCCTGATGTTTGAGGCGGTTTTTAACAGAGACCAGTCGCTTTTTTTATCCCATTTGGAGCGATTTTATAATTTTTTGCGCAGTTTAGGGGTATCAGCAAAAAGATTTCCTGAGCATAAAGACTATTTATCCGATTTGAACATGGAAATTAAGCGCCCCTATGAATGTTTAGATGTAAGCAACGTTGACCTGACCTTTGAGAATGTAATTATAAATCAGGCCGGTGATCATACTGTAATCGACTATGAATGGGTTTTTCAACAGGCAGTTCCGATACAATATCTTTTATATCGCTCTTTACACCTTTTTTTCTGGAAATACCGGGACTATACAACAGGTTTCTTAAAGATAGAAGAAATTTATCCGAAGTATAATATTAATGAAGAGGATATTCAATTATTTAATGAAATGGAAGAGGCTTTTCAAGCTTATGTAATGGGTAAAACAAAAGCTTTTTCAATTGCTCCGCAATATAGGAAGAACCAAAAGACCCTTGATGAATTGATAAATGAAATCAATCATAAAAATGTTCAACTCGAGCAATTGAAGAAAGAATGCGAAGCTTCCCAAATGGTTATTGAACAATTGAAAAAAGATAAGCTGGCCTTTGAATATGATAACAATAGGTTGAAGTTAAAGTTAGATGCAAACGTAAGCGCAAAAGAGCAGCTTAAGGATGAGCTTAAAAAGGCTGAGAAAACAATTCTCCAAAATGATTTAGTGATTAAAGAATTTAAACATGTCATTAAAGAACAAGTTCAAAAAATCGAGATTATGGATAGGTTCTCGCATAATATTACCAAATTTAATGTGTTGTTAAAACAAGTAAGCAACCAACATCAAACTCCGTTTAGTAAAGGGAAAGTTGTATATTTAAAGTATCCGGGCCTAAAAGGTCATATTGAGGAGTTAAAAGCGAAAATTTCAAGTCTAATGTATGAGTTGGAAGTTAATCGTCAGAAGATTGAGGCTTCAAATGAAGAAAAACAAGAAATACTAAATGAACTTCAAAACTATCAATTGCTTCAAGAGGAATATCAAAACCTTAGATTTGATCACGAGGATCTAAAAAAAATTCATCATCAATGTCATATAGACAATCAAGGGTTAGAAGAAATTTTAAAAGCGCTGACAGTGGAATGGGAATACTTAAAAAAGAAACATCATCAATATATTGAACAAACTAAACAAGAACTTCAAAGCAAAACGGACGAAATAAATCGTCTGGAGTCAATGCATCACGCTAAAAGTTATGAACTGGATGCGTTAAAGAAACAGCTTATAGATAGAGAAAGGTGACTGGGTAGATGAAAGTTCTTGTGTTAAACCCGTATTTCCCTACTTTAGGGGGCGGGGAAAAGCATATGGGTTATTTGTGCAAATTCATTGAAAACAATTATGATTCGGTTGAAATTGATATTTTGGTTCATAACTACAACAATATAGACATTAATGCAGACGATTATCCGACCATTGAAACCTTTAGCGACAGATTTGGCATTAAACTCTGTCATACAAAGTTAAAAAAGTTGGATCTGCCTAAGCCGGGAAGTTTGATGGAGCATTATCAAAATAAAAAACGGATTGAGAAGTTATCATCCGGCTATGATCTATTTATAAACTTTATGTATCTTAGCAAACATATTGGAAGGGCAAAGAGAAATATTTATTCTTGCATGTTTCCGCCTCAGCGGTCGTTTCATAGCGGTTCGTTAGCAACTAGAGCGGTATGGCGTTTTTTGGATTTCCAGTTTAGAAGAAGTTACGACTACTATCTATCGAATTCGTTATTCACCAACCATTGGCTTGAATACATATGGAAAACCGGCAAGAAAAATCGGATCGTTTATCCTCCGGTTTTTTCAGAAGAGCTACTGGAGAAAAGAGCCTCCGTTAATGAGGAAAGAAAGGATATCCTTTTATCTGTAGGTCGTTTTTTTGTTGGAGCACATAATAAAAAGCAGGATTGGATGATTGATTTTTTCATTCGTAACATTGAACGGTTTAAGGGGTGGGAATACCATTTGGTCGGAGCCGTTTCTTCCATGGAGGAGGATTTAAAATATATTCAGGGCATCCAAGAAAAAATAAAGGGCTATCCTATTTATCTTCATCTTAATTGTTCCCTGGAAGAGCTTGAGTCCTTATATAGGGAAGCAAAAATCTTTTGGCATGCAACCGGCTATATGGAAAACGACGCTGAATTCCCAGAGAAAATGGAGCATTTTGGGATCACGACAGTAGAAGCAATGAGTTATGGTGTTGTTCCGGTCGTTATTAATAAGGGGGGGCAACCGGAAATTGTGGAAAATGAGGTTAATGGCTATCTGTGGGATGATGAACAACAATTATTAGAACTGACTCTTGAATTGATGGAAAATAATAAACAATGGGAGATCGTTTCGAAAAATTGTTATAAAAGAGCGGACCATTTCTCGATCGAGAAATTTTACCAAAAAAATAAGGAGATTTTTGATGGTATCTCATTTTGATGTTTCGATTATTATCGTCAATTATAATGGAAAAAAGTACTTTAAAGACCTTTTTGATTCGTTTTTGACTTTGAAGGCGTCCGATATCTCCTATGAAATTATAGTTGTTGATAACAATTCTATTGATGATTCGATTACATATTTGAAAAATAACTATGAAGCAAGAATCAAAAACTTAAAAATTTTAAATCCGGGTCAAAATTTGGGCTTTGCCGGCGGAAATAATTACGGGGTTAAGCACGCTAACGGAGAATATATCGTATTTTTAAACAATGATACAAGAGTTGAACCGGACTGGCTTTATAATCTGTATCACGGGATTAAAACTTCCGGAGCAGGGATCGTCTCCTCAAAACTTGTTTTCTTTTATGATTATTTGAAGGTCCAAGTCAAAACAACCGATAAACTCATGCTTTCAACTAATATTACAATTAACGGAGAACCATATCGGGTAGATCCTAAATTTTGCACAAATCTTCTTTATGAGAAGGATCGGCTCGTTTGTTTTGGACATACGGTTTTTTATATTCCGGTTATCGATTTAGAACAAGGGCAGACTGTTGTATTTGATGTAATTCAGCACACAGAGAATGATCGTTTAGTTATCGGTGATGTTGAAAAAGAAGTTTCAGAAGAACTAGGGAGTACATTTATTTTTAACAAGAATACTATTCAGACCTTAAAAAGAACGCTAGTTCAAAATGCAGGATCCGGTATCGATGAAAACTATAACGGCTATGATATCGGTTTTTGTCAAGAAGACCAGGGACAATTTTCTGAACGTACTCTTATTAATAATGCTTGCGGTGCTGCAATGATGATGTTAAAAACAGATTTTGATGATGTACAAGGTTTTGACGAATACTTTTTTATGTATTATGAAGATACCGACTTATCTTATAAAATCAGAGAAAAAGGGAAAACGATCGTTTATATTCCGGATTCCATTGTCCGGCATATACATACAGGAAGTAGTAAAGAATGGTCTCCATTTTTTGTGTATCACGTTTACCGTAATCGTTTATTATTTATATTTAAACATTTTTCTACGCAAATCTATTTAAAACAGTGGATAAAATATATTTTGCATGTTGGTAAGTCAGTCCTGCTTACATCTGAAACAAAAGAACTTAAGGTTGCCAAAGCAAAAGCTTTCATTCATGCTCTGCTACAATTGCCTCGATATATCAAGTCTAAACGTTAAGAAGGTAGTGAATAATGAAAATAATATTATTATCCGGTGGGTCCGGTAAACGTTTGTGGCCTCTATCAAATGACTCTCGTTCCAAACAATTTCTGAAAATTTTGAAGTCCGATTCTGGGAATTATGAATCTATGGTTCAGCGGGTGCTGAGGCAGTTGAAGCAAAATGGTCTCGCTAAAGATTCCTATGTCACAACTAGCAAAGGGCAATACGAAACGATTCAAAGCCAACTGGGAAACGACATTTCGATTATCGTTGAACCGGAAACACGGGATACCTTTCCGGCTATTGCTTTGTCAGCCCTTTTTTTATATGAAAAAGAGCAGGTATCGTTAGATGAAACGGTTATTGTTATGCCGGTTGATCCTTATGTTGAAAGTGAGTTTTTTTCCAAAGTTTCGGAATTAGAGCATATTTTAGATCTATCTAAGGCCGAGCTTGCTCTTATCGGTGTCAAACCGGTACTTCCTTCGGAAAAATACGGCTATATTGTACCTCTAAGATCTTGTTCCGAAGAGAACTATAGTTTAGTAGACCGTTTTGTAGAAAAACCCTCTGAAAGGGTAGCTAGCGAACTAATCTCCCAAGGCGCTCTATGGAACTGCGGTGTATTTGCATTTAGATTGGAATACATAATAAATGCTTTGGATCGGTTAGATCTTCCACTAAAATATGGGCATTTAAAAAATCATTACTCGGATTTACCTAAAATTAGTTTTGATTATCAAGTGGTAGAGAAAGCGGAAAAAATTGTAGTTACTGAATTTGATGGGAATTGGAAAGACTTAGGTACTTGGAATACATTGACGGAAGAAATGGACACTCAAAAAATTGGTAATGTCATTCTTTCAGAAGAGTGCACGAATACCCATGTTATAAATGAATTGGACATCCCGATTGCTGTAATTGGAGTATCGAATATGGTTGTTGCGGCAAGTCCGGATGGTTTATTGGTTACGGATAAGGAAGCAAGTCCGAGAATTAAAGAAGTTATGAAAAACCATTATAGCCGGCCAATGTATGAAGAGAGAAGATGGGGGCATTATAAAATTTTAGATTATTCCAAGCAGTTGAATGGAAAAGAAATATTGACAAAAAAAATTCAGATTAAAGAGGGAATGAATTTAAGCTACCATTCTCATCAAAACAGAAATGAAGTTTGGACAGTTACATGTGGAAAAGGAGTTTTAGTAGTAGACGGTGTATCTTCTTTTGTCGAAGAGGATTTCTTCATTCAAATTCCAGCTGGAAAAAAACATAGTATAAAAGCTCTAACTGACCTGGAAATTATTGAAATCCAATCGGGAAGCGAACTTACTGAGAATGATATTGAACGGGATCTATACTTATGGGAAGAAATTGAAAAACATTGCTTCCTATCGTCAAAGAAACCATGAATTCGAACCATATAAATCCTACCATCGATATTTTACTTTCTACTTATAATGGTGGAGAATACTTACAACAGCAGCTTGATTCGATTTTGAACCAAACATACGACAATTGGAAGGTGCTAATCAGAGACGACGGATCTACTGATGAAACGTTAAGAATAATAGAATCGTATAGCAGTACGTACCCAAAAAAGTTCAAGTTTGTGGATACTGGGAGCGTTCGGTTAGGAGCAAGCCAAAGTTTCGCCGGATTAATGGAGTATTCTGATTCAGATTATATTATGTTTTGCGACCAGGACGATGTCTGGTTACCCAAAAAGGTTGAGCAAGCATATCAGAAGATGAAACAAACTGAAAGTAACCAAGACCAACCTGTCCTTATTCATACTGATTTGACAGTAGTTAATGAGAATCTAGAACTTATATCGGACTCCTATTGGGATTATCAGAGACTAAATATTAATTCTGTCAGACTAGAACAAATGCTCGTTCAGAACCACGTCACCGGTTGTACGGTATTGATTAACAAGGCGTTAAAGAATCATTGTTTACCGATACCTGTGGATGCAATGATGCATGATTGGTGGATTGCGCTGATTGCCGGAGTTTTTGGGAAAATTGAAGGTATTTCAGAGAGCAGCATTTTATATAGACAGCATTCGAAAAATCATATCGGGGCCAAGAAATATACGAACTTATCGTTATTGTTGAAGCTTGCCAGTCTAAAGGACAGGAATCAAATATTTCAACGCACAATTAAACAGGCGAATGCTTTGTTGAAAAATTATCATAAAAAACTAAGCTCAGCCCATAAACAAATTCTTTATGACTATGTAAATATTAGTAAGCAGAACTGGTTTCTTAGAATGAAGATTGCTTTCCGATACGAATTTTTTAAAATAGGTTTTTGGCCAAAAGTCTCTACTGCATTTCATTTACTTATCTTAAAAAGAGAGAGGTAGTATTATGAAAGGGATTATTCTCGCAGGAGGTACAGGTTCGCGTCTCTACCCCCTAACAAAAGTGACAAACAAACATCTACTCCCAGTAGGCAAATACCCCATGATTTTTCACTCTATCGCTAAATTGAAGGAATGTGACATTACCGATATTCTCATTGTCACCGGTAAAGAGCATATGGGCGATGTAGTCAGCCTGCTCGGAAGCGGGAAGGATTTCGGCGTTACGTTCACCTACAAGGTGCAGGACGAAGCAGGAGGCATTGCGCAGGCACTTGGCCTGGCCGAGCAGTTTGTATGCGGGGATCAAATGGTCGTCATTCTTGGGGACAATGTGTTCGCTGACAGTATCGCTCCTTATGTACATAACTTCCGCGAGCAGCGGAATGGCGCGAAAATACTCATTCAGGAAGTCCACGATCCGCAGCGTTATGGTGTCCCGGAACTCGATGGAGAGCGGATTGTATCCATTGAAGAAAAGCCGAAGCAGCCGAAGAGCAGCTATGCTGTGACCGGCATTTATATGTACGACAGCCGGGTATTTGAGATTGTTCGGACGCTGAAGCCTTCGGCGCGCGGGGAATTGGAAATCACCGATGTGAACAACGCCTATATCTCATCGAAAGAATTATCATATGATATATTGAAAGGCTGGTGGACCGACGCAGGTACGCATGCTTCGTTGACCCTTGCGAACGAGCTGGCTAAAAATGTCTTGTTCGGAGAAGAGTTCGGGAAGTTGAAGCTGTAAGCAGCGGTTCGGAATGAGTCAGGAAAGAAGTATGCGGAAAGCGGGTGTTCGGGTCCAATGAACGTGAGAGAAACAAAGCTCCCGGGTCTGAAGCTGATTGAACCGGCGGTGTTCGGGGATCACCGGGGTTTTTTTACGGAAAGTTATAATGAACAGCGGTTTCATGAGCATGGGATTACAACCAAGTTCATGCAGGATAATCATTCCCTCTCGGTGGAGGCGGGCGTGCTGCGGGGGATGCATTACCAATTAAATCCGAAGGCGCAAACGAAGCTGGTGCGCTGCACAGCCGGGGCGATTTATGACGTGGTGGTGGACATCCGCCGGGGATCACCTACGTTCGGGCAGTGGCAGGGGTTTATTTTGAGTGCGGCGAATCATCGGCAGCTGCTGGTGCCGAAAGGTTTTGCGCACGGATTTTGCACGCTTGTGCCGAACTGCGAGGTGCAGTACAAGGTGGATGAGTTTTATTCGGCTGAGAACGATCGCGGCATCGCTTGGGACGATCCTGCGCTGGCAATCGACTGGCCGGTATCGAAGCCGGTGCTGTCGGATAAGGACGGCAAACATCCCGTGCTGGCTGATGCGGACATCAATTTTGTGTTTGAAGGTTGAAGGGGCTTGAGCGCTGAGCAGAGCTAGAGGGATATACAGTACCTTTCAGGGGCTAAGCGGATGGTACTTGGGCAACGATTGCAAAAGCAATGGGTGTGACAAGCTAATCGACGCTGCAGGGATATAATTGCTAATCGACGCTATAGGGCTATGATTACAATGGAGGCATTAGCTGCAACGGATACAATAGTCGAGCACCTAAGGGAGATTTTTCACAGAAGGGGAGCTGCAAATCGTGAAACTGCTTGTTACCGGCGGCGCCGGGTTTATTGGCAGCAATTTTGTGCTGTATATGGCGGAAAAATATCCGCATTATGAGATCATTAACATCGATGCGCTGACATACGCGGGCAACCTGGAAAATTTGAAGTCGGTAGAGCAGCATCCCAATTACCGTTTCGTGAAAGCGGATATTACGGACCGTTCGTCGCTGGAGGCGCTTTTTGCCGAGGGTGTCGATGTGGTGGCGAATTTTGCGGCGGAGTCGCATGTGGACCGGAGCATTTTGGAACCGGATGTGTTCGTGAAAACGAATGTGCTCGGGACCCAGACGCTGCTGGAGCTGGCGAAGCAGTATGGAGTGACGAAGTTTGTGCAGGTGTCCACCGATGAGGTGTACGGCACACTCGGCGAGACGGGGCTGTTCACGGAGGAAACGCCGCTTGCGGCGAACAGTCCTTATTCGGCAAGCAAAGCGGGCGCGGATCTGCTCGTGCGTGCTTATCATGAGACGTTCGGCCTGCCGGTTAATATTACGCGCTGCTCCAACAACTACGGACCGTATCAGTTCCCGGAAAAGCTGATTCCGCTTATGATCGACAACGCGCTTCAGGATAAGCCGCTGCCGGTGTACGGCGACGGACTTAATGTTCGCGATTGGCTGTATGTGGAGGACCACTGCAGTGCGATTGATCTTGTCATTCATAAAGGCGTGAACGGTGAGGTATATAATGTCGGCGGCCGCAATGAGCGGACGAATATTCATGTGGTGAAGACGATATTGGCGGAGCTGGGCAAACCGGAGTCGCTGATCACCTACGTGAAGGACCGGCTTGGACATGACCGCCGCTACGCGATTGACGCCGATAAAATCCGCAATGAGCTCGGGTGGAGCCCGCAGCACGATTATGAATCCGGCATCCGCAAGACAATTCAGTGGTATCTCGACAACCGCGAATGGATGGAAGGCGTGCTGAGCGGCGGCTACAAAGATTATTTTGAGAAACAGTACGGGGAACGTCTGGATACCGCTTCGGCAGACCGTGATGCAACCTAATGGAAAAAAAATTAAAAATCGCGGTTACCGGAGCCAATGGACAGCTTGGCACGGAACTGGCGGAATGGAAGGCCGAAGGGCTGGACATTCGCGGCTACGTGCGGGAAACGCTGGATATTACCGATCTGTCGCAATGTAAGATGTGCTTTGCGGAATTTAAGCCGGACGTGGTCATTCACTGCGCCGCTTATACGGCGGTGGATCAGGCGGAGGCGGAGCCGGATGCGGCTTACCGGGTGAACGCCGCCGGGACGCGCAATGTGGCGGTAGCCGCACGAGCTGTTGGGGCCAAGCTGATTTTTATCAGCACGGATTACGTTTTTGACGGCACGGGGACAAGGCCGTACAACGAGTACGACCGGACGAATCCGTTATCGGTGTACGGAAAATCGAAGCTGGCGGGCGAACAGCTGGTGCAGACGCTGCACGAACGTTATTTTATCGTCAGGACATCGTGGGTGTATGGCCGTTACGGCAACAATTTCGTGAAAACGATGCTAAAGCTGGGCAAGGAGCGGGATCGTCTAAGCGTCGTGGCCGACCAGGTCGGTTCGCCGACGTATGTGGCTGATTTGGCGGCGTTTGTGCTGGAGTTGGCCGGAAGCGAGGCGTATGGGATATACCACGCTTCTAATAGCGGCACTTGCTCCTGGTACGAGTTTGCAAAGGCGATTTTTGAAGAGAGCGGCATGAGTGTTACAGTGGAGCCGTGCACGACGGAGCAGTTTCCAAGACCCGCGCCGAGACCGCGCTATTCCGTTATGGATCACAGCGCGATCCGGGCGAATGGCTTTGAAGATTTGCGCGGCTGGCGCGAAGCGCTGCGGGATTTTTTAACGAGTTCGGGTATGATGTGAAAAAGCACATGACGGATGCGCTGAATTTTTGAAGCGGTTTCGAAAAAAGAGGTTGATAAGCAGGCTGGTGAGAACGAGAGGTTCTCGTCAGCCTTTTTTTTGCGGGTTTTGGCCGGACTGAAAGATCCATCTGCTGCTGAAGGCTTAACGAGCGCCTATCATGATTCGGTTGCCGAAAGGCGAAGAATGGAGCTATCATGAGATATTGAGAACAGTGTTTTTTTGCATGGGAGAGGAAACAGGAAATGAACCCTTCAACACCGACAGTCAGTGTACATATCGTTACTTATAACAGTGCGGGAGATATCGTGGATTGCCTGGAAGCGGTGATGCGCCAGTCTTATCCGATCGAGTGTATCGTCGTGCTGGATAACGCGTCGGCGGACGATACGCTGCAGGAGCTGGAGCGATTCCGGGATCGTGATAAGGTGAAAATTATCGCCAGCGCTGAAAATACGGGTTTTGCAGGCGGGCAGAACCGCGCGCTTGCGGCGGCGGAATCGGACTATGCGCTCGTGCTGAATCCCGATGTGCGGCTGCACCCCGACTATGTGCGCGTGCTCGTCGAATTTCTGGAGCGGCATCCGGAGACGGGCAGCGCGTGCGGCATGCTGATCCGCTCCGATGCGAAAGCGAAGCGCTGCCCGGCCGCGCTTCCGGAGCATGCGCTGCTGGACAGCGCAGGGCTTGTGATGGACGCGGGAAGGCAGGTGCGGGACGCGGGAGCCGGCGAGCCGGCGGCGGGATGGATGACGGGCGGCGAGGTGTTTGGCGTGTCCGGAGCGGCGGCGGTGTACCGGAGGGCGATGATCGGGCATATCTCGGTAGGCGGACAATTTTTCGATGAGCAGTTTTTTGCCTATAAGGAGGATGTGGATGCCGCCTGGAGGGCGCAGCTCCTCGGCTGGAAGGCTTATTACGTGCCTGACGCGCTCGCTTCCCACGCCCGCGGCTGGAAAGAGGGAGGGCGCCGTTCGATCCCGCTGTTCGTGCGCCGCCATTCCTATCAAAACCGCTGGTTTACGCTGCTGAAAAACGAACGCTGGGGGCGCCATCTATGGAAGACGCTGCCGATCATAGCGGTTACGGAAACGCTGAAGCTGGGTTATATTCTAGTAAAGGAACCCGCACTGCTGGGATGCTGGCTTACGATCGCGTGTTTGGCCCCGGACATGCTGCGCAAACGCCGCGAAATCCGGCGCAAGATGGAAGATACGAGTGGCGCTTTATCGGCTGTGGCAGGCAACAAGTAGCATTCAGCCATCAAGCTTCGTCGCATCTCGCGCGAAGAACTGGGCGGGTGCCATAATGGACTGATCGTGGCCGTGGTAGGAGATCGTCAACGGAGTCGCACCTCGCGCGAGAAACTGAGCGGGTATCGTAATGGACTGGTTGTGACCGTAAGTAGAATCGTCAACGGATTCGCATCTTGCGCGAGGAACTGACCGGGTGCTGCAAGGAGAGACTTTGAGTTGGCTTTTTTGCGAGATTCATGATTTAGTTGCGAGAGATCGGTTTTTGATTTCGGAAGAGAGAAGTTTGTCGAAGATTTCGCTTTTGTTTATGTAAGCTTGTTTGGTTGGAGAACCTTGTTGCTTTTAAAGAATTGCGTTAGCATCGGGGAGAGGAATCGATTGGAAAAGTCGAGCATATTTTGTGAAAGAACGGGCCTTGGATTTTGGGGAGGCTCGCGCTTAAGTCTCACCGAAGTCGGCTTTTATTTTTAAAAGAGCAGAACTTTTCTCTCGAACGGTCGTAATTTCTGTTGAGTCTTTTCTCTTGAACGATCGTTCTTTCTTTTGATTCTTTTCTCTCAAATAACGTTAAATCTATTGGTTCTGCATCGCCTATTTGTTACAATTATAGAGAGATTCAACAAATTGACAGGGGTTGCGGTGATTCCATTATGATTCGACAAAGTCAGCGTTTCTTGACGCAATTGTACGTGCTGGCGGATATGCTGTGCATGCTGCTCGTATTCGGCGCGGCCTACTGGATCAAGTTTTACAGCGGCCTTCTCGTTCACTACTACACGGTTCCATTCGTTACCTATCTCGTATGGAGCACGGTGTACGCCTTTGCGGCGGTGCTGATCGGGTTCTATGTCGGCTTTTACACGCCGAAGCGCCGCAAGCGGTTTTCCTATGACATTCTGAAAATATGCCAGGTTCACAGTCTGAGTTTCCTGCTGCTGCTCAGCCTGCTGTTTTTCGGCAAGGAAGTACATATTTCACGGGAATTTCTGGCCCTCTTCCTCGGCATGAATTTGATCGGGCTCACCGTATACCGGTTTGCGGTCAAGCAGACGCTCGTCTGGTTCCGGCGCAAAGGCTTCAACAAACGGTTCGTCCTTATTTTGGGCGCGGGAAAAGTCGGGCGGAATTTTCACGACAAGCTCCTTAACTATCCGGATTTGGGGTATGAAGTCTATGGGTTCCTCGATGACTATCAGAGCGAACACGTCGAAGAACAGACGCATTTGCGGCCGATTGTCGGCAAACTGGAAGATTTGGAAGAGGTGCTGAGCGAGAACCGCACGATCGACGAGGTCATTATCGCGCTGCCGCTGGAGGCGTATTCGAAGTACGCGGATATTATCGCCACCTGTGAAAAAGCCGGCGTCAAAACGCTCATTATCCCCGACTACTTTGATTTGCTGCCGGCCAAGCCGTTTTTTGATAATTTCGCGGGTATGCCGCTTATTAATATCCGGGACGTGCCGCTCGATGAGCTCAGCAACCGTCTGGCGAAGCGGACGTTTGATATCGCGTTCTCGGCGGTGGCGATTGTGCTGCTCTCGCCGATCATGCTGCTCGTGGCGATCGGCATTAAGCTGACGTCCCCGGGACCGGTGCTGTTCCGGCAGGAGCGCGTCGGTTTCGGCCGCAGAACGTTCCAGATGTATAAATTCCGCTCCATGCGCGTGGCGCCCGACGATTCGGCGGACACGAGGTGGACGGTGAAAAACGATCCGCGCCGTACGGCGTTCGGCACTTTCCTGCGCCGCACGAGCCTGGATGAGCTGCCGCAGTTTTTCAACGTGCTGATGGGACAGATGAGCGTGGTCGGACCGCGCCCGGAGCGGCCTTTTTTCGTGGACCGGTTCAAAGAGGAAGTGCCGAAGTATATGATCAAGCACCATATCCGGCCGGGCATTACGGGCTGGGCGCAGACGAACGGGCTGCGGGGCGACACATCGATTCAGGAACGCATCAGACACGATTTATTTTATATCGAAAACTGGAGTTTTTTCCTTGATCTGAAAATCATTTGCAAAACGGTCGTGAAAGGACTTATTCATAAAAATGCTTATTGACGAGGCTAAGCCGCTTAACCTATCGGTCATTATCCCAACCTTGAACGCGGGCCCGGAATTCGGGCTGTTGCTGGAGAAGCTGAAGGCGCAATCGCTGCCGCCCTTCGAAATTATTGTGGCCGATACGTCGTCGGACGACGGAACGGCAGAGCTGGCGCGCGCAGCCGGCTGCAAGGTGCTGATGGTGATGCGGGAGACGTTCGATCACGGCGGCACGCGCAACTTCGCGGCGCGTCAGGCGGCGGGCGATGCGCTGCTGTTTATGACGCAGGACGCGCTCCCGTGCGACGAGCGGCTGCTGGAAGAGCTGGCCGGCTCGCTTGCAGACCCGGAAGTGGCGTATGCGTACGCCCGCCAGGTCGCGCGGCCGGAGGCGGATGTGCTGGAGCGGATGTCGCGGGAGTTCAACTATCCGGAGCGGTCGCTGCGCAAGACGCGGGCCGATCTGGAGCGGATGGGGATCAAGACGTTTTTTTGCTCCAATGTGTGCGCCGCGATCCGGACGGACATGTTCCGCAAGATGGGCGGGTTCGTCCAGCCGACAAGGTTCAACGAAGACCTGTTTCTGGCGGCGCGGTGCGTGCTGAAAGGGTATGCGATCGCCTACAACGCGGAGGCGAAAGTGCTCCATTCCCATAATTATTCGGCCGCGCAGCAGTTTAAGCGGTTTTTCGACAACGGGGCGTCGATGAGCGAGCAGGAGTGGATTTTGCCGTATACGTCGGTCGGCAAGGAAGGGTCGCGGCTTGTGCGCGCCCAGGCGCAGGCGCTGTTAAGAACGGGCAAATGGCTGCGAATCCCGGGACTTGTCGCTGAAAATGCGGCCAAGCTGATCGGATACAAGCTCGGCATGAATTACCGCAAGCTGCCGGCGCTGCTGCAACGGCGGTTCAGCATGTACAAGCCGAAAGGATAAGACCGGAAGGTCGAAATCCGGATCAACCGGAAAGTTATACCGGCAAAACGGGCGAGGGCGGTTTCGGACGCTTTCATAAAGGGAACGCTTGAAGAAGCGGCTGCAGTTATGCGGTGCCGTTTGAATCGTATGTCGGTACAGGAATGGAATAATGTGGCAGCGTTGGCCTCGCTTGTATAGGGTATAAAGAGGGATATTTCGAAACCGAAAATTCGAGACCGAAACAGGTGACAAGCGGGACGTCTCTTTACAGATGACCGCTGCAAAATCAAAATGATAATGCCCTCCCGGCCGGAAGGGCATTATTCGTTATATGAAGGTGCAGACAGAAGCGGAGCACGGCTGAAGCCGAAAAAGCGGCATGCGAGATGTGCAAAGGAGCGTTAGGATGAACGAAGCAAAAGTGGCGGAAGCGGTCAAGCTTACGGAGCAGACGCTTCTGCCGGAAGTTGAAATGATCAGCGCCGACCCGCGTCATCCGGTTGAGGTGCCGTATATTCCGTCCGGCTGGAAGCTGCTTGGCGCGGGCAATTACGCGGCTGTGTTTGAGCATCCGGAAGCGGAAGGCATCGCCGTGAAGGTCTACGCGCCGGGACGGCCGGGCTGGGAGCGGGAGTGCGAAGTGTATGGCAAATTGGGCAATCATCCTGCTTATGCGGTCTGTTATCATGCAGGCTTTGCGGCGGAGAAACATTACCTGCTGCTGAAAAAATTAAGCGGCAAGACGCTTTATAATTGTTTGCTGGAAGGAACCCCAATTCCCGAACAGGTTATCGCCGATATCGATGAAGCGCTCGAGTATGCCCGTCTGCGCGGCCTCAACCCCCGTGATGTGCACGGCAAAAATGTGATGCTGTCGAAAGGGAGAGGGCTCGTCGTCGATGTGTCGGATTTTTTGGAGGAAGGCCCGTGTACGATGTGGGATGACCTGAAGGCGGCCTATGAACGGATTTATACGCCTTTTTTGTCCAAACGCCCTTTTCCCATTCCCGTCTGGGTCATGGAAGGCGTCCGTTCCGGTTACCGCTGGATAAGAAAAACGTCGGAGCTTAGCGGAAAAGAAGACGAGCCGGCGGACCGGACGGGGAACAGTGGACACGAGCATTAATAATCAGCCGGCTTTTCACTCAGGCTGGTGAACAATGCGAGGATGAAGACGGTTGCGCGAATCCTTGAAAATGAATAACGGGGTACAAAGACGGGGCGCGAAGCGCGCCCCCAGCTGACAAATCATTACGCATCGGTATGGAAACGGTCGAGCAGGAGCAGCATCTCGGATTTGGGATAAGCGCCTGAAAGCGCGTATTTGCGGTTAAAAATAAACAACGGAACGCCGCTGATGCCAAGCCGTTTGCCCCGCTCCAGATCGTCGTCGACCTCGGCGGAGCCTTCGCCGTTATTTAGTCGTGCGGCTAACTGCTCCCGCTGCCAGCCGGCAGCTTCGCCGATGGCGAGCAGCTCTTCCTGCCGGGAGAGCGTTACGCCTTCTTCAAAGTAAGCGCGGAACAGCGAGTCGATCAGCTCCGTCCGCTGCGCTTCCGGCGTCAAGGCGATCAGCCGGTGGGCCATCCGGGTATTGGGCATCCAGCTCACCTGGTCGAACCGGAAGGTCAGCCCTACGTCGGCGCCCGCGCCCGTGACGTGCTCCATCATCCGGCGCACCGATTCGGAGCTTCCGGACTTATGGGTCATCGATTTCATGAACGGCATACCTTCGGGAGGGAGATTGGGATCGAGCTGATACGCGCGGTATTGTATCGTCGGTTCTGTGCCGGTGCGTGCTTTCCAGTCGGAAAGGGCGTCAAACAGATTCTTTTTCCCGATCCGGCACCATGGACAGACGACATCCTGATAGATTTCGATAAGCATAGCGTGCGCTCTTCCTTTCGCCCGGAGGGTTTTCGTCTATAGGTCAAGTATGCCGCATTTTGGCGTTTCCGACAACGGTTGCGGGCAATGAAATCGAAACCGGATTGATGCAGGAGGTGAGGCGATGATTACGATCGGACTGGCGGGATGGGGCGATCATGACGATTTGTATCCGACCCGCGAGGCGGCGAAAAACAAGCTGTCCGTCTACGGCCAGCTGTTCGGAACCGTAGAGGTGGACAGTTCTTTCTACGCCATCCAGCCGGAGCGCAACATGGTGAAATGGACGGGGGACACACCGCCGTCGTTCCGTTTTGTCGTCAAGGCTTTCCAAGGGATGACCGGCCATTCCAGAGGCCGCATACCGTTTGCGGATGAGGCGGAGATGTACAAGGCGTTCCGGCTGTCGATCGGTCCAATGTTGGAGGCGGGCAAGCTGGCGTGCGCCTTGTTTCAATATCCGCCTTGGTTCGACTGCCGCAAGGAACATGTCGACCTGTTGCGAAAAACGAAGGAGCGAATGGAGGGAATACCTTGCGCCCTTGAATTCCGGCATCAGAGCTGGTTCGCAGATGGGATGCAGGAGCGCACCTTGAGCTTCATGCGGCGGGAAGGCTGGATTCACAGCGTTTGCGATGAACCGCAGGCAGGCGAAGGGTCGGTTCCGATTGTGGAAGAGGCGACGGACAGCTCGCTGACGCTCGTGCGGATGCACGGGCGCAACGCGCGCGGGTGGAACGCCGCGGGCAGCCCGAACTGGCGCGAGGTGCGGTATTTATACCGCTACAATGCGGACGAGCTTGCTCAGTGGGTGGAGCGGCTGCGGCGGCTGGAGAAGCAGTCGGAGCAGGTGCACGTGATTTTCAACAATAACTCCGGCGGCGACGCGGCCTTCAATGCGCGTCAAATGATGGAGATGCTCGGTCAGACGGTCCCTCCTTTGCCGCAAGCGAAGAAAGAGCCGGATGCGCAGCAGCTCGATCTATTCGATTGGACCTAGCGCGGGATTTGGCTTCGAAACGGTTTGACAAAGCCGGGCGGTGGTAAAATAGGGGAGAAGCAATTGTTGGATGGCGCTGCAGCGGCAAAAAATAAGTGCTGGAGGCGATCGTTTTGACAGTTCAACTGCAAGGTTTGAATGATGCGGCGGTGCTTCACAACGGAGTGCGCATGCCGTGGCTCGGTCTTGGCGTATGGAAAGCGAAAACGGGCGGCGAAGTTGAAACGGCGGTCAGGCTCGCTTTGAAGGCAGGCTACCGCAGCATCGATACAGCCGCAGCTTATGGTAACGAAGAGGGCGTGGCCAAAGGGATCGCGGAAAGCGGCGTTGCCCGCGATGAAATTTTTATTGCCACGAAGGTTTGGAATAACGACCAAGGGTACGACAACACTCTTCGGGCTTACGAGGACAGCTGCCGGCGGCTTGAAACCGACATTATCGATTTATATCTGATTCACTGGCCGGTTGCCGGCAAATTCAAAGACACATGGCGCGCGCTGGAAAAGCTCTACAAAGACGGAGCCGTGCGGGCGATCGGCGTTTGCAACTTCCATACGCACCACATGATGGAGCTGCTCACGGACGCGGAAATGAAGCCGATGGTGAACCAGGTGGAGTACCACCCGCTGTTGACACAGCCGGAGCTGGTCGCGTTTTGCCAAAATAACGGCATCGTGTTCGAAGCTTGGAGCCCGCTCATGCAGGGCAATCTCGATTTGCCGGAAATCGCCGAGCTGGCCGCCAAATACAAAAAATCGCCGGCCCAAATCGTCCTTCGCTGGGATTTGCAGCACGGGATTGTGACGATTCCGAAGTCGGTCACGGAAAGCCGCATTCGGGAAAATGCCGATGTGTTCGATTTCGTTTTGTCCGAAGAAGATATGGCAAGGCTCGACGGACTGAACCAGAACAAGCGCTTCGGTCCGGATCCGGACAATTTCGATTTTTAAATCTCCGCTCCGAAAGAGGAAGGAAAGCCGAAAAGAACGGGCTGGGATAACGCTGCCGCCTTTGCCGCAAACTATGACTGTGATATGGCTTACGCCCTGTTGACAAAATCAACTGTAACTGATAATATTACAGTACGAAGCGGGGTGGCCGTTCGTTATGAACAGTGAATTCACGATAGCCGTCCACAGTCTCGTTCTGCTCGCTAATCTTCCGGAACGCAGCGCGACCAGCGAAGCGATTGCGGAGAATGTCTGTACCAATCCGGCGCGTGTCCGCAAAGTGATGGGCTATTTGAAACGAAGCGGGTACGTGGCGACGCGGGAAGGGAGCGGCGGCGGCTACAAGCTGACGATCGATCCGTCGACCGTAACGCTGAAGGACATTTACCGCGTTATCGCGCAGGGTTCGCTGATGCCTAATTGGTGCTCGGGCGATCCCGGATGCGATTGTGTGGTCGGTTCCAATATGCAGGAGGTTATGAACCATATTTTTTGTTCGGCCGAGCAGCATTTGGAAAATTATTTTGCCGATATCACAATAGCAGGCGTGCTGGGGCAAATCCACGGTTGTGAGCAGTGCTGAAGCGGGAACTTTGACGGGTATCCCTGGCTCAACCTATATTTTGGAGAGGATGATTCAAATGGCAGTAGCATTGACGAAAGACAACTTTACGCAAAGCGTTGAAAGCGGCGTTTCTCTGGTAGACTTCTGGGCTCCGTGGTGCGGACCTTGCAAAATGCAGCTTCCGATCGTAGAAGAGCTCTCGACCGAGCTCGAAGGCCAAGCGACAATCGCAAAAATCAACGTCGACGAAGAGCCGGAACTGGCTTCCCAATTCGGCGTCATGAGCATCCCGACGCTGATCCTGTTCAAGGACGGCCAACCGGTCGACAAAATGGTCGGCGTGCAAAGCAAAGACGCGCTGAAAACGAAAATCCAAAACCAACTGTAAGCCGTTCAAGGCATACACGTTGCGCATGAAAAAGCAGCTTCCGATGAGCCGTCAAACGGCAGTGGAAGCTGCTTTTTTTGCTGATTCGCATTTCCGCTGCGCAGTCACTCGTTTACTGCAGCGGGCTGCGCTTCAGCAGCCGTTTGATGGAGAGGTCGGCTTCGCGCAGCACGGTGTCTTTGTCGACGGTGCGGACGATGCCTTTGTCCATCAGAATGCGTCCGCCGACAATCGTCGTCTCCACATCCGCCCTTGTCGCCGAGTAGACAATGCGGGAGATCGGATCGACGTCGAAGGAGGGGAACGTGTGGAACTGGTTCAAGTTGAGAATGGCCAGGTCCGCCTTTTTGCCGGTTTCGATGCTGCCGATCTCGTCCGCCATGCCGACCGCTTTTGCGCCGCCGATCGTGGCCATCCGGAATACGCTGCGGGCATCCATGCACGTCGGTCCGTGTGCGGGCTTTTGGATGATGGCCGCCAGCCGCATTTCGTTAAACATGTCGAGATTGTTGTTGCACGGGGCGCCGTCGGCGCCAAGGCTGACCGAAATGCTTGTATCGAGCATTTCCGGAACGTCCGCGATGCCGGAAGCGAGCTTGAGGTTCGAGCCCGGACAGTGGCTGACGTGAACGCCGCGTTCCCGGATAATCCGCTTCTCCTCGTCACTCAGCCAGATGCAGTGGGCCAAAATAAGCCGCTCGTTGGCGAGGCCGATATGATCCAAGTAGACGATGTTGCGCATGCCGGTCATTGCTTCTACCAGCTCGATTTCGCCGGTGTTTTCCGAAGCGTGGGTATGGACCTTGACGTTGTATTTGCCCGACAAATGAGCGACTTCCTTCAGCAGATCCTCGGTACAGGAGATGACAAAACGCGGCGAGAACGCATACTGGATGCGCCCGTTGTCATGGCCGTGCCACTTCTCCAGCAAATCGACGCTTTGCTGGATGGAAGAGGCAGTTTCTTCCTGCAGCGGAAGCGGCACATCGCTGCCTTTGCGGTCCATCATCACTTTGCCGGAAACGGCGCGGATGCCGCTCTGCTCGATGGCGCGGAACGCCGATTCGGTATGGTGAACCGTCTCCATGTCGACGATCGTCGTCGTGCCGCTTTGGATGAGTTCGCCGATGCCGAGCATCGCCGAATAGTAGATCGATTCCTCGTCGTGCGCCGCTTCCAGCGGCCAAATCCGTTTACGCAGCCAGTCGAGCAGCTCCAGGTCGTCGCCTTTTCCCCGGAACAGCGTCTGGCACAGATGAATGTGGGTCTGCACGAAACCGGGAATAACGGTGCGGCCGGTTGCGTCCAATATTTGTTCGTCCCCGGCAGGCTCAAGCTCCGGTCCGATTTCGACAATGCGGTCGTCCTCGATCCGGATATCCCCTTGAATAATGTCCTCCAGCGCATTCATCGTAACGATTTGCGCATTGCGGATAAGCAGCTTCGTCATCGAAAAGTTCCTCCTTGGCGGCACCGCCGCTAAATTAGATTTTTCGCCGCGGCCCTCTTGAGACATAAAAAAGCTACGAAAAAATAAACCCCAAGGGGCCTATTCTTCGTAGCCAGAAATTTACGGTTTCTGTGTAGAGACCCTTAACCCGATTATTAAGGATATACGAAAAAGGCAAAATGTTATGCAATTGCTTTTATCTTAAAAAATGTAAGCACGGATGTCAAGATAAATGACATGCGCTGAATTTTGGGAGAACGAGCAACGGCCTTGTCCGCAAGCATGCTGGAGAACGAGCAACGGCCTCGCCGCAAGCTTGCGGACGACGGCCGTTTTTTGTGCGGGTTTATTCCCGCTGAACACCGGGGGTCGAGGCATCCGTTTTTTTATTTTTATCCGCGTCGGTAAAATTGGTGACGGATTTGGTGTCTTCGAGCGTATCGTTAACGAAAGCCATATCTTGGTTCTTTGCATTCATGTGGGTCGTTCCCTTATAGTTACGTTGATGGGACTTGTTTTCCATCCGTTTGTCACCTCCCGTACGCCCGTTAGTATGAACCGCTTTAGAAGAAGGCATTCGGAATACGGGAATGAAAAAGAACGTTTTTTGAACAAAAGGGGGGAACAGCATGATTGGCAACCGGACGTACCGGCGGAAGGCCGCTTCCGATTGTCCCCGTACCAACGGAAGCACAAATGCAAGAGGCTCAGCTGTCTTATTCGTCTTTGCGGCATTGATGGTCTTCCTAATCGTGGCGGGATGCTCCCCGGCAAGTGAAGGTCAAGCGCCGGGCGAAGAAAACACGGCACCTATGAATAACCCGAATACATCGGATTCAACGAAGCCAGTAGATAAAACAAATCCGGCGGACAAAAAGGACGGCGGTTCAGCGACGGCGGACGGCGCAGAGGAAGCGGCGCGGATTTTAGCGCGGGCGCAGCAGGCAACCGCGGCCGTCAGCGGATTTAACTTGGCGATGAGCTTGCAGCAGGTGCTGGTAACCGGAGAGGACACATCCAAGCTCAGCATGACGAACACCGGTCATATGGAGCTGAAGCCGCTCGCAATGAAGCAAACGACGAAGACGGATTTGGACGGGGAAGCATCGACTATCGTCAGCTACCTGACACCGGATGGCTATTATATGCATGATCTCACGAATAAAGAGTGGTCGCAGATGGATCCTTCCGAGATTCCGAAGATTAAAGAGACGCTGTCGGATTTTCAGACGGCTCCGTCCGCCGAGCTTGCGAAAATCGCGAAATACGCCGATCATTTTTCCGTAAAAGAAAATGAAGATGACGGCAAGACGACGGTCGTTTATGACGGCGACGGCATCGACAGCGACGCCAAGGCGCTAACGATGGAGCTGCTGCGCAGTACGCTCGGGACCGATCAGATGGAGCAGCAAGTAAAAGACAGCATCAACGTCAAATCGCTCGCCTATTCGCTGACCTTTGACCGCGCAACCGGGTATCCGCTGCAGCTCAAGGCGGAAGGAGACGTGACCGTGGAATATGAGCCGGGAAAACCGTCCAAGCTGCATCAAACCTTCGTGCTGACGTACAGCGGTTGGAATGAGAAGGCTGCCGTCACGGTCCCGAAAGAAGGCCGGGATGCGCCATCGGTAATCCCTCCCAGCGAGGAGCTGCTTGATGAATTGACCGAAGGGCTGCCGGCGTCTTAGGGAGCGGCATCCATTGTCATGCGACGCCTCACCGCGCGCTGGGAGCTCGCACCATTACCGGTTTAGGATGGGATGAAGCCGTATTTTTAAGAGGTGCGGGCTTTCCATGTCATGCCCCTTCGGGTATAATGACGAAGGACTGTAACTAACGGAAATTAACGGGGAGTGTTTGAATAGATGGCTTTGAAAGCGGGAATTGTCGGACTGCCGAACGTGGGCAAATCGACGTTGTTTAATGCGATTACACAGGCGGGCGCAGAGTCCGCGAACTATCCTTTTTGTACGATTGACCCGAACGTGGGCGTCGTTGAAGTGCCGGACGAGCGCCTTGACAAGCTGACAGAGCTCGTAACGCCGAACCGCACCGTCCCGACCGCATTCGAGTTTGTCGATATTGCCGGCCTTGTTGCGGGTGCGAGCAAGGGCGAAGGGCTTGGCAACAAGTTTCTGGCGCATATCCGCGAGGTCGACGCCATTGTGCACGTTGTGCGCTGTTTCCAGGACGAGAACATTACCCATGTCTCCGGAAAAGTGGACCCGATCAGCGACATCCAGACGATTAATTTGGAGCTGATTTTGGCCGATCTGGATTCCGTGGAGAAACGGATTGACCGTTCCCGCAAAAACATGAAGGGCGGCGACAAAAAGTACGCCCAGGAAGTCGAAGTGCTGGAGCGGGTCAAAGAAGCGCTCTACAACGACCAGCCCGCGCGCAGCGTGGAGCTGAGCGACGACGAGAAGCTGCTTGTGCGGGATTTGCATCTGCTGACGATCAAGCCGGTGCTGTATGCGGCAAACGTGAGCGAGTCGGAAGTGGCCGATGCTGACAATAACCCTTACGTGCAAAAGGTGCGCGAGTTCGCTGCCGCCGAAGGCGCGGAAGTGGTGCCGATCAGCGCGAAGGTGGAATCGGAAATCGCCGAGCTGGAAGGCGAAGACAAGGCGATGTTCCTCGAAGAGCTTGGGCTACAGGAATCCGGGCTGAACCGTCTCATCAAAGGCGCTTACAAGCTGCTCGGACTGTTCACCTATTTTACGGCCGGCGTACAGGAAGTGCGCGCGTGGACGATCCGCAAAGGCATGAAAGCCCCGCAGGCGGCCGGTGTCATCCACACCGACTTCGAACGCGGCTTTATCCGTGCGGAAGTGGTTTCTTACGACGATCTGGTTGCCGCAGGCTCCATGAACGCGGCGCGCGAGAGAGGCCAGCTGCGTCTGGAAGGCAAAGAGTATGTCGTGCAGGACGGCGACGTCATGCATTTCCGCTTTAACGTGTAAACGGGTATAAACGCAAGGATTGGATTGGTCGATCGGGTTGCTCCGGTCGGCCTTTTTGCCATATGCCTTGTATTGCAGGCGGTCGAACTGTTGAACATGTTGGCCCTTTTCGGGAAGACGGGTCCGACGGGGTACCGTGTCGTTTCGGTTCCTTTTGGGTATTATCCCCTTAGCTCAGAAAAGGACTCCTCAGGACCAGATAAGGACTCCCAAGATCAGAAAAGGGCCTCAAGATCAGATAAGGCCTCCTTAGGAACAGAAAAGTGCCCTTCAAGATCGGAAAGGACTCCTCAGGAGCAGAAAAAAGTGCCCCTCAAGATCAGAAAAGGACTCCCAAGATCAGATTAGGACTCCTCAGGATAAGAACGGTTTTTTTGTCGTAAACGTTAATGGGGTAAACGCGTGATTCTCACATAACGGACGACGGAACGAAGAACGATGATGAAAGGCAAGCAACGGACGACGGAACGAAGAACGATGATGAAAGGCAAGCAACGGACGACGGAACGAAGAACGGGGATAAAAGACAAAAAACTGAGGATCGAACGGAAATCGGGGATAAAAGACAAATAACCGGCGATCGAACGGAGATCGGGGATGCGGTATAAACGGTGCACGGTGCTGAATGGTGACAAAATGCAGTACAAATTGGTGAGAAGATGCAGATCATCGTAACGCATGTTGAAACAGTGCCGGCAGTCGGTGCTCATTGATTTGAAGTATGGTCAAAAGATAGATAGAATCCCTTTTAGTAGAGAAGCGCTCCAGGGCTTGGATAATCAAACTAGCGGCACTAACCTTATATAACGGTATGTTTCCATGCGCCGATAGCACGGAAGTCCATCGGGCGATAGAAACGATGTCAAAACGGCTACTGAAGCGGCGTCGGTCCTGACAGGTCCTATTTTTCTGAGCGAATGGGATAATACCCAAAAGGGTTATAGAGGCCATAGGTAGTGATTAGGGAAAGTGGTCATGGATAGTGGGGTTATGGATAGTGATCATGGATAGTGATCATGGTTAATAGTCATGGCTGGAGGTTGTGGCTAGAGGCCATGGGATAGTGTCATGGCTAGAGTTCATGGATAGCGGGCATAGATAACGGTTATAGGATAAGTGGCTACAGATACGGTTATAGATACCGGCAGGTGCCCTGCGCTGTTTTTCCATAAAAATCGGTTTATCGGGCGCGGTCGTTTTATGATATAATATAAAGACGAATATGGATTAATTTACAGGGGTGAAGTGCGGTGTTGGACCGTTTACAGGCGCTAGCCGACCGTTATGAGAAGCTGAGCGAGCTGTTGTGCGACCCGGATGTGGCCGGCGATCCGAAGCGGCTGCGGGAATATTCCAAGGAGCAGTCGGATTTGCAAGAGGCTTACGGGGCCTATACAGAATATAAGGAAGTACTGGTGCAGCTCGATGACGCGAAAGCGATGCAGGGCGAGAAGCTCGATGACGAGATGCGCGAAATGGTAAAAATGGAAATCGAAGAGCTGAGCGGCCGTAAGGATGAGCTTGAGGAACTGGTGCGCGTGCTGCTGCTGCCGAAGGATCCCAATGACGATAAGAACGTCATTGTCGAAATCCGCGGCGCCGCCGGCGGTGACGAGGCTGCGCTGTTCGCTTCGGATTTGTACCGGATGTATACGAAGTTTGCCGACGGCCAAGGCTGGCGGGTGGAACTGATGGACGCGAGCGAGAATGATCTCGGCGGGTTCAAAGAGGTCGTGTTCATGGTGTCCGGCAAGGGAGCCTACAGCAAGCTGAAATACGAGAGCGGCGCGCATCGCGTGCAGCGCATTCCGGTTACGGAATCTGGCGGACGCATTCATACGTCGACATCGACGGTGGCGGTTATGCCGGAAGTGGAAGATATCGAGATCGAAATTCTCGATAAGGATATTCGGATCGATACGTTTTGTTCCAGCGGCGCGGGCGGTCAGTCGGTCAATACGACCAAATCCGCCGTGCGCGTAACGCACGTTCCGACCGGCATTGTCGCCACCTGTCAGGACGGCAAGTCGCAGAACGATAACAAAGCGAAGGCGCTGCAGGTGTTGCGCGCCCGCATCTACGACATTCACCGTCAGGAAGAGGAAGCGAAAATAGCCGGCGAACGCAAAAGCAAAGTCGGAACCGGCGACCGCAGCGAGCGGATCCGGACTTACAATTTCCCGCAAAGCCGGGTAACGGATCACCGGATCGGCCTTACGCTGCACAAGCTGGACGCTGTTATGAACGGCGATATGGTGGAAATTATCAATTCCTTGACGCTGGCTGAGCAAGCGGAGCTGCTGGAGAAGGAAAACCTCGCTTTAAGTTAAGCGGATCGTAAGGTTTTATTGTCCGGATACCGCCTTTTGCCGTGCTATGATTTCCGGAATAAAGGGAGCTTGACCGATGAAGCATGATAACGGTATACCGGCGCACCGTTTTAAGGTGCGGCCGGATTGGACGATTGGAGAAGCCTGCGTGCAGGCTTCTTCGTTTTTGGCGGCGCATGGCGTTGAGGAAGCGCGTTCCAATGCCGAACTGCTGCTGCTGCATGCGCTTGGCCTAAACCGGGCGGCGCTGCTGCGCGATTGGCGGGAGCCGGTGCCGCAGCAGCGGATCGACGCCTGGGAGACAGCGGTAGAGCGCAAGGCGGCCGGCGAGCCTGCGCAGTATATTATCGGCGAGCAGTGGTTTTTTGGGCGGCCGTTTACGGTGACGCCCGCCGTGCTCATTCCGCGGCCGGAAACGGAACTGCTCGTAGAGGCCGTGCTGGAGACGGCCGACCGGCTGTGGCCGCAAGCTTCAGGGTTGCAGACTGAGCCGGGCGGCTCGCTAGTAGGCCGCCCGCTCGAGTCGGGGAGGCCGACCGTGCTCGATGTCGGCACGGGCAGCGGTGCCATCGCGCTGACGCTGGCCGCCGAGAGGCCGCGCTGGCGCGTGGTGGCGTCCGATATTTCCCCGGACGCGCTTGCGGTGTCCGGCGGCAATGCAGATCGGCTCGGCGTCGACGGCCGGGTTTCGTTCGTGCAGGGCGATCTGCTGGAACCGTTCCTGCAGGGGGAGGGAGAGAGCGGATTCTCGCACGGCCCGGCTCCGTATGCGGACGGCTGGAGGGGCGCGCATATCGATGTGCTTGTTTCGAATCCGCCTTATATTCCGCAGTCGGATTTGGCGGGCCTGCAGCGGGAAGTGCGCGAATTCGAGCCGCATTTGGCGCTGGACGGCGGGGAGGACGGCCTCGCCCCTTACCGCAAGATGCTGGAGCAGCTGCCTCTTCTTGCAGCCGTGCCGCGCATCGTCGCGTTTGAGCTTGGCATGGGCCAGGCGCGCGAGGTGGCGGAGATGCTGCGCAGCTACGGCGCCTGGGAAGATATTCGCATCGTCACCGATTACGGTGGTATCGAGCGCCACGTCATTGCCTCCGGCTGAAGACCGGGGTAAAGCGATAACGCAAAAAGCCAAGCATCCGGTACATACGGACGCTTGGCTTTTTTTTTCGAAATGCCGTTAGATCAGGCTGATGAGCATCCCGCCCGCCGCACCGGCAAGCACAACGACCCACGGAGGCAGCTTCCAAAAAACAAGCATGATCAGCAGGATGGAAGCAAGCGCAAAATCGGCTGGAGCCAGAATGGCGGTCGTCCAGAGCGGATCATACAGCGCAGCAAGCAGCAGCCCGACAACGGCTGCATTGATGCCGGTCAGAGCGCCTTGGACACGGGGATTTTTTCGTAATGCGTTCCAGAATGGCAGCGTCCCGATAATAAGCAGGAAAGCGGGCAAAAAGATGGCCGTTGTCGCAATTAGCGCCCCGGAAACGCCGCTTGCAATGGCGCCCAAATAGGCGGCAAAGGTGAACAGCGGCCCCGGAACCGCCTGAGCCGCGCCGTACCCGGTTAAGAAATCTTCCCGGCTGACCCATCCGGAAGGGACGACCTCCCTCTCCAATAACGGAAGCACGACGTGGCCTCCACCGAAAACGAGCGAGCCGGAACGGTAGAAGCTGTCGAATAACGGCAGCCAGCCGGCCCCGGATGTAAACTGCCGAACGAAAGGCAGCCCGACTAGAAGAGCGAAAAAGAGAATTAAACAAAAAGCGCCCAATGTGCGGCTGATCCGTACCGGCAGCTCGGGAGATTCGGCAACCGCCGCTGACCGGTATAACCAAAGGCCGGCGATGCCGGCTGCGGCAATTAACGCCACTTGAGTGAAGGCGCTCGGCCATAATAAGGCGGCTGATGCGGTTATGACTGCGATTGTGACCCGATTGCGGTCAGGCGTCAAATTCCGGCCTATTCCGAGAATGGCTTGGGCGACGATCGCGACGGCAACGATTTTGAGGCCGTGGATCCAGCCGGAGCCGTCAATGTCAAAGCCTTTAAGCAGAAAAGCAAACGCTACAAGCGCGATGACGGAAGGCAGCGTAAAACCGATCCAAGCCATAAGTCCGCCGAGCAGCCCGGCCCGGACAACGCCGATTCCGATTCCGACCTGGCTGCTGGCGGGACCGGGAAGGAATTGGCAAAGCGCCACTAAATCGGCGTAGCTTTTTTCATCCATCCATTTCCGGCGGCGAATGTATTCATTATGAAAATAACCGATGTGGGCAATCGGTCCCCCGAACGAAGTGAGACCGAGCTTGGCCGATACGAGCGCGACTTCCGCCAGACGGCGAAGACGTCCGCTGCCGGGCCGCTGTGCTTTCGTTTGCTGTACATTCACTGAATTCATAAGTAAGTGACCCCTTTCCAAACGTCCATCCTCAAATTATAGCTCGTTAATCGGATTGATAGAAGGCGAGGATCTTTAACGATTTGTAAATCCGGCGCAAACTAATAGATTGCAAGATTGGAAGTTTAAAAGAGCCGCGGGCGGACATACTAAGGGATAGAAACGTTCCGGAACGCAAGCTTAAGGCGCCGACGGGTGCCCGAGAGGGGCTTGTGTGATGCATTCTCATTCCGTAAACCGTCCTTATTCCTATCGTTTTCCGTTCCGTTTGTCATACGGTTACTTGATCGTTGCTCTTGCGCTTCTCGTCATGAGCTGGGAAGGCCAGCGTGTTGACGGGGCGCTTTCCGAGGACGCCGGCTCGATTCCGCAGCAGGCGATCCGGCTGCGCATCTTGGCCAATTCGGATGCCGCCGTCGATCAGGCGATGAAGCGCCGCGTCCGCGACGCGGTCGTCAGCGCCATGAACGGCTGGGCGGACGGGCCGCAAACGATTGAAGAAGCGCGGGCGGCGCTGCGCGGCCATATGGGTGACATTGAGCGTATCGTTGGCGAGCAGCTGCAAAGCCGCGGAGTTCAATACGGGTTCAAAGCCGAGCTTGGCGAGGTCGCTTTTCCGACGAAGCTGTACGGTGAGCGTGTATACCCGGCAGGCAACTACGAAGCGCTGCTTATTACGCTCGGAAAGGGCGAAGGACAAAACTGGTGGTGCGTCCTGTTTCCGCCGCTTTGCTTCATCGATTCGGCAAGCGGGGAAGCGACGCAGACGGAAGCGGCCGCAGCCAAGAAAGGCGCGGACGGCAAGGCGGTTCAGGTGCAAGAGGTCGTGAAAGACGGGAATGCGGTCAAACAAGCGTCCGCGGCCGTGAATAACGGGAAAGCGGACAAACAGGCAAGCGAGCCCGTGACGGCGGGGAAGACGGCGAAGGCAGATGCCGGCTCCGGCGTGCAACAATCGTCCGTGCAGGCCGAAGGCGGCTCGGCAGCTGCGAAAGGCAAAGCGGCCGCTCCGGAAGCGAAATTTTTCATCGTGGAACTGATTCAGTCGATTGTTTCGTTCTTCAAGCATTTGTTTGCATGAGCTTAAAGCGGCGAGGTCCTTTCGGGCTTCGCTTTTTTGCTGCGAGTTGCATGTTTGCTGCGGCTTACAGCCGTCGTTCTAACTTGGTATTGGAGTCGGGTATCGCTATAATAAAAGAGTGGAGGATCATTGAAGCCTCCGCGGAGAAGAACATGAGGACGGAAACAATTGATGATAAAAACGAATGAATGGAAGCTGGAGCCCAGCGCCGGAGGGGAGCGGCAGGATCGCGCGATCCGCGAAGCGGCGCAGCTGCTGCGGGACGGACAGACAGTCGCATTTCCGACGGAGACCGTGTACGGACTGGGCGCGGACGCGCGGAATACGGCGGCGGTCGAGCAGATTTTTGCGGCAAAAGGACGTCCTTCGGACAATCCGCTCATCGTTCATATATCGGACAGGACCCAATTAAACGGTCTCGTCCTTCCTTTGGACGAAACGGCTGCCGCCCTGATGCGGCGCTTTTGGCCGGGGCCGCTGACGATCGTGCTGCCCGTGCTGCCGGGAGCCGTATCGCCGCGCGTTACCGCAGGGCTGGATACGGTGGCGGTGCGCATGCCGGCGCACGAAACGGCGCTGCAGCTGATCGCCGCCGCCGGCTGCCCGGTCGCTGCGCCGAGCGCCAACCGCTCCGGCCGGCCGAGCCCGACGACGGCCGCCCATGTGCGCGAAGATTTGTACGGCCGCATCGGCGGCATCGTGGACGCCGGCCCGGCAGGCGTCGGGCTGGAGTCTACGGTAGTGGAGCTGTGCGGACCGGGCGCGGTCCGCATTTTGCGTCCCGGCGGCGTGACGCCGGAGCAGCTGCGCGAGGTGTGCGCCACCGTGCTCGTGGATGAGGACGGCATGCTGCCGCAAGCCGGCCGAGACGGCAGCCAGGATGGCACAGAGGGAGCCGGACCGGACGCCGGTATTGCACCGGATGCCGCTATCGGCGCAGCGAATGCCGCTATCGGCGCAGCGGATGCCGGTATTGCACAGGGCGCAAGTATCGCTCCGGACATTGCCGCTCCGCCCGGAGCCGATGCGACCGGCGCCGCTCCGGCTCTCGTCTCCGGGGATGAAGCGTCCGCCGCACCGGCGGCTCCGCGCTCGCCGGGGATGAAATATACGCATTATGCGCCGCGTGGCGTGATGCAGCTTGTCGCCGGGGGGGGCGAGAACGTACGGGCGTACATTCAAGCCGAAGCGGATAAGGCTAGACTGCGGGGTGAGCGCACCGGCGTACTCGCCTTTGAAGAGACGGCTGCCCAATATCGGGCCGACGTGGTGGTAGCCTGCGGCTCCCTCTCCCGGCCGGAAACGGCTGCGCAGCAGCTGTACGCCGCCCTTCGCGAATTTGATGCGCAGGGCGCAGCCGTCATTTGGGCCGAAGTTCCGCCGGGGGACGGCATCGGGCTTGCGCTGTTGAACCGGCTCGTCAAAGCGGCCGGACGCAGGGTCGTCTACGTGTAAGGTCTCATTACTCCCTTGTCCGCATATGTTTGGAAGAGAACAAGCCTGCGGACTGTAGGGGGGAATTGTGACAATGGTTGAGGCAAGCCTGTATGCGGGACAAATTCTGACCCTGCTCATTATGGCGCTGGCGCTGGGCATGGATGCTTTTTCGCTGGGAATCGGCATCGGGATGAAAGGAATCCGGCTGCTGGACATGTTGAAGCTGAGTCTGGTTATCGGCATTTTTCACGTCATGATGCCGCTAGCCGGGATGTTTGCGGGACATTACGTCAGCTTTCTGCTCGGCCATATTGCGACGGCCGTGGCGGGCGGACTGCTGCTGGTGCTGGGCGGGCATATGATTTACAGCGCGGTCCGCGGGGAAGAAGTTCGGTCGATCGACCACGGGAGCGTAAGCGGACTGCTGCTGTTTGCGCTCAGCGTAAGCGTGGATTCGTTTTCCGTCGGCATCTCGCTCGGGATGTTTGCCGTGGATCAGGTGCTGACCGTGCTGCTGTTCGGCGCTGCCGGAACCGTTATGTCCGTGCTTGGACTGATGCTCGGAAAAGGCGTCGGCCGCACGCTGGGCGGGTACGGGGAAGCGGTAGGCGGCGTCATTTTATTCACTTTCGGGATGCTGTTTATCCTTTGACGATTGAAAAAAACAAGTTTGCAGCCGCAACGAATACGGCAGAAGCCGGGAAAGGAATGTGAGCGCATTGAAACGGATCTTGTTTGTTTGCACCGGCAATACGTGCCGCTCGCCGATGGCGGAAGCTATTTTGCGTGACAAGGCGAAGCGCCGCGGACTGTCTGTAGAGGTGCGTTCGGCCGGAGTGTCGACGATGGACGGCCTGCCCGTTTCCGGAAACGCCGCGAAGACGCTGTCCGCGCGCGGAATCAGCCATAACGGTTCTTCCCGGGCGGCCCGGGAAGAGATGATCGGCTGGGCGGATCTGGTGCTTACGATGACCGCCGGGCATAAAAACGCGCTGCTCCACCGGTTCCCTTCAGCGGTGGATAAAACCTTCACGCTGAAGGAGTATACGGCTTTCGGCACCTCCGTGCAGGAAGGAGTCGAGGAGCTGGAGCGGCTGTATGCGCAGTGGCAGATGGCGCGGGCGCTCGGGCAAGATATCAGCGCTGAGGAACGGGCCAGAATAATGGAGCTGGAGCGGCAGCTTCCGGCACTTGATATCGGGGATCCGTTCGGCGGCACGCTGCAAATCTATGCCAGCTGCGCGGACGAAATTACGAAAGCGGTGGACAAGCTGCTGGAAACGCTGGAGCGGGAGAGCGGGAAGGACTAGAGCGGTAACGGCGGAGAAAGATGCTGCTGCGCCGCGGCATTTTTCAGTGGCGGAAACAATTCCTTACGAAGTTCGAAATAGGTGCGGAATCGCCGAAAAGGATTGATTTTCAAGAAGGGATCGGCTATCATAAAAGCAACATTACGGATTCCGGTGTAACTGGCGACGAAGTGGGGTTAACCACGGTGGAGCATCGGAACATACGGCCGGTCGCCTGGGCAAAGAGCAGCATTCGCGCAATCGCGCGTGTTGCTCTTTTTTCGTCTTTTTCGCCCGAATTAGGTATAATACAACCATGTGCACAAAACTTCTTTCGATAAGACGCCTAGGAGGTTATCGCGGTGAATATTGCGATCGGCGCCGACCATGCCGGCTACCGGTTAAAAGACGAATTGATTCCGTTTATTGAGTCGCTCGGCCACCAGGTGCACGACGTCGGATGCAGCTGCGGCCAGTCGGTGGATTATCCCGATTATGCGCTGCCGGTGTGCGACCTTGTGACGCAGGGGAAAGCCGACCGGGGAATTTTGATTTGCGGTACGGGCATCGGCATGTCGATTGCCGCCAATAAGATGCCCGGCATCCGCTGTGCGCTGACGCACGATCTGTTCTCGGCGAAAGCGACCCGCGAGCATAACGATACGAACGTACTGGCCCTCGGGGAACGCGTTGTCGGTCCCGGGCTTGCCCAGGAAATTATCCGCGTCTGGCTTGAAACGCCGTTCTCGGACGGCGAGCGCCACCGGAGCCGCCTCGGCAAAGTGCAGCGTCTGGAAGAGCGTTATGCGCTGCATCCTTAATCGTGCCTCTTCACCATACTTATTAGCGGGAAGGTGGTCCAAATGGAGCGGCAAACGTTGGCTGCCCAGGTAGAGACGATTGTACGCGAGCTGGCGGCTGCGGGAAATCTGGCCGCAGGCGAGCTGCTCGTATTCGGCGTCAGCACGAGCGAAGTGCTCGGCAGGCGGATCGGCACCTCCGGCACGCTGGAGGCGGCCGAGGGCATCTTCGCCGGGATGGAAGCGGCGAGGCGGGATCTCGGGTTTATCCCCGTGTTCCAGTGCTGCGAGCATTTGAACCGGGCGCTCGTGCTGGAACGCAGCGCCGCCCGCCAGTACGGTCTGGAAATCGTATCCGCCGTGCCGGTTCCGGGAGCGGGAGGGTCGATGGCCGCCTACGCTTACCGGCATTTGCAGGATGCGTGTCTGGTCGAGACCGTTAAAGCTCATGCCGGCATCGATATCGGCGATACGCTGATCGGCATGCAGCTGCGCCCCGTGGCGGTGCCGGTAAGACCATCGGTGCGAACCGTCGGCGAAGCGCACGTTACGATGGCGATGACGCGGCCGAAGCTGATCGGCGGCGCGCGTGCCGTCTACAAGCTGGAGGAAGAAAGCGGCGCGGAGCTGCCGCAGCGTCCGAAAGCCGCTGCTGTGGAATCGGATGGCGGAAGCTGCGATTGAAAGCCGGAATGACCACATGAACAAGGATTTAAAACATAGAGGAGGATTCAACAATATGGAAAATTTGCGTAAACAGGACCCCGAACTGGTAAAGGCGCTCGGCCTTGAGCTGCAGCGGCAGCGCGACAACATCGAACTGATCGCGTCGGAAAATATCGTCAGCGAAGCGGTCATCGAAGCGATGGGTACGGTGCTGACAAACAAATATGCGGAAGGTTATCCGGGCAAGCGTTACTACGGCGGCTGCGAGTATGTGGACATCGCCGAAAATATCGCCCGCGACCGCGCGAAGGAGCTGTTCGGCGCCGAGCACGCCAACGTGCAGCCGCACTCCGGCGCGCAGGCGAATATGGCCGTTTATCTCGCGGCGCTGAAGCCGGGCGATACCGTGCTCGGCATGAATTTGGCTCACGGCGGACACTTGACGCACGGCAGCCCGGTGAACGCTTCCGGTCTGCTTTACAACTTTGTCGCATACGGCGTTAACGAAGATACGTTCACGATCGATTACGAAGAAGTGCGCAAAGCGGCGTTCAAGCATCGTCCCCGTCTGATCGTCGCCGGAGCGAGCGCTTATCCGCGCATCATCGATTTCGAAAAGCTCGGCCAAATCGCCAAAGACGTAGGCGCGCTGTTCATGGTCGATATGGCGCATATCGCGGGTCTAGTCGCGGCCGGACTGCATCCAAGCCCGGTTCCGCACGCGCATTTTGTGACGACGACAACGCACAAAACGCTGCGCGGTCCGCGCGGCGGCATGATTTTGTGTACGAAGCCGTGGGCGGCAGCGATCGACAAGGCTGTTTTCCCGGGCTCCCAGGGCGGACCGCTGATGCATGTAATCGCGTCCAAAGCGGTGGCGCTCGGCGAAGCGCTGCAGCCTTCGTTCAAGGAGTACGCGCAAAAGATTGTCAATAATGCGAAGGTGCTGTCCGAAGCGCTGATCGCGCAAGGGCTGAACCTCGTCTCCGGCGGAACGGACAACCATCTGATGCTGATCGATACGCGCAACCTGAATATTACAGGCAAAGACGCGGAGCACGTACTCGATCAAGTCGCCATCACAGTGAACAAAAACGCGATCCCGTTTGATCCGACGAGCCCGTTTGTAACAAGCGGCATCCGGATCGGTACTCCGGCGATCACGTCGCGCGGCATGGACGAAGCGGCGATGAAGACGATCGCGGAAGTGATTGCGATGACGCTCAAAAATCCGCAGGACGAAGCCGTACTTGCGGCAGCACGCGGCAAAGTGCGCGATTTGACGGCGCAGTTCCCGCTTTACCCGGCACTTCAATACTAAGCTGTAACGAATAAAACGGCTGTCATATAAAGTCATATAAGAGCGTGGCAGTCTCAAAAGGAATCACATAAATGAGCGAGTCCTAAATAGGACACAAGAGGACCTCCAGTTTCGCTGGCTTCAGCGGAGTCGGAGGTCCTTTCCTCGCTTCACGGGATAAGCTTTCAAAACCTGCGAATGTGCAGGTATGATCGGTCGAAATCGCATGTCTGGAGGGAAAACCTGCGATGGTGCAGGAATTCCCGGCTTTTATCGCCTGAACGGGAGACGGGGGCGACAAAAGAAGTATATTTGCAGGAATTTTAACGCAGTCGAAAATTAAAAAGAAAATTGATGTACGAACGCATCTTTTTCAAAAATCACCTTCGTGCAGAGCGATAATAACGAACGAACCGACCAAGATTAGCCCCTTGATCGGAGTCTGTCGATTAACTGTTCATAACTTCGGAAATCTACGGGAGACCACAAAATGTATGCAAAAAATCATACATAATGAGCGGCACACACACCGGAATCAGTAGATTATATTCGAAATTTCATATACAAAACGTGATTTGAGCCCTGATTTTGTATATGTATCCGAAAAATCATATACATTGTCTGCATGTGTCCGTTCACATTAATATTGTCCACAATTAATCGACAGCCCCTTGATCGGTTCGTTACGCTTGAAGCAGAAGGCTTGAAATACGACTAAACCTACTTACGGTCAGCCTTGCCTTTTGCCGTGTGTAAAGATGTGGGGATGGCCGAACCTTTCCCGCGTGGGAAATCGTTAGGCTAGCGCTAATGGCAGAGCTTCCCCGCATGAGGGGAGACAGAAGTGCTGGCTGAGTCTACTCCGAGTAGGTGACGGTAGGGCAAGCAATGGCTGCTCCGCATAGAGAGTCAGTAAGCTAACCGCGCTTACTCCGCGTGCGGAGACTGCATGTACAGCTGCGCCTGTTGAGTCTGCGAAGATAGGGGGGCTTGCTGCCCCTGTTGGGCCTGCTGCTCCTGTTGAGTCTGCGAAGATGGGGGATCTTGCTGCGCCTGTTGAGCCTGCGGAGATGGGGGTGCCGGCTGCCCCTGTTGGGCGGCCTGCGTCTGCCGCCGCTGCTGCGGCTCCGGAGATTTCCGCGCCGGATTCCGGAGGCTGCGTATCGAGGCGATAAGCGCCAGCAGCAGCGGAATGAAAAGTGCGTAAACGGGGTAAACCGTCTTGAGCACGAGCCCGCCCTCTTTAAAATGCTCGGAAAACGTGCTGGCAATGGCAAGCGATGCGAGCATGATGATCAGGCCGATCGGCAGCGTCATGACGCGGTAGCTGCGGACGCTGAACAACTGAGCAGCCCCGAGCGCGGCGGCATAATAAAAGACGGCGAGTTTCATAAAATCAGTCACAATCAGCGAAAACACCGCAATCGCGTCCGTACGCTGAATAAATTCGCCGATGCTGACTTTGCTGATCGCGGTAAGCAGGGGGAAGGTGGAGCGGGACGTAAGATTAACGCCAAGAACAGCAAGCTCGATGAGAGCGGTCAGCGTAAATACGAGTCCGCCGAATAATGCGGCCGTCATCGTCGTTTTCAAAGCTTGGCCGCTTTTATTCAAATAGGGGAATATCATCAAAAAGCATACCGCTTCGCCGTAAGGGAACATCACCGTTTGCGATACAACTTGCTTCAGCACCGGCATCCAGCCTTCGCCGAGAACCGGCTGCAGCGCATGAAGATCGATAATATCGGAAAATAGAACGAGCAGCAGCTCCAGAACGCCAAAGGCGGCCAGCGAGGCGAACATAATCTCTGCCGTTCTTGCCAGCACCTCGATTCCTTTATCGATGACATACGCCACGGCAAACAAAATGAGCGTGCTGATGACCATCATCGGGGTCATGCTGTAGTTGGCCGAGATCAGCAGGCTCGCGACATCGCGAAGATCCCGCGATCCGGCGTAAATAAAAAAGACGACGTACAGCAAAGCGACCGGCCAACCGATGAATTTGCCGAGAAGAAGCTGGATCATGGCCGTCAGCGGCATATCCGGATGTTGCCGGAATAAATAAACGTACAGCGCAAAAAGCAACAGCCCGCCGGCCATTCCGAGCAAAATCGCAAGCCATGCGCCCTGCTTCGCTTCCACCCCCAGCGGAACGACAAGCGCTGTGCCGAGCTCGAAGGTGACAAGCAGACAAAACAGCTGGTAGGCGCCGATTTTTGCTTTTTCCTTCATCAATCGCACCGCTCCTTTCGTTAAGAACGCGAGTTGTTTTTTTCGGGCAGCAAAAACGGCTGGATCTGCATTCCCGATTCCCGAGTGGAAACTGTGACATGAATGTTGAATTCGCTTTTGGCAAATCGGTCGTCCCAATCGTTTTTCATCGTCGCCCATTGCTTCGGGTACTTCCGGCCGATCAGTTCGCCGAAACCGAAAATATCGCTTTTTTGTTCGAGTGCCGCGTTCAACGCCGCATGCAGCTCCGCTTTGATTTTGTCCTCCAGCCGGGTATTCAGCTGTTCAAGCACCTTCGGATCGCTGATATCGAGCTGACACTGGACCTCTCTCACGTGACTCATTACCTCCACATCAATTTGAAAACTTGGCTGACCGTGCTTGATGTCCGCTTTCAATTTTGTTTTGGAACGGATGATCTCAACCGCCAGGCCGTTTTTGATCCTTTCGCAATCCAAAGCGACAGCCGTCGCTCTTATTTTGTTTTTGAGCCATAACGTGCCGCGCGCATCCGGACCGTCCAGCCACCTAACCATCTTTCCTTCTTTGAACATGGCCAGCCCTTTCAGCGCCGTATTGCTTTTCGGATCGGTTTGCTGGGCGGAGTCGATTTTATCGCTGTTCTTTGAATCGCCAATTGTTTCAATCCCGGGTATTGTCGGCTCCGATCCTTCGCCCTGAAACGATTCTATGGCGTCGTCGATATCTGTTTTTGCGACTTCGGACCATGTTCTTTCCGCCATCTTGATTTCGCCTCGGACCGTATTTGCGGGAATTTTCTCGATCGGGGTGACCGTGCGGAGGATGCTCTCGGCGCTTGTGCCCCGGGCAATGAACAATTGCGGCGTCAGCCGCATTTCGTTGTTCCGGGTCAAATAATCCAGCTGCTGTTTGACGCCCCGTCTTGCCGCAGCTTCGCCGAATACGATAATCCGCGTATGGGCAAAGAACAGCCGCCGCGGCGCTTTCACCGACGCTTTGCGGATAATTTCAAACAGGCTGTTTCCCGTCTCCGTGACAATCGTCACGGGCGCCCTGTTTCCGCCTGTGCCGCCGGTCTGTCCGCTGGAAACGGTGGAAGGGTTGATCACTTGAAACGAAAGGCGGTACTGGTTATCGCCCGCTCCTTGATCAATCCCGAGCGCCGAGACGATGGCGAGGGTGTTCAGCTCCCTACTGTTCCAGCAGCCTGACAGCTGCATCAGGCCGAGGCACACCACGATAAGCAGCATTTTATTCCGTTTCATCCGCATCCCTCCTCCCTCCGCTGCTCCCTGACGTTTGCGGCGAAGGTACAGAATCCGGCCCGATCCGGGTTTTATTGGTTGAACTGATCAGCTTCGGGCGCGTGATCATCTTCAGCAGTGGAAGCCGCAGCACCGTATCTTTCTGATCTCCCGGAACGAACGGCGCAAAGGGAGCCAAATAAGGGACGCCGAAAGAGCGCAGGCTGGCCAGATGGGCGATAAGCATAATCATGCCGAGCGTTATGCCGAGGAAGCCGAACACCGCGGCGAGCACGATAAAGATAAACCGCAGCAGCCGGGCGGCGTTGGAAAAGCTGTATTTCGGAAACGCGAAGCTGGCGATGCCTGTGGTGGCGACGACGATGACGGTCATCGCGGAAATCATGCCTGCCTGAACGGCCGCCTGTCCCAAAATAAGCGCGCCGACGATTGAAACGGCCTGGCCGACGGCCCGCGGCATGCGCACCCCGGCTTCGCGGATCACCTCAAAGCTCACTTCCATCAAAAGGATTTCGATAAATGAGGGGAAAGGAACGCCTTCCCGCTGGGCCGCGATGCTGATGAGCAGCGGCGTCGGAATCATTTCCTGATGAAACGTCATTAACGCGATGTAAATCGAAGGCCCGATCAATGCGACGATGAATGCCGCGTACCGGAGCAGCCTCACCGCGGAGCCGATGTCAAAGCGGCTGAAGTAGTCCTCGGGCGATTGGAAAAACTGGGCGATGATCGTCGGAGCGATTAAGACGAACGGCGTTCCGTCCACAAATATGGCGACGCGCCCTTCCAGTATATTTCCCGCTACCGCATCCGGCCGTTCCGTGTTGTAAAGGGTCGGAAACGGCGTCATCGTATGATCCTGAATCAATTCTTCAATATATCCGGACTCGAGAACGGCATCGATGTCGATGGCACCGATCCGCCGCCTCACTTCCCGCACCACGTCTTCCTTCACGATCCCCTTGATATACATGATCGCGACATTCGTTTGCGTCAATTTGCCGACGGTCGCCGGCTCGATTTGCAGATCCGGGCTTCTGACCCGCCGGCGTACAAGCGTCAGGTTGATTTCCAAAGACTCTGTGAAGCTGTCCTTCGGTCCGCGGACGACGACTTCGGTTGTCGGTTCGGAGATGGAGCGGTTTTTCCCGCCGCCGGTGCCGCAGCCGAAGGCCGCGTTCCAGCCGTCGACAAGCACTGCGGCATTCCCGGACAAGACGGCGCGGATCAGCTCGTTCCAATCCCGGATCATCTCCACATCCCCTGTCCAGAGCATGCGGCATTTGATGTAGCGGAACCATTGTTCGGGCGACGCGTCGCGATCCGGAAGGCTCTCCCTGGTACCGGTCATCAGCGGGCGCATCACACTGTCGCTGATCAGCTTTTTATCCGCCATGCCGTCCAAATAAATGACCGCCGCCGGAAGAGGCGTATCGGTTCCGATCACAAATTCGCGGATGACCAGATCGGGGCTTTCGCCAAGCTTCTTCTTCACTTCCGCCAGGTTCATATGCAAATCGTGTTGAAAGGTGGGGAGGGCTCGTTTCGAATTCGATGTCATCATGTTCCGCCTCATCCAATTTTTGCTTATCATTTGTAACCGATTAGGGTATTATACGTACCAAAGCCCAATTCGAAAGGGGATTTCGGGATGAAAATCGCAGCATGCTCCGCCCTTCTGTGCCTGCTTGTTGCCGGAATGATCGTCGTCATCGACATGATGCTCGGATTATCGCTTGGCAGCGAGCCTTTTCATATCAGCGAACCTTTTCGGATCGCGCCCGCGTCGCAAACGGCGGCCGTGCTTACGCTCATTTTTTTGTGGATCCTAAGGTCATGGAATGCGTACAAAAAGGAAAACGGAGGCGGTTAGCTGCAGACGGTGCGGCGCTTTAAGAGATGCCTCGTGCACACCGGGTTGGGGAGTGCTATAATAGATTGGATTGTGGCCGCATTGTAAACAAAAGGTCACTTCAGGGAGGGCAATATCTTTATGGGCAAACTGGTCATTTGCGACCATCCGCTTATTCAACATAAGCTGACTTTTATTCGCGACAAAGAAACGAACACGAAAGACTTCCGCGAGCTGGTCGACGAAGTCTCCACATTGATGGCATTTGAAATTACACGCGATATGCCGCTTGACACGATAACGGTTCATACGCCGGTAGCCGAAACGGAAGCGAAAGTGCTGTCCGGCCGGATGCTGGGCATTATCCCCGTGCTGCGTGCGGGTCTGGGCATGGTGGACGGAATTTTGAAGCTGATTCCGGCGGCCAAAGTCGGCCACATCGGCCTCTTCCGCGATCCCGAAACGCTGCAGCCTGTCGAATATTACATAAATCTGCCTACCGATGCGCCGGACCGGCTGCTGATCGTCGTCGATCCGATGCTCGCAACCGGGGGGTCCGCCAACGCGGCGATCGCCGCTTTGAAGAACAGGGACTGCACCCAGGTCAAGCTGATGTGCCTCATTGCCGCGCCGGAAGGGGTCGCAGCGGTGCAGGCTGCGCACCCGGACGTGGACATCTATGTGGCGGCGCTTGACGAGAAGCTGAACGACCATGGCTACATCGTGCCCGGGCTGGGAGACGCCGGCGACCGGATGTTCGGCACGAAGTAGGATAGGCGCGTGCCGGCGACAGAGCCGGCGCAAACGATGCAATGATTTTTTGGACTGATTAGGAGTGATCCGTATGAATAAAATAAAAGTGATGACAATTTTCGGCACCCGTCCGGAAGCGGTCAAGATGGCTCCGCTCGTGCTGGAGCTGCAGAAGCATCCCGAGCAGATCGAATCGATCGTATGCGTAACCGCCCAGCACCGCCAGATGCTGGACCAGGTGCTCGATTTTTTCCATATTCAGCCTCATTACGATTTGAATGTCATGAAAGAGAGGCAGACGCTGACGGAAACGACCGTGCGCGTGTTGGAAGGGCTTGACCCGGTGCTGCGCGAGGCGAAGCCGGACATCGTGCTTGTCCATGGCGACACGCAGACGACGTTTCTTGCCAGCTATGCCGCTTTTCTGCAGCAGATCCAGGTCGGGCATGTGGAAGCGGGCCTGCGGACATGGAACAAAATGTCGCCTTATCCCGAAGAGATGAACCGGCAGCTTGCGGGCGTGCTGTCCGATGCGCATTTCGCCCCGACGGAATGGTCGGCGGGCAACCTGCGCAAGGAGAACAAGCCGGAGACGGCGATTTATGTAACCGGCAACACCGCCACCGACGTGTTCCAGTATACGGTGGACCCGTCGTTCTCGCACCCGGTCATCGATTGGGCGAAGGGCAAGCGGATGATTCTGATGACCGCCCACCGGCGCGAAGCGCTCGGGGAGCCGCACCGGAACATCTTCCGCGCGGTCAAGCGGATTGCCGACGAGTTCGAGGATGTCGCATTCGTCTATGCGGTACACCCCAATCCGGCCGTGCGGGAACCTGCGAATGAAATACTCGGGGACCATCCGCGCATCAAGCTGATCGAGCCGCTCGACGTGTTCGAATTCCACAATTTTTACCCGCATGCGCATATGATTATGACGGATTCGGGCGGGCTGCAGGAGGAAGCGCCTTCGTTCGGCGTGCCGACGCTCGTGCTGCGGGATACGACGGAACGTCCCGAAGGCATCGATGCGGGAACGCTGGAGCTGGTCGGAACGGACGAGCAGCGCGTGTACGACAGCGCGCGCAAGCTGCTGACGGACCGGGAAACGTATGACCGGATGAGCAAGGCGGCCAACCCGTACGGGGACGGACAAGCTTCCAAGCGGATTGTACAGGCGATTTTGCATCATTTTGGAAGAGCCGACGAAAGGCCGGATCCGTTCACACAACGTTCATAGTTTGCTAACGCTTTCGCGCAAATGCAGGAAGCTTACAGCATACAGTTGTACTGTACGGTTTTGAAAAGGCGGAATGCTTGAATTATCAAGGGTTTTCGGCTGTTTGTTCACATAATGTTTGGGGGATTTTGAATTGACAAACCTTGTCCGGCTTCGATAAACTAGATAAGGATTGACAAGGGGTACATGCCATGAGTCGAAATGGAAAAAAGGACAATCCTTGGATCGCTGCGGCTCTTGTAGGGGCACTTGGCGTTGACGTTGGCGTTTGTACCGTTATCGGCTACTGGATCGGTTCATATGCCGGCAGCCGATTCGGCGGCGTTCTCATCGGTCTGGCTGTCGGCATTCTTTCTGCTATCCTGATTATCAAGAAATTTTTGGAGGAAGCCGATGAATGACATCATGAAGACGGCCTTGCGGATCGCATTGTTTATTGTATCCGCATGCCTGCTTGCATGGGCTGTTATTCCTGAAGGTCGCACCATCGCTGCCGGTCTTGTTCTTGGCATGGCGGCTGGCTCTTTGAATGCGCTTTTGCTGCGCAGGAGAGTGGAGTGGGTCGGACAGGTTGCAGCCGGACAAGGCGCGCGGAAGATGGGGCTTGGCATGGCCGGACGACTGGCGACCGTACTGCTTGCAGTGATGATCGCTTACAAGAATCCGGAATATTTTAGCCTGCCGTTTACGTTGTCCGCCTGCTTCATTATGCCCTTTGTTATTTTGGCATCCGGCTTTGTAGTGAACAAACGACATTCCAACGGAAAGGGGTGATACATTCAATGCATGAATTTCCGGTGCTGCACATCGGCGGATTGCAGATCGACATCTCGACTTTCACGGCCATCACGATCTCGGTGATCATCACGTTTGTGTTGGCGAAACTGGCGGTTCGCAACCTATCGGTCGATAATCCGTCCAAACTGCAAAATTTCATGGAATGGGTCGTGGAATTTGTGCAAACGACCATTGCGAGCACAATGCCGCTTAACAAGGTCAGGCCATACGTCGCTCTCGGGATGACGCTCATTATGTTCATCTTCATCTCTAACTTGCTGGGGCTGCCGTTCGGTATCGTGACGGAAACCCATCACGCCAACGAGGCGCTCGGCATTACGAAGGAAATGTTGGAGGAACACGGAGGGCATGCGGAGCTCGCCTGGTGGAAATCGCCGACGGCCGATCTTTCCGTAACGTCCGGACTGGCGGTAATCGTCTTCGTGCTCATTCATTTCCTGGGACTGAAGCTGAACCGCAAGCATTACCTGAAACACTATTTCGAACCGTTCTGGTTCTTCTTCCCTCTTAACCTCATCAAGGAGCTTTCCAAACCGCTGACGCTTGCTTTGCGTCTGTTCGCAAACATCTTTGCGGGCGAGGTGCTTATCGCGACCATCTTGATGCTGGGTATAGCTGGAACTCCGTTCATGATTGCATGGCAGGGCTTCAGTATTTTTGTCGGTGCCATTCAGGCATTCCTGTTTACGATCCTCACGATGGTGTACATTTCGCAAGCGACCATACACGAGGAACATTAATCTTTCGTTTTAGACTCGATGTGCGAATAGCCGAATAAATAAGGCCGCAACAATTGAGGTTAAGCTATACAAAAATCAGATCAGAATTCAAAATTCGAGGAGGATTTTATCAATGGAAATATTGGCAGCAGCTTTGGCAGTCGGTTTGGGCGCACTTGGCGCAGGTATCGGTAACGGTTTGATCGTAAGCAAAACGGTTGAAGGCATCTCCCGTCAACCGGAGCTTCAAGGCAGACTGCAAACGACGATGTTTATCGGTGTTGGTATCGTCGAGGTTGTTCCGATTATCGGCGTTGTTATCGGTTTTCTGGCGTTCTTTAGTTAATAGGCTTGATGCGGCGGGGAAGGCCTTTAGCCCTCCACGCCTTCGTTTTAATTATGGATACTGCGGTCAGAAAGGAGTGCGCGTATGTCTTGGCATTGGGAATCGTTTGTGTACGCTATCTTGGCGTTCTTGATTCTGTATTGGCTGTTGAATAAATATGCATTTGGTCCGTTGTTCGGCATTATGGAAAAACGCCGCGAGCTTGTTCTGGAGCAAATGAATGCGGCGGAAACGGCCCGTCAACAAGCGGAGGTGCAGCTCGAGGAGCAGCGCAAAGCGATGGAGCAGGCCCGCAAGGAAGCTTACGATATTATCGAGCAGTCGAAGAAGACGAGTTCGAAGCAAGCGGAGGACATCGTTCAAACCGCGAAAGCCGAAGCAAGCCGTCTGAAGGAAGACGCTCTGAAGGATATCGAAAGCGAGAAAAACAAAGCGATCGCATCGCTGCGGGGACAGGTCAGCGGCATGTCCGTTATGATTGCCTCCAAAATCATCGAAAAGCAAATCGACGAAAAATCCCAGGAGCAGCTGGTTGATAAATACCTGAACGAGGTTGGAAGCAAATGAGCCGGGATGCGGTCGTAGCGAAACGCTATGCAAAAGCGCTGTTTGAAATCGCGCTCCAGCACAACCTCGTTGCGGAAGTTGAGGAGCAGCTGAAGCTGGTCGTAGATACATTGAAGCAGGATCAGGAAATTGAACGGTTCCTGACATTCCCGAATATCGACGTCTCCAAGAAAATCGAGCTGATCAAAGGAGCTTTTGCCGACCGGGTGTCCTCAATCGTCTCCAACACGATCGCGCTTCTCATTTCGAGAGGCCGCTCGGATATCATTCACGACGTATACGAAGCATTCCGGAAAGTGGCCGGAGAAGCGACCGGCCGTTCGCATGCCACGGTGTTTACGGCTCAGCCGCTCACGGCGGAAGAGCTGGCGAAGATCGAGGCGCGGTTCGGCAGCGCAAGCGGCAAGCAGATTGCTGCGGAGCAAGTGGTGGATCCGTCGCTTCTCGGCGGCATTCAGGTTCGGATCGGCGACCGTCTGTATGACGGCAGTCTTGCAGGCAAGCTGGAACGTCTGCGCAAAACGATGAATTCTTAAGCACTGTAGACAGGGGTGAAGAAGTTGAGTATCAGACCTGATGAAATCAGCACGCTGATTAAGCAGCAGATTGAACAATATAAATCCGAAATTCAAGTGGTTGAAGTCGGTACGGTTATTCAAGTTAGCGACGGTATCGCGCGCGTCCACGGCCTTGAGAACGCCATGCAGGGCGAACTGCTGGAATTCCAAAACGGCGTAGTGGGCATGGCCCTCAACCTCGAAGAAAGCAACGTCGGTGTCGTTATCCTCGGCCCTTACACGGACATCCGCGAAGGCGACCAAGTGAAACGGACCGGCCGCATTATGGAAGTTCCGGTCGGCGAAGAACTTCTTGGCCGCGTCGTCAACTCCCTCGGTCAGCCGCTCGACGGCAAAGGCCCGATCAACACGACCCAATCCCGTCCGGTAGAATCCCCGGCGCCGGGCGTTATCGACCGTAAATCGGTTCATGAGCCGATGCAAACGGGCATTAAAGCGATCGACGCAATGGTTCCGATCGGCCGCGGCCAGCGCGAGCTCATCATCGGCGACCGCCAAACGGGTAAAACGGCGATTGCGATCGACACGATCATCAACCAAAAAGGCAACGGCGTAAAATGTATTTACGTTGCGATCGGCCAAAAGCAGTCGACGGTTGCCAACGTTGTGGAAACGCTGCGCCGCAACGGCGCGCTGGACTACACGATCGTCGTCACCGCTTCGGCTTCCGAGCCGGCTCCCCTCCTGTTCCTGGCTCCTTATGCAGGCTGCGCGATGGGCGAATACTTTATGTACAAAGGCGAGCACGTCCTGATCATTTACGACGACCTGTCCAAACAGGCTGCCGCTTACCGCGAATTGTCGCTGCTGCTCCGCCGTCCTCCGGGCCGGGAAGCTTATCCGGGCGACGTATTCTATCTGCACTCCCGTTTGCTGGAACGCGCGGCAAAGCTGAGCGACGAGAATGGCGGCGGATCTCTGACCGCGCTGCCGTTCATTGAAACGCAGGCTTCCGACGTCTCCGCTTACATTCCGACAAACGTCATTTCGATTACGGACGGACAGATCTTCCTGGAAGCAGACCTGTTCAATGCGGGTCAACGTCCGGCAATCAACGTCGGTATTTCCGTCTCCCGCGTAGGGGGCTCCGCTCAAATTAAAGCGATGAAGAAAGTTGCGGGCACGCTCCGCCTCGACCTCGCCGCTTACCGCGAACTGCAGGCATTCTCGCAGTTCGGCTCCGACCTTGACAAATCGACGCTTGTCCGCCTGAACCGCGGCGCGCGCACGATGGAAATTTTGAAGCAGGGCGTCAACCAGCCGCTGCCGGTCGAGAAGCAGGTTATCAGCATTTACTCGGCGGTCAAAGGCCATCTGGACGACATTCCGGTTGCCGACGTCACCCGCTTCGAGAAAGAACTGCTCACTTTCCTCGATTCCAACCATCCGGAAATCGGGCAGTCGATCCGCGACACGAAAGACATTACGGCTGACAATGAGAACGCTCTTGTAGCGGCTATCGGCCAATTCAAGAAAAGTTTTTCCGCATCGGTGTAACATATAATGCCGTCCGGTCTCTCGTTTAGAGGCCGGCGGTCCTGCTACAATTACCAGGTCCGAACCGGGCAACAAAGGCGGGTGAACAAGAATGGCAACAAACATGCGCGATATTAAGCGTGAAATCAAGAGCAAGCAGAATACGAAGCAGATCACGAAGGCGATGGAAATGGTGGCGGCATCCCGTCTCCGCCGGGCTCAGCAGGCTGCCGAAGCGGCCCGTCCGTATGCCGACAAGCTGAAAGAAGTCGTGGCGAACATCGCGGCCGGCACCAAGGGCGTCAAGCATCCGATGCTGGAATCGCGTCCGATCCGCAAAACCGGCTATCTGGTCATCACCTCGGACCGCGGATTGGCCGGCGGCTACAACGCCAACGTGCTCCGCAAAGTGACGCAGACGATTCGCGAGAAGCATAAGTCAAGCGACGAGTACGTGCTGTTTGTTATCGGCCGCAAAGGGCGGGATTATTTCCAGCGCCGCAGCATGCCGATTGCAGAAGAAGTTACGGGTCTGCCGGATTCGCCTACTTTCGCGGATATTAAGTCGATCGCGAAAACGGCCGTGCAGATGTTTGAGAACGAAGCGTACGACGAGCTTTACCTTTACTATAACGAATTTGTCAATGCAATTACGCAGATTCCTGTCGAAAAGCGTCTGCTTCCGCTGGATGAAACGGCCGGCCTGAATGAGGCTGCCTCGCCAACCGGCGCATCTGCAATTGCCGAATACGAATATGAGCCTTCGGCGGAAGGCGTACTCGAAATTTTGCTGCCGAAATATGCCGAAACGCTCATTTACAGCGCGCTGCTGGACGGAAAGGCGAGCGAATTCGGCGCCCGGATGACAGCGATGGGCAATGCGACAAAAAATGCCACCAAAATGATTTCTCAGCTTACGCTTACGTATAACCGCGCCCGTCAGGCGGCGATTACCCAGGAAATATCGGAAATTGTCGCAGGCGCGAACGCTCAAAGCTAAACATGAAGGAACCAGGAGGGAAAACCATGAATAAAGGACGCGTTATTTCCGTCATGGGCCCCGTTGTCGATGTTGAATTCGAACGCGGCCAACTGCCGGACATTTTGAACGCGATCAAGATCGACTACAAAGGGCAAGAGGGCGGATTTGATGTCAACCTGACGCTCGAAGTTGCGGTCCATCTCGGCGACAATACGGTGCGTGCCGTAGCAATGAGCTCCACCGACGGTCTTGTTCGCGGCGCGGAAGCTCTCGATACCGGAGCTCCGATTACGATTCCGGTCGGCGCGCCGACGCTGGGACGGGTATTCAACGTGCTGGGCGAACCGATCGACAATGCGGGAATCGCGGTTTCGGAAGTGAACCTGCCGATTCACCGTCAAGCGCCTCAATTCGACGAATTGTCGACGCAGGCGGAAATTCTCGAAACGGGCATTAAAGTTATCGACCTGCTTGCTCCTTATGCCAAAGGCGGTAAAATCGGCCTGTTCGGCGGCGCCGGCGTAGGCAAAACGGTAACGATTCAGGAACTGATCAACAACATCGCCCAAGAGCACGGCGGTATTTCCGTATTCGCCGGCGTTGGCGAGCGTACCCGTGAAGGGAACGACCTGTACCACGAGATGAAAGATTCCGGCGTACTGCCGAAAACCGCGATGGTGTTCGGACAGATGAACGAGCCGCCGGGTGCGCGCCAGCGCGTTGCCCTGACCGGTCTGACGATGGCGGAATATTTCCGCGATGAAGAAGGCCGCGATGTGCTTCTGTTCATCGACAACATCTTCCGCTTCACGCAAGCGGGCTCCGAAGTATCGGCTCTTCTCGGCCGTATGCCTTCGGCGGTAGGTTACCAGCCGACGCTGGCAACCGAGATGGGTCAGCTTCAAGAGCGCATCACATCGACGAAAAAAGGTTCCGTTACGTCCATTCAGGCGATCTACGTGCCTGCGGATGACTACACCGACCCGGCTCCGGCTACGACGTTCGCCCACTTGGACGCAACGACAAACCTGGAGCGTAAAATTTCCGAGAAAGGCATTTTCCCTGCCGTTGACCCGCTGGCTTCGTCCTCGCGGATTTTGGCTCCGGAAATTCTCGGCGAAGAGCACTACAATGTCGCTCAAAGCGTAAAGAAAATTTTGCAGCGCTACAAAGAGCTTCAAGATATTATTGCGATTCTCGGTATGGACGAGCTGACCGAGGACGACAAACTGACCGTTGCCCGCGCACGGAAAATCGAACGTTTCCTGTCCCAGCCGTTCCACGTTGCGGAACAGTTTACGGGCATCAAAGGCAAGTACGTGCCGGTTAAAGAAACGGTCCGCAGCTTCAAAGAAATCCTGGACGGCAAGCACGATGAGCTGCCGGAAGCGGCGTTCATGTACGTCGGTACGATTGAAGAAGCGGTGGAGAAAGCCAAAACGCTGTAATAGCGAAAGGCGGGAGGTATCCACATGAGCACTCTTTTACTGGAAGTTGTGACGCCGGAGCGTAAAGTGTACGCCGAAGATGTGAACATGGTGATCGTCAAAGGTTCAGAGGGGGAGCTTGGCATACTGCCAAACCATATCCCGCTCGTTACGCCGCTGAAGATCGCTCCTGTCCGTGTCAAGAAGAGCGGCAAGGAAGACATCATCGCCGTTAGCGGCGGTTTCGTTGAAGTGCGCAAGGATAAGGTCGTTATCTTGGCCGAAAGCGCGGAGCTGGCGGCAGATATCGATCTTGACCGTGCTGTGCTTGCCAAGCAGCGCGCCGAGCAGCGCCTGGAAGGCAAGCAGCATGACATCGATGTTCGCCGCGCCGAGCTTGCGCTGCAGCGCGCGAATAACCGTATTTACGTCAAGGAGCAGCAATAAGGTAGCGCTTAAGGAAAAGAAGCTTCCGATCGACCGCTTTTGAAGCGGGATTGGAAGCTTCTTTTTTTCATTAACGCGTTGACGCTTGTAATTCTTTATTTCATGCGAGACCGGAATAGAAACCGAGAACATAGAGCCCCCGTGCGGACTAGGGTCAATCCATATTTTTCCTCTATGAAGAGTGACGATTTCGCGCGCTATCGACAGGCCGAGCCCGCTGCCGGATATTTTGCTGTTGCGCGATTTGTCGACGCGATAGAAGGAATCGAATACATAGGGCAGCGATGTGGTTGGAATTCCGATCCCGCTGTTCGCGACGCTGAATACGACATCATTTGCGACTCGTCGTACGTCAGTGCGGATTTCCGAACCTTCCGGGGAATATTTGCGTGCGTTGTCCAATAAATTATCGATCACCCGCATCAGCATATCCGGATCGGCATAAAGGGGGCCAAGCCGATCGCAGATCGTAACCATCAGCCTCCGGTTCTCCAGCCCCAGCGATGATTGCCATTCATGTAAATAGCGGACAAAAAATTCATCGGCATTGATAGGTCGGAGCTTTGGCTGGATTTGACCCGTTTCAAGCTGTCCCAAGTCATTCAAGTTTTTGACGAGCCGGTTGATCGCAAGTATCCGGTCCTGCACTCTCCGCAAATAATCCGTAGCATGAGAGGCGGCGATGGTGCCGTCTAGTATCGCATCGATATATCCATTCACGAGCGTTAAGGGCGTTTTAATATCGTGTGATATATTCATATACAGATTATTGCGCCATTTCTCCATTCGCAGCAGCTCATTGACCCGTAATTGAAGCTCCTCGTTAATTTCTTTCAATTGCACGGTCCGGTGCTCGACTTTCCGTTCGAGCTCCCCGTTGAGAAGAGTCTGCTCCTCGATCAGTTCCTTTATTTTGGCAGACATCCGGTTAAAAGCCTGGAGCAGAGACGTAAATTCCTGCGCCCCGTCATTTTGCAGCTCCGCAAAATTGCCTTTGCCGATATCCGCGAATGCGTGGCTGAGCTTCTTTAACGGCAATGAAATGCGGGACCACAGAAAAATCGAAATCACGACACTGATCAAAATCGCGACAACCGATAACAGCGAAATCTGCTGCAGCAGATCGGAACTGGTGGCGGCCATCAGCTTTTCGGAAGAAGCCGTTACCGGCTGCAGCAGCTCATCCCTTGGAATGACATAGCCGAGCAGCCAACCGGTGGACGGAATCGTTTTGCCGAACAGAAGCTTGTCCACGCCGCCAACCGTAACCGTCCTGCCGTTTCGCGCAGGCGGCTGAAAACCATCCTGCAGAACGACGCCAATCTCGTTGCGGCCCTGGGATTGAACAGCGATCAGACCGCCTTTCCGGTCGAGCAGAAAAGCATACGCTTTTTTGCTTTTGAAGCGCGTATCCATCATATTCTGGACGAACTTGTCGATCGTCACATCAGCGGCGACAATTCCTCTTAGCCGGTCTTCGTTGTCAAAGACGGGTGCGGTTGCCGTAAACATCCATCCAAGAGGCGTAGTCATATCGTAATAAGGTTCCGTCCAGGCAACCCGGTTATCATGAACCCCGATTGATAATGCATCGGTATAAAAGGAGTAGGAGGTCAGCGGCCGCGGGTTTTGCTGTACCGCGTTGAGTGCGCTGTACAAAGGGTAATCATAGCTCCCCGATTTCGGATGAATGTAGTACATGACAGCAATATTGCGATTGCGGTCCACTTCTTGCTTGAAGATCGGGAACAGTGCCTTGCTCCTGGCGAGGTCCTCCAACTGCCCGAGATCGGGTTTATCCGCTCCTGGTATGACAACCGAACCTTGGTTATCGTTCTCGGCTTCACGGTAAACGTTTTTGCTCCGGTCGTACACCATAGTCAGCGGGGTTATGGAACCGGAAGCGGAGAAAACGTGTTCCGCTAATGATCGGGCCAGCTGGACGACAATTTCGACCTTTTGCATTTCCAAATCGATGGAATTGACCTGTTCTTCGAGATAGGTGCTGTACACATGGGTGAAATTGGATTCCAGCATCTGCGTTTCGTTTACCGAAAAGGCGTTGAACTGAAGGCGGGTCGTATGCCATACCATGACACCGATGCCGAGCAGCGGAATGATGGATGCCATCAGAATCAGCAGCAGCAGCTGCATGGCAAACGTTTTCGGCCGCGGCAGCTTAAATCGTACGGGCTGCTTCATTGAACTTGTACCCCGTCCCCCTTACAGTAACGAGTCGTTGCGGTTTGGCGGGATCCTTTTCGATTTTTTTACGCAGATTGCCGACATGAACCTGGAGCGTCTTCGTCTCCACTTCGTTCTCCATACCCCAAATGTTGAGCAGCAGCTGATCGAAGGACAATACCTGTTTCGAGTTAAGCATGAAATATGACAGCAGCTGATATTCCTTGGCGGAGAGCTCGATTTTTTCCCCATCCACATAAACCTCATGCGAGTCCAAATGGACTTGTAGCGATTTCGAAGAGAGAATCGACTTGGATTTGACAGTCAGTCGATGCAACTGCATTTGACTGCGTCTTAAATGGGCTTTGATTCGTGCGACAAGCTCAGGCGGACTGAACGGTTTGCTGAGATAATCGTCTCCGCCGACACTTAAGCCGACCACTTTGTCGAGCTCGGTATCCCTGCAGGAGAGAAACATAATCGGTGCCGTTGTCATCGTCCGCAGCTGCCGGCACAGTTCATAACCATCCAAATCGGGAAGAAAGACATCCAGCACGATTAAATCCGGTTCAAGCTCTTCCACGAATTGAAGCGCCTGGGCGCCGTTCATGCTGACATGGTAGCGGTAACCTTCCTTTTGCAAATACATCCCCAATAATCCGCCAATTTCCATTTCGTCATCTACGATGAGGATCATTTCACCGGCCATTCATTGGTCACCTCATTTCCACTAATAAATTCAGTTCTATGTACTGTTATCTAATATATAAGTGCCCAATCGAAATGACAAGAAATATGTCATAAAAATATAACGCATATGGTATTGAAGTTTGGGAAGATCAAAACAATGGCCGAGTTTATTTGATTTTTGCTCTATTTTTACCTGATCTGAGCGGAATCTTTACCTTTGACAACTACAATGAGTTACATGGTTGTTGCGAGGCTTGCGCTTGGGTGAACATAGCTGACGCAGCCCTCAATCTATTTTATACATTGGAGGAATCGATATGAAAAGAAAAAAAGCGGTAAAAACTTTGTTTGCCGCTGCCGTATTGCTTACTACGACCGGTATCGGATGGAACGCCGGTTCCTCTGAAACACTATTCGGAGGCGTAGCCGCAGCCAGCTTCGCCCAGGTTAATACCGTCCCTTATCATCCGCTTAACCCGCTGACTGCAGATGAATTGAATTCCGCAGCATGGATAGTGAAAGGCTCCGGCAAGCTGAAAGCAGATATGCGTTTTACCGAAATTAAAGTCAAGGAGCCGGAGAAGTCTAAAGTCTGGGCCTGGAACGATTTGAGTGCGGAACAGAAGAAAAACAAGAAAAACCGGCTGTCCCGTCAAGCGGAATTTGTTGTTGTCCAGGGGCGCCAAGTATTTGAAGGTAGTGTCGATCTCAACAGCAAAAAACTGCTGGCGTGGAAGGAAGTCAAGCAAGGCCAGCCGATGTATACGGACGAGGAGTACGAACTGGCCGAGAAGCTTACGATGGAAAGCAAGGAATTTCGGGCCGCTCTGATTAAACGGGGAATTACCGACTTAAGCAAGGTGAAGGTCGACCAATTAGAAGCCGGATATTACGGGGACGAAGACACGCATCCCAGCAAGCGGCTGATGAAGCTGAGCTTTTACTTGATGACGAAGGATAACAACCATTATGCCCACCCGATTGAAGGTTTGATCGTGACCGTCGATCTCGGAGCCAAAAAAGTGGACAAAGTCGATGAGTCAGGCGTTATCCCGGTTCCGATGGAAGATCACGGCTATGTCAAGGGTGATCCGGGCAATATGCGGCAGCCGGCCAAGCCGATTTACATTTCGCAGCCGAAAGGCGTCAATTACAGCATTAACGGAAACGAAATCAGTTGGCAGAACTTCAAGTTTCATCTTCGCTTCGATCCGCGGGTCGGCCCGATTATCTCGACTTTGACCTATAACGATCATGGCAAGGTCCGCAAAATAATGTACAGCGGATCATTCGGCGGTATGACGGTTCCGTACGGCGATCCATCGGACAGCTGGTACTTCCGGGCGTATATGGACTCGGGCTCCTACGGAATGGGCAAACTGGGCCGGCCGCTCGTGAAAGGTGCAGATACGCCGGACAATGTGACGTTTATTGACGCTATTCTGAATGACGATTTAGGCAAGCCGTACACGTCTCCGAAAGTGATGGGCATGTTCGAGCGGTATGCCGATATGGACTGGACGCATGCTTCAGGCGATAAAGTGGAGAGCAGAGCGCGCATGGAGCTTGTCCTTCGCTATATTTCGACCATCGGCAACTATGACTATATTATAGATTGGGTATTCCAGCAGAACGGCAATATTAAAATTAATGCCGGCGCAGCGGGTCTGGAAGCGGTCAAGGCGACGAAACGGACGAACATTCATGACACCGGCAAAGACCACTACCACGACAGCAAGAGCGTGGATACGCGCAACGGAACACTTCTGGATGAGCATATAATCGGTACTTATCACCAGCACATTTACAATTTCCGTCTGGATATGGACATTGACGGCATCAAAAACTCCGTGCTCGAGCTTCAGCCGAAAACCGTACCGGTCGAAAACAAACGCCGCACGAGCGAAATTGTACTGGATGAAAAAGTATACAAAACCGAGCAGGATGCCAAACAGAAATTCAAAGCGGACAAAATTGTGCTCATTACGAACCAAACGAAAGAAAACAGCCAAGGATACTGGACAGGCTACCAAATTATTGCGAACGCCGGCGGAACGCATCCGTTTGCGGAAGACTTGCTGGCCGCAGATGACGACTACATCTCTAAGCGTGTCGGTTTTGCGAAAAACCACCTGTGGGTAACGCCTTTCAGTCAGCAGGAAATCTATCCGGAAGGCAAGTATGTGAACCAGAATCCGGTCGATACCGGTCTTGGAGCATGGACGGAACAAAACCGCAGCATTTATCAGGCCGACGACGTCGTGTGGGTGACGACAGGAACAACCCATATTCCGCGTGCCGAAGAGTGGCCGATGATGTCGACGGAGTGGGTATCGACTATGCTCAAACCGTTCAATTTCTTCAACGAAACCCCTACGCTCGATTTGCCGAAATCGCCGTACGATAAGAACGATAAGTAAAACGAAATCAGTGGCATAATTCGATTCCGATCCAGGGCGCCCCCTCATGTTGCAGGGGTGCCCTTGTTGCATTGGATGAATCCGGAAATTGTATATATTGCCTTAGCCTTAACCTGAACGAACCGCTACACCGCCGCACGCTCCATATGGTATGATGATGGAAAGAAATATCACAACGCAGCAGAAAGCAGGTGCTCGTTATGATCGACATGCATACGCATATTTTGCCCGGCGTGGATGACGGGGCGGAGGATTGGGAGCAGGCGGAAGCGCTGGCGCGAGCGGCGGCGGCCGAAGGAATTACGGATATCATCGCCACGCCGCATCATGAGGACGGCAAGTTCTGGAATCCGCACGAAGAGGTACTGGGGCATGTGCAGCAGCTTAATGCGCGGCTGCAGGAAGCCGGTATCGCGATTCGGATTCATAAGGGACAGGAAATCCGGGTTCACAAGGAGCTGCTGGCTAATTTGGAGAAACGGGAGCTGGCGACGCTGGCGGGCACTTCATACCTGCTGCTGGAAATGCCAAGCGGCGAAATACCGAAGCAGATGGGCGACCTCATTTATGAGCTCAATCTGATGAACCTGCGGCCGGTCATCGCGCACCCCGAGCGGAATGCGGAGGTCGTTCGTTCGCCTGACAAACTTCAGGAACTGATCGACATCGGAGCTTACGGGCAAGTGACGACGCATTCGCTGCTGGGCGGATTCGGGCGCGGCATCGAGAAGGCGGCCTGGTCGCTATGCCGTAACGGTCTCATTCATTTGGTGTCATCGGACGCCCACCAATTGAAATGGCGCGGTTTCCGCTTAAAGGAAGCGTATGAGCAAATCTCGGAACGAATGGGGGACAATCAGGCCGCTTATTATAGAGGCAATGCGGCCCGGCTGCTGCGCGACGAGGAACTGCTTCCCGCGCAGCCTGCAGCCGATACGGCAGCAGGCCAGAGCGGCTGGGGCCGTCTGCGCGGCTGGCTGCAGCGGGGCGGCGGGTAAAAAAGTGATTTAAACCGTCATAGTCTATGCGATTAAATGAAAAAGAGTCTTGCCGAAACGGTTTCGTTTCAGCAAGACTCTTTTTTTTAGATCATAGAATTTAAAAATTTTCGGGCGAGAGCGGGTCTCCCGCCTCATTTTTGTTATGGCCACGGGGTTTGGTCAACCTCTGACGTTGGGTGAGTCTTCGAGCAGTGAACGTCAGCGAGCGACTTCTGAAACGGACCTAAAGAATCGTAAAACCGTTATTTCAGGAATCATTCGACTTCTTGAGCGATAACGAACCCTAAAAACATTATTTCATCAAAAAACAACCCAAACGAGTCGATATGAATCGAATAGTGGCTCTACGATTCGTTAGAGCTTGGAAGAGGTTCAATATGCACAAATAACGATGACTCGGTTCGTAAGCCATACGAGTGGTTTTCTCATTTTTCATAAGTTATCCAATATTCCCCACATCTCAACAATTTCTTAATAATGGGTTAACATACCAATTACATTTTTTAACTACTATGTTTGAAGTGCCAATTTGTAATGGTTTGCACAATTGGAAGAATAATAGAGGGGTGTGCAACGAGTTGAAATTGAAAATTTGGAAACGTTGGGTGCTGATGTGCACGGTAAGCTGCTTGTTATTCAGCTTGCTCGTACCTGGCTTAAAGGTAGCCAACGCGGATGCTCCACAAATTGATTACACGAAAGTACCGGAGCTTCTCATTACCGAGCTTGTTCCCGACAGCTCGAACGTGCCGAACTTTTCCCCCGCAACAGACGCCTTCGAGTTTATCGAAGTGTACAACAATTCCAGCCAGCCTGTAAACCTGAAAGACTATCAATTAGTCTACCATTACGGTACGACCGATAACGTTTGGACTGCTGTCTCAGGAGGGGAAGTTTTTGTTGCGCCGCAGCAATCGATCGTCCTGTGGGTCATGAACAGCAACAATACGAGCCAAACGGCTGAGGCATTCAACGCCAACTACGGCACGAGCCTTCAGGAAAATGTCGACCTGTTCCGCGTGAGCGGCGGCGGCGGTATGGCCAACGGCAGTGCGAGAGACCTAATCTTTAAAGACAGCTCGGGGAATATTGTCGTTTCGGCTTCTTACCAAACCGACGAACAGACGCAGAAGGATAAAGGAATTTTTTACTCCTATTCGGTTGATGGAAGCACGGCCATGTCGATGATCACGACGGGAGCGATGGCGGCCGGCCTTTCGGCAGCTACGCCGGGAACGTTGGATGCTTCGCAGATCCCGTTGCATCCTTCGGATTACATCGCGCCGCCTCAGCAATCCGATCTGCAGATTGGGCATACGCCTGCCGCAGAGGCGCCCGACAATCAGGATGTTGCGATTGCCGCTACGGTCACGGGCAGCACTTATACGGTCACGGCCTCCGTATATTACAAAACGGACATCCAAATGGACTATGCTTTTACAGCGATGAATCCAGCGGACGGCAGCACGTTCATTGGATCGATCCCACACCTGGCGCTTGCCGCAGGGAATTCGCTGCAATATTATATTCAGGCGCTTGACGGCAGCTATTCAACGGTCAATACGAATATATATACCGTACCAATCCGGAAAACAGCCGTTGAACCGGCAGAGCTTTCGCTGCTCATTACCGAGCTTGTGCCCGACAGTTCGAACGTACCGAACTATTCCCCTGCAACAGACGGTTACGAGTTTATTGAAGTTTACAATAACACGAACGATCCGGTGAACTTCAAAGACTTCTCGCTTTATTACCGTAACGGCAGCACCGACACGTTATGGCCGGTTCAGTATACGGGAGACGTAACGATTCCGGCTCATGAACCGATCGTACTTTGGGTTATTAACAACGCAAATCTAGGTGCAACGGAACAGGATTTCAACAACAATTTCAACACTTCACTTGTCGAGAATACGAATCTTTTCCGCGTGAGCGGCGGAGGCATGGCAAATGGCGGTCCGCGCGACTTGCTCATTAAGAGCAGCAGCGGCAAAGAGATCGTGAAAGCTTCTTATCAGAACGATAGCCAAACCGAACCGAATAAGGGCATCTTTTATCAATATCCGGCCGGAACGGGTCATGATATGACGATGATGGACAACCCGGGTACGATTCCAGCGACTCCAGGCTCCGTGGATGAAGCGCAAGTTGTGCCAAAGGTACCGAACCCAACACTTGTCATCAACCACACGCCGGTTCCGCAGGCATCGAAAAATGCGGACCTCACGTTAACGGCTGCGATCACCGATCCTGAAATGGCGGCGGACGATACCGTGACGGCGTCGGTCTATTACAAAACAAGCTCCCAGCAGTTTTTCAGCTTTGTGCCTATGACGACAGACGGCAATTCTTATCAAGGGGTCGTGCCGAAAAGCGCATTCCGCGAGCCGGGGCTGCAGTACTACATTGCTGCCAAAGACAAGAACAATAACGTAAAGACCGACTTGTATAACGTTGCGCTCGACGTAACGCCGGACGAAACGAAAGCTCCGCCGATGCTCATTACCGAGCTTGTTCCCGACAGCAATAACGTGATAACTTCGGACGACGGGGAGTTTATCGAGGTTTATAACAATACCGATCAAACGATTCAATTCAAAGACTATAAAATTTACTACCGTTATCCGGATTCTGGTACGGCTGCCGACGTGATTTGGGCGTCCGACCGCGAGGATTTGCAAATCGAAGCCGGAAAAACGATGGTGTTCTGGGTCATCAACAGCGGCAACTCCGGTCAAAGCGTTGCCGATTTCAATGCGGCCTACAATACGAATCTTGTCGAAAATAAAGATATCGTTAAAGTTTACGCGGACGGCATGGCGAACGGATCCAAGCGCGGCGTCGCCGTCGGAACGAATACGCACGAGGACATCGTGTCCGCTTACTATGACGGATCGGTTCAATCGGTTTCCCTTGACGGAAAGGTCATTAAAGAGGTAGCAGCCGGCAAAGGCATCTATTACAAGTATCCGTCCGACGGAATCGCGACGATGCTGAAATACAGCGTCGGCACGAAAAATGCCACTCCGGGAACGGTGGAGGCGGAACAGCTGCCTTCGCAGCCGATCCATTTGCCGGAAGACAGCGTGGAGCCTACAATCGCCGACCATACGGGCAAAACGGAAGTAAGCCAGTCCGACAAGCTTGAATTGCTTGCGGACGTAAAGGACGACAAGCGGATTTTATCGGTGTCCGCCTATTACAAATCGGATCTGAATACCGTATATACGAAACGGAATTTGACTCCGGATTTCAACGATACGATGTACCATCAGCTGCTGACAATACCGGATCTGCTCGGCAAGAAATATATCGACTATTATTTCGAAGCGTCCGACGGCACGCATACGGTCACGTCTCCGGTGACGCGCGTCTCCATTAAGGAAGGCGGCAGCCGCGCTCCGCTTCGCTTAAACGTGAAGGACGGCGACGTTCTGTCGGGCACCAGCGTCCTTAAAGGAACGGCGGAAAATGCCGGACCGGATACGCTGCAGCTGAAGATCGACGGCATGTTGATCGATGATACGTATCACGCGCTCGAAAACGAAGCTTACTTCGCTTTCGAGGCCAATGACGTCAATTATTACTTCAAAAACGCGGTTACGATGGGTCAAGAGATTTTGTATACGTTCATGGATCCGATCACCACGTATACGACGCTTTCCTATCCGATCGAGGCCGACCGCCTGAAAGAAGGCTCGAACCTGATCGCCATCCGCGCCGGCACCAAAACCGGACCGTTCGATGAACGTCCGGAGGAAAACAAGGACGATTTCAAAGTCCGCAACGTGCGGCTTGTCCTTACCGACGGAACCGTTATTTACGACCCGCTTTACGCAGAGCAGCTGAAAGTGCTGAAAATCGGCGATTCGGGAGACACGAACCGGTATTTCGAGTTTAATTTCAACATTCCGGCCGATCGGCTCCATTCCAAAGCTTACAACTGGAGCACGAATGAGGCTGCGGACGGGGAACATACGGTTGAGCTTACAGCAGCTGACAACAGCAAAGTAACGGCGAAAGTAATCGTCGACAACACCGCTCCTACTGTTAATGCAACTGTGACGGAAGGCGAGACCTATCGCGGAGAATTCACGATCGATGCGGCGATTACCGACGCCTTGGCCGGTGTTGCTTCGACTACCGTTACGCTTGACGGCGCGGAGATCACGCTTCCATATGCGACTTCTTCAGGCGCGCTTGCCGGCGGCGAGCACACTCTCGTTATTACGGCAAAGGATAAGGTCGGCAATACGGCGGAGAAAACGATCAAGTTTAACGTGCCGAACGAGAATCCGGACAGCCCCGAGCTGGTAAGTCCGTGGAACGGCGCTGCCGTGACGGATTCCAGCGTCAACCTTTCGGTAAAAGTAAAAGATCCGACGAATGATGCGCTGGATGTCTCGTTTTTCAAAGGATTTAAATATGATGCGAACAGCAAGACCGGTTTTACCGGCTTCCAGGGTCAATCGGACATTGAGCCTCCGAAGCAGATTCAGACGGACGGCGAGACGGAGATGAATGCAAGTGATTATCAACAAATTAGCGCTGCCGACGGCCAATATCTAAAGAATGATTCAACGACGAAGTTCCCATACCACCGCTTCGACATCAAGCTGGACAGCTCGGTGAAGGAGACGGACATTGTGGACATCACCTGGCAAGGAAAATCGCTCAATGAGCGTCAGGTCAGCCTATACGCGTGGCAGCCTGCAAGCGGGCAATGGCAAATGCTCGACACGATTGTGGCGGGAGTTTCGGATTTCACGCTGAAGGCAATGGTTAATGCCGGAGACTTTAATTCAAACGGCACCATTCATGTCATGGTTCAGGATCAAATTGCTTCGAACCAGGGCGACCCTCCTGCGAAGGAGGACCCATACGAATATACATTTGTATGGATGTCCGACACCCAATATTATTCTGCGAGCTACCCGTGGATTTATGAAGGGAACACGCAGTGGATTGCCGACCATCAGCAGGAGCTGAATATTAAATATGTCATTCATACCGGCGATATTGTCGACAACGCCGAAGAGGAATATCAATGGGACAATGCCAATAAAGCGATGAAAACGCTGGAAGACGCCAAAATTCCTTACGGCGTGCTGGCGGGCAACCACGATGTGAGCCATCAAACCGGCGATTACACGAACTATTACAAGCACTACGGCGACCACCGCTTTAAGGATCAGCCGACTTTTGGAGGCTCGTACAAAAATAACCGGGGCCACTACGACTTGATCTCTGCAGGAGGTACCGATTTCATCATTGTTTATATGGGCTGGGGCATCAACAATGAAGATATCGATTGGATGCAGAAAGTCGTTTCCGAGCACCCGGACCGCAAAGCGATCTTGTGCTTCCATGAATATATGCTGGTGTCCAACAATCGGGCTCCGATTGCGGAAAAGGTTTTTGAGCGCGTTGTGAAGCCGAATAAAAACGTCATTGCGGCGCTGAGCGGACATTACCACGACGCCGAGACGCTGATCGACAAAATCGATGACGATGGAGACGGCGTGCCGGACCGCGAAGTGTACCAGATGCTGGCCGATTATCAAGGCGCGCCGGAAGGCGGTCTGGGTTATATCCGCCTGATGCAATTCGATCCGCAGACGAACAAGATTCATATGAAGTCGTATTCGCCTTATTTGAACGATTATAACTTTTACGATCCGAAGGAATTTCCGGACAAAGACGAGTACGATATGAATGTGGACTTGAATCCGATGCTCAAACGGGTGGAAACGGACTATTTCGGCGCTAGAGTATACACCGACCAGTTTATCGGCCAGGCCGAAAACGTGCCGAGCGGACAGCAGGCATCGGCAATGTGGAGCGGTCTCGAATCAAACAAATATTATGAGTGGTTCGCTCTCGCTCATGACGATTACAGCGGCATCACGTTGTCCGATATTTGGGGCTTTGCGACGGGCGAGATCAATCCGGGGAACCCGAATCCGGGGAATCCGGGTCCGGAGAATCCGAATCCGGGGAATCCGAGCCCGGGGAACCCGAATCCAGGGAATCCGAATCCAGGGAATCCGAATCCGGAGAATCCGAATCCAGGGAATCCGAATCCAGGGAATCCGAATCCGGAGAACCCGAATCCGGAGAATCCCAATCCGGGGAATCCGAGCCCGGGGAATCCGAGCCCGGGGAATCCGAGCCCGAGCAATCCGAGCTCTTCCGCTTCGGGAGACAGTTCCGGAACGGTTCGTACAGGCAATGCATTAACGGTCACGTCCCGGACAGACGGAACGTTCGCGCTCGGTGGCGCCGACTTGAAGGCGGCTGTTGCGCAAGCTGTGTCGGGTCAGGTTGAAATCAAGCTGAACGCTGCAGCAGGCGGCGGAGCGAACGCTACTTTGCAGCTGAACGGAGAAGGAATCAGCCAGGCGCAGCAAAGCGGCGTTACGCTCAAAATCGTTACGCCGCAGGCTACGATCGAAATGCCGGCCGGCGCTTTGCCGAACGGCCTCAGCAGTTCCGACTCGATCGTGCTAAGCATTGATACGAGACCAAACGGAACCGGACAGAACGAGATTTCGGGATTAATCGCAAATGACAGCGGCTATCGTTCAACCGGACGTATCTACAATTTGAACCTAACGCTGATTCAAGGCAATAAAGAAACGGCAATTCATACGTTAGCCAAACCGGTTACGATCCGCCAGACGCTTTCCGCCGATCAGCTTTCCGGAATCGATAAGGAATACGCGGGAGTCTACTATTTGAACAACGGGAAGCTCGAATATGTCGGAGGATCGTTCGAGGGCAATGAGCTTGTGTTTACGACGGGCCATTTCTCCACCTTCACGCTGCTGGAATACCGGAAAAATTTTGCCGACATGAAAGGAAACTGGGCGAACAGCTACGTGCAGAAGCTTGCGGCCAAGCATATTGTGACCGGGCTGGACGACACGAGGTATGCGCCGAATCAGGCGGTAACCCGCGCCGACTTCGCGATATTGGCCGTCAGGGCGCTCGGTTACGACAAGCCGCAGGGCGCATCGAACTTCAAGGATGTACCAGCGGGCGCCTATTTCGCTGGTTATGTGGCCAAAGCGGCTGAGCTCGGCCTGATCAAAGGTGAAGGCGGCAGCTACCGTCCGCAAAGCAACATAACACGGGAAGAAGCGATGGTCATTCTGATCCGCGCATATGAGGCGAAGACCGGAGCGAAAGCTCCACATACAACCGGTTCCGTACCGTTCGCGGACATGAAGGACGCTTCCTCCTGGGCGCTACAAGCGATCGGAGCGGGACAATCGCTCGGACTTGTGAGCGGCAAGGAAGGCAATCGTTTCGATCCGAAAGATCAAGTGACGCGCGCCGAAATTGCCAAAATGATTTACGGGCTGTTGAACACGAAAGCTTAAATAAAGAAACCTCCAGTTCCGGGTTATACGACGGTTCTGGAGGTTCTTTACTGCCGTGAAGGACCTGCATATGAAATGTCTGATGAGAAAGAAGAGTGAAACTTCCCTATGCGGATTGGATTTTTGAAAAAAGGCGTTCATCTTATTTTTACATTAGCGGCTGCTGCAGCCGTACTGTTGTTCACTTTGCCGGGCGCAGCAGGGGCGCATGCGACTCCTTATGCTTACTCCGACATCGAGGTGGGAACGGATACGCTTCAGTATCATCTTTCTTTTGCGGAACATGACCTGATGAAAATTTTACCGGCCGATAAGGATGGAGACGGAAAGTTAAGCGACAGCGAGCTGTCCGCCTCACTGAAAGAAATTGCCTACCTGGTGGACGACAATTTGATCGTGACCGGGAACGGGAAGCTTGCCGCAGGCGTCGTCAATGGAGCCAAACATGAGAAAAGGGCCAGCATGGAGATGATCGGGATCGACATCTTCTATCAATTTCCGTCGCCTGTGAAAATGTATCTTGTCCAGTATAACTTTCTTTGGTACAGCGGCGCCGACCCGAATCACATCAACTACGCGACGATTGATGTCGGCGGACAGACGATCCAGCAAATGCTCGGAAGCCAGAACTATATTGTGCAAATCCAAGGACCGTCCGCTTCGGCGGCTGAAAATCAAAACGATCGTGCGGAGCGGCCGTCGTCTTTTTCCTCGTCGGGACAGACGGCTTCACCGTTGCAAACGGCGTCTTCCGTACCTTTGCAAACGCTGCTCGACTACACCGTGATGGGAATGGAGCACATTTGGGCCGGAATCGACCATATGCTGTTTATGCTCGGTCTGCTGCTCGCTTCCAATCGCAAATCATGGGAAATCGTCAAGCTGATTTCGGCATTTACCGTCGGCCATTGCATTACGCTCGTATTGTCTTCGCTGGAAGTCGCCTACCTTTCTCCGAAAATCGTCGAGCCGCTCATTGCGCTCAGCATTGTTTACGTCGCGGTTGAAAATATTTGGCGAAAAAAGGAGAGCCGGCGCTGGATCGTCACCTTATTGTTCGGTCTCGTGCACGGCTTCGGATTCGCCGAGGTGTTAAGAGGCACGCTGTCCGGAAATATGGCGCTTCCTCTGTTCTCGTTCAACCTTGGCGTCGAAATCGGCCAGTTGGCCGTCGTGGCGGTGTGCCTGCCGCTGCTCTGGGCTTTAAGCCGGATACCGGTAAAAATGAACTGGGTCAACTACGGTTCCGGCATTATCGGCTGCTTCGGATTGATTTGGTTTATCGAGCGGATCGGTTTGTTCAGATAAGACCGTCCGCACGGTTTGGGGATACTTTAGAATGGGCTTGTTTGGTACGGCAGCCTGCCGGGTAAGCACGCCTCGGGCGGCCCGTCTCTCTGCATGGCAGAGGGGCGGGCCGTTTGTGCTGCCTTTCGCGATAAGCGTCATAGACGAAGCGGGACCCTTTTGCTATAATTGGAAAGAATTTCGGGCAATGCGCGCGGGCTTTGGCTGCGCACCCCAATCCATCCGAAAGCGAGGTTGACTGCGTCATGATAAGCATGAACTTTGCGGTCCGGAATCGGATAAGCCCTCTACATACGGAAATTTGTTGGCCGCCGCTTGCCGCAAGCTCGGCTTTTTTGCATGGATGAACCGGTTTGGCGCACCCCGCAGCGGGCATAATTGACTTGACAGTTAACATTCAAGGAGGAGACGTATCGGATGGAAATCCTGCCGCAGGCGGCCTGGCTCGTTCCCGCATTCCACCTGGCGGCTTTCGCGCTGCTGACTGCACTTGGCAGAAGCCTCAGACGCGGAAGCGCGTGGATAGGCGGTTTGTTTTCGCTTGCTTCTTTTATAATGGCGCTTGCCGTACTGGGCGGCCGGTTGAACGGTACTGCGGAGAATTATAACGGACGCTTTGAATGGATGCGCATCGGCAATGAACCGCTCCGTGTGGGGTATGAGGTGACCAATCTGACGTCGCTTATGCTGGTCATTATTACGGCCGTCGGACTTCTCGTCAGCATTTATGCGGCCGGATCGATGCAGCAGGATGAGCGGATTACCGTTTTTTACGGCTATATGGCGCTGCTTCAATTCGCGACGACGGGTCTGGCAATCGCGGATAATGCGCTGACATTTTATTTTTTTGGGCAGTAGCGGGAATCGGGACGTTTTTGCTGATCGGATTTTGGTATGCAAGTGAGGAGTCGAAAAAGGCGGCGTTAAAAGCGTTTATTATCGCCCGTGTCGGAGACTCGGCACTGCTTGCCGCATTAGCGCTGCTGTTCCTTTATATGCCCGACCGGACGCTCGACTTTGTGAATATTCAAAATGTGTTCCAGAACGGCGGAGAAGCTGCGGCACCGGCCATAACGACCGCGATTGGGCTGCTCCTTATATTGGCGGCCGCCGGGATAACGGCGCAGTTTCCCTTTCACGGATGGCTTCCTGATGCGGCGCGGACGCCGCTGGCGGCTATTGCGCTCATTCAAGGAGTGGGCATGCCGGCACTCGGCGTATACCTGCTTGTCCGTATGATGCCGCTGCTGGAAGACTCTCATGGGGCTATGGTTACGCTCTCATGGGTAGGCGGAATATCGGCGCTGCTTGCCGCAATCGTTGCAGCGGTTCAGCGGGATATCCGGCGCGTTCTGGCTTATTCGACAATTAGCCAAATGGGGCATATGTTGATGGCGCTTGGGCTGGGCGCACAGACGGGGGCCATCTTCTATTTGCTGACCCATGCCTTGTTCAAGCCGCTGCTGCTGCTCGCGGCAGGCAATGTGATCAGCGCCGCGAAGACCGCCGATATTTATGAAATGGGCGGCCTCGGGCGGCGCATGCCGGTGACCGCCTGGACATTCGGAATCGGGGGGCTGGCAATGGCGGGGATTCCGCCGCTTGCCGGCTTTTGGTCGAGGGACGCGATTGCGTCTGTGGCGATGGATGCGAGCACGCCTTTGTTTTTGGCCGGAACCGGCGCCGCATTTTGCACGGCGCTCTATTTGACGCGCTTGTATTTTGTTGTGTTTGCCGGCCCGATGCGGGAATCAGCGGCTCTGCAGGGTTCCGTACCGGCGGTTCCGCAGGCTCCCGCCACGGCCAAGCCGCCGGTACAGCCAATCAAGTCTCCGGCGCAGCCGGCCAAGCCGCCGGCACATTCGGTCAAAACTCCGGCGCTGCCGTCAGCGGCCTCCGCCGCCGGTTCCGCTCCGGGTAAGCCGGGCTTTCCGGCCGCGATGAAGCTGCCGCTGGCGGCGCTGGCGCTGCTGATCCTACCGGTCGGCCTGCTGGAAACGCCGTGGAGCGGCAGGCTCGGCACTTGGCTGAGCGGAGTATACGAAGCGCCTCACGGCGGCGTAAACGCGATGATCGTCTCGGTTGCGGCATCGGCGCTCGGCATTTATTTAGGATGGCTCATCTATATGAAGGGCACTGTGCGGCTGCGCAGGGATGAGATACCATCACGCGCGGCTTGGGTTGTTCCAATGCTGGAGCAAGGGTTTTATATCGATGCAGCGATCAGAATCGTTATCGTGCGCCCGCTGCTGGGGCTTGGACGGCTGCTGCACCGGTTCGACTCCATGGCAGTCGAAGGCGCGGGCGCTTTGACGGCGGAAAGTGCTTTCGCTGCTGGAGGGCTGCTTCACCGCCTGCTCGGGCGCAGAGGTCCCGTTTACGGATTTCTGGCGGTTATCGCGTTCATTATGATTGCGGCCGCTCTTGCCGGAAGGAGGTTCTGGTAATGTCCCCCGAGTGGCCCTTTTTAACGCTAATTGTCGTCCTGCCGCTGCTTGGAGCCGCTGCCGTGCTGCTTATGCCGCGTGCCTTAAGCCGCTATGTGCAGCTTGTTGGAATTGCCGCCGCTTTTCCGCCGCTTCTGCTCGCCGCGTGGATATATGGAAACTACAGCCTGCTTCCCGGCAGCGCCCCTTTCAGGGAGCAGGCGGTATGGATCCGCATTCCGCTTCCTTATGACACGTTTACTTCGGCGGCCTCTTTTGCGCTCGATCTTCAGTATCATCTTGCGATAGACGGCCTGTCGCTGCCGCTCGTCCTGCTCACTGCGGTCGTTGCAGCGTCCGCCGCGCTCGGTTCGATTTATATCAAAAAACGGGTTAAAACGTTTTACAGCTCGTTTCTTATCGTAGAAAGCGGACTGTTCGGCGCGCTGCTGGCGCGGGATGTCATTTTGTTTATCGTTTTTCTGGAAATTACGGCGGCAGCGATGTTTTTTCTGATCGGAATTTGGGGCTCCGCGAACCGCGAGAGGTCGGCACGCCGCTATTTGCTGGCAAACGGCGCGGGATCGGCGCTGCTGCTGCTGGCGTTTACGTTAATGGTTGCGGCCGCGGGTTTGTCAATCGAACAAACGGAACAAGGTACCCAGCTGACCTACAGCGGCAGTTATGATGTCATCGCCGGGCATCTGTCCGCTTCCGGCCCGTATGCCAATTTTTCGGACGGAATGTCCGGTGTGCCCCAGCCGTTGCAGCTGACGGAGCCGCTCCGATGGACGATTTTTTTGCTCGTGCTGGCTGGATTCGGGCTAAGCATGCCTGTTTTTCCATTTCATTCCTGGATGATAAAGGCGCATGAGGAAGCCGCGTCTCCGGCTGCGATGCTGCTGTCGGGCGCGCTGCTGCAGGTTGGCGGTTACGGCTTGCTTCGCTACGGAGTGGCGCTGTTTCCGGAGCAGTTGGGACAGGCAGGGACATGGGTTGCCTTCGCCGGCATCGTGCAGCTGTTCTACGGCGGGCTGCTCGCGCTCATCCAGCGCGATTTGCGAAGGCTGCTTGCATACGCCTCTTTCAGCCAGACCGGATTGGTGCTGCTCGGCATCGCCTCGATGGATGAAATCGGCCTGCAGGGGGCGGTATTTCAGCTCGTGTCGCAAGGGCTTATTATGACGCTTCTGTTTCTCATTGCCGCCGGCTTGCAGGAGAGAACCGGAACCGTGCAGCTGTCCGAGCTTGGCGGTCTGGCCCGTCCGCTGCCGTTCATGTGCGGCATTTTGCTCGCGGCCGCGCTGGCATATGCCGGCGTACCGGGATTGGCGGGCTTTCCCGGAAAGCTGCTGCCGCTGCTCGGACTGTTCGGCGTCATGAAGGGTGCGGCGGCTGCAGCTGTTGCAGGTATTATTGTCTGCGCCGTCTGCATGCTGCGCGGAGTGACGAGCGTAAGCTACGGTGCGGTAGCTGAAAAAAATGCGGCCCTAAAGGACGCACGGTTCATTGAAGCCGTCCCGATGATTGCGCTGCTGGCGCTCGTCGTGCTGCTCGGCCTATATCCGTCAACGGTAACGGATGTGATGCAGCACGCGTTCGACGGGCTGCTGGATCAGGTAAATGCGAAGGTGGAGGGGTAAACGATGGCCGCATTAGAGTCGATATCCGCCGTCAACTGGCATCCTGCCGTCTTTGCGGCCGCAGCCGCCGCAATGGGGGCCGGAACGCTGGCGGCGCTGCGCGAACAGCGGCTGCACATGCTGCTGCTGCTTGGGGCGCTGATCCACGCCGGTTACTTGCTGATCCCGGTCGGTCACGCTTTGCAGCCTGCGAAGGCGGGCCACTTCGGGGAGTGGCCGATTGTTCTCGCCGCTTACTTGCTGGCAGCGGGCGGAATGGTTGCCGCCATTTCCGCCGCCGGACGGGATGAACGAACGGTCGTCACGGTGAAGTCGCTGGCGGGAATGTACCACCGCGCCCCGTGGACGGCTGCGGCGCTGCTGCTGTTTCTGCTGTCGCTTGCGGGGATGCCGCTAACGGCAGGGTTCGCCGCAAGATGGCTCGTCATGATGGATGCGGCCGCGGCGGGCGCGTACTGGCTCGCTGCGGTCGCGGCCGTCAGCGGAGTAATCGCGTGCAGGTCGTATTTTGGCATCGTAACCGAGATGTATATGCATGCCGCCGATGAGGAAGCCCCGGTGCGGATTCCGTTGTTCACCGGCTTGGTCATCTGGCTGTGCGCGGCGGGCACCGTCGTGCTCGGCATTATCCCCCATCGCATCATCGGATGGCTGAGCGTCCTGTTCGGAAGCCGGGCGGACACTTTGATCTTCTGAAAGCAGCCGCTGCAGAGCGGTTGTCATTTGTGCCGGATGCGATCTCATAGCCTGCAGGAAAGCACTTGAATGAAGCATATTCGAGTGCTTTTTTGCGCTGCCGGCGAACATCGTCGGCTCCCGGCGTTTGACTAGTCGAACGAACCTGAAAAACCGTCACCATTACGGGTTGTTCTGGATGCTAACGGAAGCAGTTGACGTTATTCAGCTTATTTTGCTCGATTTGACCTACTAGGACGTAAGTCCCTTATTGAATGTTAATAAAGGAAACCGCCCCTTTACGGGCGAATTTGTATAGGAGCGGGTAACAAAACAATGAGATCCGCGAACAATGGGAACGAGTCAGAATGGAGATTCGGATTCGGATCGCGAAAAATGCCGAGGCACCTTTAGGTCGAACCTTTTTTAAATAGACTGTTAAGGGGTATCATGAATATTGAAATTATGGATATGTTTATATAGAAGAAAAACGCGCCGCCTGTTCCGGCTGCCAACATACCGCTGCTTGGCGGCGCTGCTGCTGGCGGCGCTGACGCTTGGCGGCGCGCTCGCTCCGGCTGCGCGCGATGCTGCCGCGGACGGGGCATATGCGCCCGCGGCTGCCGCCGGCGCTGCCGGCGGCCGGTTTCAGGAGCCGCGCAGCTGGCTCCTGAAATGGCGCGACCCCGCGCTGGCGAAGCCGCTGCGGGGGACGGCCGTGCTCCGCCGCCAGAGCGAAGCGGCGGTGGACGTTGTCGTGCCCGCGGCCGCGGGCACGGACACAGCCGCGTGGCTGAAGCGGCTGCGCGCGACGCCCGGCGTCGAATATGTGCACCCGAACGAACCGGTACGGGTGCTTGCGGTCGCTGCCGGCGCCGAGTCGGGCCCGCCGGCCGGAGCGGCTTTCTCTGCCGCTGCTGCGGGAAGCCGTTCTGCGTCGGCGCTTGCGGCTGGCGAATCAGAAGCAGCTGAAGCGGCGAGCCAACCGGCTGTCCCGCCGGGCGGCATCGCCTCGAATTCTGCAGACGTGTCCGCGGTCGCCCCTAAGGGAGACTCCGCAGGAGGTGCCACCGCTGAAGCGGCCCCGTCGGGCGCCTCGACTTTGGAGCCTGCAGCCGATTCTAAGGCCGGCATGCCGGGAGCGGCCGCCCCTGCGGCTCTTCCGTCAGGCGGCAGCTCCGCGATGCCTGCAAACAGCTCTGCCGCCGGAGCGAAAGCGGCTCCGGCTAATACGAACGCTGCCGGCGAGACGGCCCCTGTCGGGCCGAACGATCCCGGCTATCCGCAGCAGCGCTATCTGGAGCAGATTGGAGCCGCCGCCGCTTGGCGGACGGTCCGCGAGCAGACAAACTTGACGATTGCCGTTGTCGATACGGGTGCGGATCTCGAACATCCCGATTTGAAGCCGAATCTCGTTCCCGGCGTCAACGTGATTGCCCCGGGCCGGCCGCCGGAGGACGACAACGGGCACGGTACAAGTGTGGCGGGCATTATCGCGGCGGCAGGAAACAACGGCTTCGGCGTAAGCGGCATGCTGTGGAAAGCGAAGCTGATGCCGGTCAAAGCGCTCGATAAGAGCGGTTACGGCGATGAGAGCTCGCTCGGCGAAGGCATTGTGCAGGCGGTCAACAAAGGCGCCCGGATCATCGTGCTGTCGGTCGGGCTGTACCGTTATTCCCCGTATATGCGGGACATCGCGCAGTACGCCGAAAGCTCCGGTGCGCTGCTGATTGCCGCAAGCGGCAACGACGGCGGGCTGTACGGAGCGAAAGCGGCCGTCGAATATCCGGCAGCGTATCCGACCGTGCTTGCCGTCGGCGGCGCGACTCCGTCAGGAAAGCCCGACCCCCGTACCAACAAAGGGCCGGAAATCGATCTGTCGGCATCCTGGGATGTTTACACGACCGCTCTGGGCGGAGGATACCATCACGAGGAAGGCACCTCGATGGCGGCGCCGCAGGCAGCGGCAGCGGCGGCGCTTGTCTGGGCCCAATATCCGGATCTGAAGCCTTACGAGGTGCGGGCGCTGCTGAAGCAAACGGCCAAGGATATCGGGGAACCGGGAGTTGATGACGCAAGCGGCTTCGGGCTGCTGCAGGCGGACCGGGCGCTGACCGAGCCTTACCGGGCAGACCCCCATGAGCCCAGTGAAAGCAGGCAAACAGCGGCGGCAATGCCGCTGGGCAAGACGCTCTCCGGGACGCTCGGAGGAATGCAGGATCGGGACTGGTATGCCGTAAATGCGCCTTATGACGGCATCGTCACGATCCGCTTGCAAAAGCTTTCTTCAGCAGCGGCAGCAACTCCAGCCGTAACGGTAACGATGGATGACGGAAGCGGCAAAGCGGTCACGCACTCCTTAAAGCAAAGCAGCCAGAATCTGGAATGGAACGTTAAAAAAGGAATAAACCGGTTCGGGCTGCAGCTGGCGGGAGACAGCGGCAAAGATGATCTGCCTTATTTGCTGACGCCTTTATTCCGTATGGAAGCGGACGCTTACGAGACGAACGATCAGCAGCCGGAGGCATTCCCGCTGCTGCCTCAATCGGGAACGATTACAGGCACGTTCCATAAGACCGGCGACCGCGACTGGTATGCGGTCCGTTTCAGCGGCAGCGCCGCCGTAAAGCTGACGCTGTCCTCCGATACGATGCGAATCGATCCCGCTCTTGCCATCCGTAAGGAGGGAGCGGATATGACCGAATACGACAAGAACGGAGAAGGTGAAACGGAACAGACGCCGCTCATGCATGTTACCGCCGGTACGTACTACATAAGGGTTCATGACGCTTCTTCACTCAGCGCGAGTCCTGTTGCCGGCATGTATACGCTCGGACTCCAGTTGGCGCCGGAAGACCCTGGCGAGCCGAACGACAAAGCGTCCGAAGCGACAGTGATGCAGGCCGGAGCGGACTATGCCGGCTCATTCGAGCGGGCTGACGATGCGGATTGGTTCCAAATTCAGTTGAACGGAACGAATTTGGCTCATCTGGCGCTGACAGGCGTGCCCAAGGAAAGACAAGTCAGATTGGAGCTGTACGACAAACAGCAGCAGCGTCTTCTTGCCGTACAGACATCGGCCGCCGGGAACGGGTTGTCGTTCGACAAGCTGCTGCCGGAAGGATTGTACTATGTGAAATTAACATCGGTTCATCCTTTCACTTCCAGTTTGTATCATCTGTCGGTAACGGCGGAAACGACTGTTGCCGGTTACCGCGATATTGCCGGCCATTGGGCCCAGGATGCGATTGCAAGCATGACGGCAAAAGGTTGGATGGGAGGAACGGGGAATTACCGCTTTGAGCCTGGCCGCTCCATTACTCGGGCTGAGGCGGCGGCGATGCTGATGAAGGCGGTGACGAACGCTTCCGTCGGATTTTCCCGATTTAAAGATGTGGATAACGGGTATTGGGCTTACGAGGCGATCGGCAGAGCCGCGGGTGCCGGTTGGATCAAAGGCTATCCGGACGGAAGCTTCGCTCCGGATCAGCCGCTTTCCCGAGCTGAGATGGTCGTGATGATGAACGGAGCGTTGCGGCCGGATAATTCCGGGGAGGCTAAAACGGTGTACCGCGATTTGCCGTCTTCGCACTGGGCGGCGCCCGCATTGACGGCGCTGCAGCGCCGGGGTTGGGTCAAAGGCGATGCGGACGGCATGTTTGCGCCGGAGAGGAATGCGACGCGTGCGGAGTTCGCCGCACTGCTGTACAGGGCTTTAACATAAATGAGAAATGCTGAGATAATTAGCGTTTGCAAGAGGGAGAACGAGGTTATTAATGAATACCGATCGAATATGGACTGCTGCAGGCTTAAACGGGCTTTTTTCGATTATTATCGTAATTATAAGCATTTTGCTCGCCTGGTACGTTCTGCAGGAAGTGAAGCTTGAAACCTTTGTGCGCAATCCGAAAAGCCCCAAGGCACGCATTCTGCTGCTGCTCGTGGCTGTCGTTCTCGGTCACCTGTTTGCCGGGTTTATTCTTGACTACTGGGGCTGGACGAGTACGCTCAAATTGCTTGCCGAATAAGCTTCCGCCCGAATGATAACAATAAGTTCAAAAGAACGGAACGAAAACGGCGGCGGCGGGCGAATAAGTATAAGCGTGTTCGCACAGGTGCTGGATGATCTTTACTTATTCTTCACTCATTTTTGATGAAATGGCCGCAAAATTAGTTCTTGTCGATTCCTGTAGACGAGTGTTAAGATGAACTTTGGAAATGCGGCAGGCATGCCTTTATTCGACAACAAACAGGCAATTTCAACTTCATTACGACAACCAATTTTCCGATAATAAAGCGCGATTGAATTTGCAGCGTGCGGAGGGAATTCTAAAGATGAGCAAAATAATCGTCCGCGGAGGCAGAAAGCTGAAGGGAACGGTGCGCGTGCATGGAGCCAAAAATGCCGTGCTTCCCATATTGGCAGCCTCTTTACTTGCAACGGAAGGAGAAAGCGTCATCTGCGACGTTCCCCTCCTCGACGATGTACTTACCATTAAACAAGTGATCGAAACACTGGGTGCCAAAGCTTCTTATGAAGGCGAGAAAATGACCGTGTCGGCTTCAGAGCTGATTTCTTGCGAAGCGCCGTACGAATGGGTGCGCAAAATGCGCGCATCGTTCCTCGTAATGGGACCGCTGCTCGCCCGCCTAGGCCGGGTTCGTATTTCACTGCCGGGGGGCTGCGCAATCGGCACGCGTCCGATCGACCAGCACTTGAAGGGCTTTGAAGCGATGGGCGCGGACATTACGCTCGGCAACGGATTTATCGAAGCAAAAGCTCCGGGCAAATTGAGAGGCGCCAAAATTTATTTGGACGTGGCGAGCGTAGGCGCAACGGAGAACATTATGATGGCCGCTTCGATGGCGGAAGGCACAACGACGATCGACAATGCGGCTAAAGAGCCGGAAATCGTCGATTTGGCGAATTACTTGAACGCGATGGGCGCCAAAATCCGCGGAGCCGGAACCGGCGTGATCCGGATTGAAGGCGTCGATAAGCTCACCGGCGTGACGCACTCGGTCATTCCGGACCGCGTCGAAGCGGGAACGTTTATGATTGCGGCGGCGATCACGGGCGGGGACGTATTTGTCGAAGGCGCGATCGGCGACCATCTGGGCCCGGTTATCGCGAAGCTGCAGGAGATGGGCGTCCGGATTACGGAAGAGGATAACGGACTGCGCGTGCAAGCCGCCGCATCGATGCGCAGCGTCGATGTCAAGACGCTCCCGTATCCCGGATTTCCGACCGATATGCAATCGCAAATGATGGCGCTGCAGCTAGTGTCCGAAGGAACGAGCGTGGTGACCGAAACGGTGTTCGAAAATCGTTTCATGCATGTGGAGGAGTTCAAGAAAATGAACGCCCACATTAAAGTGGAAGGGCGTACCGCCGTTGTGAGCGGCTCATCCAAGCTGCTCGGCGCCAAAGTATGCGCGACGGATTTGCGCGCGGGCGCCGCCCTGATCTGCGCGGGCTTAGCGGCCGAAGGCGAAACGGAAGTTACCGGCCTGCACCATGTGGACCGCGGTTACGTCGACATTGCCGGCAAGCTGGCCGCCCTCGGAGCCGATATCGTACGGGTGGAAGAGGAAGATATCGAGGAAGCGCCGGTGGAAACCGTAACGCTGGCCACCATGTCTCCCGCCGAGGAGCATGCTTCCGAGGACGTTCCGGTAGGAGCGGCTGCTGCGGCATCGGAATCGGACCACAACTACAAGCGGGAGAAAGAAGTGCCCGTAGCGAAGATCCAGGCCACCTGGGTTTAAGCGAAGCAACCGCATAACATGACAAAGGATGCATCCGGCTCGGGTGCATCCGCCGTGTATAAGATGAGAGGAGTCCCGTCACGTGAACGAGGCTCTTTTTTTGTGGAATCAGCGCTTCTCTGAAAAATATGTTGGCTGCCTTAAAGCCTCAAGCCTCCGGACACGTCAATGACTTGGGCGGTGACCCAGCGGCTGTCGGGCGAAGCGAAGAATACGGCTGCATCGGCAATATCGCTTACATGCCCCAAACGGTTTAAGGAGGTCAAGCCGATGGCGAAATTTCGGATTTCCGGCTTTTTCAGCAGCTCAGCGTTGAGATCGGTTTCCGTATAGCCCGGGAGGATTGTATTTAGGGTAATGCCCCGAGTCCCCAAATGCTTGGCCAAAGGAAGAGTCAGCGTATTAAGCGCCCCTTTGGTCATTCCGTAAGCAATGGAACCGGGAAGTGCGATTCGCGTTTCGGCTGACGAGATGTTAATAATGCGTCCTTCATCCCGAATACGCGGCAAAGCTTGCTGAATAATAAAAAAGGGAGCTTTCATATTGACCGCGACAATTTCGTCGAACATCGCCTCCGTCGTATCTTCGATGGTACCTTGCGTACCTATACCCGCGTTGTTGAGCCAACCGGCTTGCAATCGCACGTCCGATTCCCCTGCTTGCGCCTGTCACGAATGCAATTTTTCCTTCCAGATTCCCCATGTTCCTCAACCTTTCTTTCTGCCGGATTTGGGTTCGCAGCCGCGTCATGAATGGCTTGACATCCATTATATTGAATTTTGGCGAAAAACGAAGGTATAATTAAAAACAAAATGTCGATTATGCTTATAATTTATAGATAAAAATAGATATTTTATTATAAAAATAAAGTTTGGAGGAGTCTTTCTTGAAGCCAACCTTGAAGGTAGACGAAATCGATCAGAAAATTATGAGCATGCTGTTTGAGAATGCCCGTATTTCGGTTTCCGAAATAGGGCGGAGCATTGCAATGACACAGCCGGCCGTAAAGGAGCGGATTCACAAGCTCGAGGATCAAGGTGTAATCGCCGCGTACAGAGCCAAATTCGACCCTGCCAAATTAAATAAAGGGATCCAGTCTTTTGTGCTGTTTAAAACAACGCAGTGTGACGATTTCATACGTTTTTGCGAAATGTCTCCGGAGGTTACGGATCTTTACCGGGTAAGCGGGGATTCCAATTATTTGATGAAAGTGATGCTCGACTCCATGGAATCGCTGGGCAGCTTTCTTGATTCATTAATGCAGTTTGGTCTTGCTACTCCGCTCATCGTTCTCAAAACCGCTTTTGAAGATAAAATGACGTTTTGATCTTCTTGACATTTGAGGGCTGCGATAGAATGAGGTCGACAAAAAAAGTAGTTTCGCAGGAATTTTAACGGAGTTGAAAAATAAAAAGAAAAAAGATGTACGAACGCTTGTTTCTCAAAAATCACCCTTCGTTCAGAGCGATGAGATAAACCTTTATCGAGGTCTTTCGAAGATGTGCGACCGCGATTAAAGGTAGGTTTATTCGCCAATAGGAAAGTTCATTTCGACTTCATGCTTTATCGAAATTAAACTTTCCTATGTGGTAAAAACGAACGAACCGGCCAAGGATATCCCCTTGATCGGTTCGTTTTTCGCTTTTAAGCTGAAGAGCCTGATTGATACGACTAAAATCCTGCTTATGGGACAGCCCCTTCTTTTTATCGGCCGCGTTCTATCCTAGCGAATCTCCCTCATAGACTATAAAGAAACTTGTCCCGTCCCTGAGAGATTCTTACCCGGAAAGGAAGGATAGACGAGCGATGAAACGAATGCTGCCTGCAGTTAGAGCGCTGCGCTCCCGGGCTGCCCGCACAAACCGCACCGCCCGCTTGACCCGCACAGTCCGCGCCTCCCATACGATTCCGGCGGACACAAAACCGCAGCGAAAGCCCGAACCCTCCGTTCGCACGTCCCTCGCTTTAATCAGTGCCTTGACCTTGACGGCGATACTGCTGCCCGGCCTGATCGTCAATAAATGGCATCGGCACGATCCTCCGGTCGCGGACCATCCTTATTTGCAGGCCGGGACGCTTGCCCCTTCCGCCGTAATGGGCGGAAACGCCGGGAATGGCGGCGCTGCAAACGAATCGGACGGCGGTCCACCGGCTGCGGGGAGCCAAGAGGGCGCAATGCAAAGCGCCGGACCGGGATCGGCGTCTTCGGGGAATGCCGGCAAGGCGGAGGCACGAAGCGCCGGCCGGACGGGGTCCGCTGCGGCAGCCTCAGGCAACCCGGCCCCGCAAGCTCCCGGCAGCTCCGTACCCGCAGCCTCAAGCAACCCGGCTGCGGCAGCACGTGCCGACGCCAAAACGACAATAAGCGAGCTGGACAAGACGCAAATCCGCATCTATCTGACCAAAGAGAAGCGGATCGAGAAAGTGCCGCTGGAGCTGTACGTACGGGGAGTCGTTGCAGGAGAGATGCCGGTTACATTCGAGCTTGAGGCGCTGAAGGCGCAGGCCATCGCGGCGCGGACGTATATTGTCAGACGGCTGGCATTGCACGAAACGAGCGACATGCCGGTAGACAATGCGGATGTGACCGATACGACGATTCATCAGGTATATGTGCCGGTTGCCGCCTTAATGAAGCGGTGGCCCGCAGAGACACGCCGGACGAATTTGAAGAAGCTGAACGATGCAGTCCGGCAGACGAGAGGGCAGATTATCACTTACGGCGGACAGCCGATCCAGGCGCTTTTTTTCTCCACCAGCAACGGGTATACGGAAAATTCGGAAGACTATTGGAACCATAAAGTACCCTATCTGCGCAGCGTCGCCAGCCCTTGGGACCCCGAAATTTCGCCGTCATATAAAGAGACGGTTACGCTCAGCCTCTCCGAATTTTACCGGAAGCTGGGAGCAAGCGTCGCCGCCCGGCCGGCCATCCGTGTGCTGGAAACGACGGCAGGGCACCGGATTAAAGAGATTGCAGTCGGCGACGAGAGACTGTCCGGCCGCGAGGTTCGCGAGAAGCTTGGTCTTGCTTCCTCTCAGTTCACCTGGAAGATTGACAGGTCCTCGATTCATATTACGACCTACGGCTACGGGCACGGCGTCGGCATGAGCCAATGGGGGGCGGACGGCATGGCGCGGGAGGGCAGCGCAGCCTCTCAAATTCTAGCTCATTATTACAGCGGAACGCGGGTTGAGAAGGCGCTCAAGCTGCCTGCGTTCAAAAGCTGAAAAGCGAGCATGCGGAGAGCCGCGATGCGACTCTTGCAAATTTTACGATAGCAGTTTTCACCTCACGTATAAACCTAGCGAATCTGGCAACAATGGCTAGTGAGGTGATAGCAAATGAATGAAACGAATCAATCGAAGCAAGGCAAAGAAGAAACTCCCAAAACAGTTCTGGGAGGAAGGGCTGCCGTCAAGTCTAGCGGATTGAAAAGGACGCTGTCGAAAAAATGGGTATCTCCAGCAGTGTTCATCGCCGCGGCAGCAATTATCGTAACCTTAATGTGGATCTACCAGGGAGCGGATCAGAAGACTTCGACAACCGAGAGCGCGAGCCCTGCTGAGGTCAGCCAAGGAAGCGATACGAAGACGGGCGGAGAGAAAGCGGCCGAACCGGCGGCAACGATTACAGAATCGCTGCAATGGCCGGTCGCGAGCTTCAAGGACATGAAGGTGCTCACTCCGTTTTATGACGCGAGTGCATCTGAAGAAGAACGTCAGGCTGCAATGGTACAGGAAGGCAACACGTTTGTAGCGAGCACCGGCATCGATATTACCAGCCCGGACGGACTTCCGTTCGATGTTCTGGCATCGGCTGCAGGCAAAGTTACGCTGGTGGACAACCATCCGACAAGCGGCAACGAAGTTGAAATTACGAGCGCGGACGGTCTTGTCACCGTATACCAAAGCTTGAGCGATGTTCAGGTTAAAGTAGGCGACGAGGTGGCGCAGGGTACGGTCATCGCCAAATCCGGCCGCAGCGAAGCGGGCAAAGATCTCGGCAACCATTTGCGCTATACGACGCTGCAAAACGGAGTACCGGTCAATCCGAGCGATCTGATCAAAGAATAACATGAGGTAAACAACGAAAGGGAGGGCCAAAGGCCTTCCCTTTTTGCGCTGCGCCGGTTAAGCAAACGGCTATTTTTGAAAATTATTGCAACATTCGGGCTCGTCACGCTTGGCCATAAAGAATATATACCTGCTCCCCTCATATAATGTACCAAACTATCTCGAGCAGGGAGGCGGGAACGTGCACGATTACATCAAAGAGCGGACCATTAAGATCGGCCGTTGCATTGTAGAAACGAAGCATACGGTCCGGACGATCGCCAAAGAGTTCGGCGTTTCCAAAAGTACGGTGCATAAAGATTTAACCGAGCGGCTGCCGGAAATCAACCCCGATCTGGCGGATCAGGTCAAGCACATTCTCGAGTACCATAAGTCGATTCGCCATTTAAGGGGAGGAGAGGCAACCAAAATCAAATATAAGAAAAGTACGAAAAAACGTGAAGTGATCGCGGCCGGAAAAAGGTAAAAATAATTTTCCATTGAACGAGAGGGATATGAAGATTGTTGGCGAATAATAGGGGTTAGGGGTTTGCCTACATTACTCGCTTGGGGGACTTGAAGTCTAATGTTAAGCAAGGATATCGGGATCGACTTGGGAACGGCTAATGTCTCCATTCACGTGAAAGGGAGGGGCGTCGTACTGGATGAGCCTTCGGTAGTCGCCATTGAAAGTGACACGAAGCGTGTATTGGCAGTAGGAAATGAGGCCTACCGGATGGTCGGACGGACACCAGGCAATATTGTTGCCATCCGGCCTCTTCGCGATGGGGTCATAGCGGATTTTGAAATTACGGAAATTATGCTTAAAGCGTTCATTGACCGGATCGGGGGACGCAGCTGGTACAGCCGGCCGCGCATTTTGATCTGCGCTCCGACAAACATCACCTCTGTCGAACAGAAGGCGATTCGGGAAGCGGCGGAGCGAAGCGGTGCGCGGGAAGTGTATATGGAAGAGGAGCCGAAAGCGGCCGCGATCGGAGCCGGAATGGACATTTACCAACCGAGCGGAAATATGGTGGTGGATATCGGCGGGGGAACGACGGATGTGGCCGTCCTGTCTATGGGCGATGTCGTAACCTCCTCTTCCATTAAGATCGCGGGGGACAAGTTCGATTCCGATATTATGAAATATATCAAGAGCAAGTACAAGCTGCTGATCGGAGAGCGGACAAGCGAGGAAATCAAAATCCGGATCGGAACGGTATACGACGGCGGACGCAAGGAATCGGTCGACATTCGCGGTCGGGATATGGTGACGGGACTTCCGCAGACGATCTCCATTCACTCCGATGAAATCCGCGAAGCGCTGTCGGATTCGGTGGAGTCCATTATCGCCGCCGCCAAATCGGTGCTGGAACAGACGCCGCCGGAGCTGTCGGCGGACATCGTCGACCGCGGCGTTATTTTAACGGGCGGGGGCGCGCTGCTCGACGGTCTGGACCTGCTGCTGGCGGAACAGCTTAAAGTTCCGGTGCTGGTGGCGGAAGATGCGATGCACTGCGTTGTGAAAGGGACAGGCGTCATGCTGGACAACCTGGATAAAAGGGCCCACAGCAAGATCCGCTTTTAGCTTTCTTGCGGACAAGCCTTAACAGGCCGAAAGACCGACAACAAACAGAAATTACGCGGGTAGGGCGCTTGGGGGAGCGTGCCGAGGCGTAACTTAGGTCTTTCGGCTTAGGGTGGACATCTTCAAGCCGGCCGTCCATTTGCCGATAATTAAAAGTACAATGACGGTTAACCGGAGGTACTTCATATGCTTAGAGGCCTATATACGGCGGCGGCGGGCATGGTCGCCCAGCAGCGCGTTCACGACACCGTGACGAACAACATCGCCAACATCAATACGCCGGGGTACAAGCAGTCCGCTGCACTCACCCGGTCCTTTCCGGAAATGCTGCTTTCGTTAACGGGAGTGGAGAACGAGCCGCCCGCAGCGGTCGGGCGTTTGGCCAGCGGCGTCATGGCCGAGGAAAGCGTTCCGATTCAGCGCCAGGGCGATCTGATGAAGACGGATAAGCCGCTCGATTTTGCGATCGTATCCCATATTCAGGTGCCCGGCGTTACGTTCGACGGTTCGGGCAAATCGGTTGCGCAGGACGGAACGGTGACATTCGAGCCGCAGGCTTATTTCACGTTGCGGAATGCGGACGGCGAAGCCCGCTATACGCGCGGAGGGCAGTTCTCGCTGAACGAGGACGGTTACCTCGTTACCGCGGACGGAGCGGAGGTTATTGGAGGCGGCGGTCAGCCGCTCCGATTTGCCGTCGGAACGAATGCCGCCGATCTGAAGCTCGGACCGGGAAACCGGTTCTATAACGGAACGGTCGATACCGGCCAAGCTTTGCTCATCAGCCGCATCGATAATCCGAACGATCTCGTTCGCGAAGGAGACGGCAAATTCCGGCTGGAAGGCGACGCCCCGGCAAGACCGGTAACGGCCGGCGAAGGGGCCGACGTGCAGCAAGGGTATATTGAACGGTCGAATGTCGATGCCGCACAGTCGATGGTCGATTTGATGACGGCGCTCCGTGCATACGAAGCGAATCAGAAAGTGGTTCAATACTACGACCAGAGCCTAGACAAAGCGGTCAATTCCGTCGGCAGAGTGTAGCGGTTGTTGACATATCGAAACGGAACAAGCGGGGAGAGGAACGGATTTGAACAGCTCGATCATTACGGCATCGGTATCGATGGGCGGTTTGCAGAAGAAGCTTGACCTTATTGCCGACAATATTGCCAATGTGAATACGGTCGGTTATAAACGCAAAGACTCCACCTTTGAAGATCTGCTAACCAGCTTCAAACAGCAGCCCGAAGAATTCCGGCAGGACGGCCGGATGTCTCCGCTCGGGTACGGGAGGGGATGGGGTTCCCGTTTTGTGCAGACAGGCCCCGATATGACGCAGGGAACGTTCAAGGAGACCGGCATGGCTACCGATGTGGCGATCGGCGGGAGAGCGCTGTTCGAGGTCGCAACGGACCTTGCAGGCGGCAGAGCGTACACTAGAAACGGCGCTTTTGAATTGACGAAGAACGAAAACGGTGTTACGATACTGGGAACCCAGGAAGGTTATCCGGTAATGGCGGTAACGGGTACGGATGCCGCAACGGGACAGCCCGTTGAAGGTCCGGTTGCAATCCCGGACGGCTATCGGCTTGCGATCGATTCCGAAGGGGTCATAACAGGCGTGAACGCTGCGGGAGATAGGCTGCCGCTTGGACGTTTGAAGCTGGTGGAACCAGTCCGGCCGGAGGAACTGTCTCCGACCGCGAACAATTTGTTCAACGTTCCCGCCGGTGTGAATCGCGGCGATATTTTGCGGGATTTCGGTCCGGACGCTGCGGACGGCATCACGGTCCGGCAAGGATTTTTGGAGCAGTCCAACGTCGATCTGACGCAAGAGATGACGGATTTAATGAATGTACAGCGCGCTTATCAATTGGTCGCCCGGGCGATCTCGTCAAGCGATACGATGCAGTCGCTTGCCAACAATATGCGCGGTTCCTAAAGATAGGATGATGAATAATGAGCAATAAATCGGAAGGAGTCCGGCTCTCCGGCCGTGACGTGTTAAGAGCGGAGGAAGAGCGGGATTACGGCAGGAGCGCATCCCGCGCCCGGTCCGGGAATAAGGAGCCTGATACTGCCCCGCAGACGGGCGGCGTCCGGTCGAAAGAAAGGCAGTCCGCAAAGAAACGGCGCAGGTTTACGGTGCTCTGGTTCGTCAAGAAAAGCATTGTTCCGCTTCTATGGATTTTGGGCTTGTTTGCCGGAATGTACGTCGGCTATATCTATCTCGGTAAAGGTAATCCGTCCGAAGTGTTCGAGGTTTCGACTTGGAAGCATATGTTCGATCTGATTTTTTCCGATTCCTAAAAAAGCTGATACCCGCCATGGGGTGTCGGCTTTTTTAGATACCGGTGAAAAGATCGCCGCTGCGCGGCTGGTTAGGCTTCCGATCGCTGTTGTCCGTTGGATTTCTTAATTTTAGAACCGATCTAAAGGTAGAAATCCACGGACAAAGGCGAACGCTGCCGCTTCTCCAGAACGACCGCTCACTCCGCTCTCCTTTTTCATAGGGGTGGAACAGACGCGGCTGCGCGAGAGGAGCGCTTGCCGCCTGAAGCAGCATCTCCTCGTCAATAAAAGCGCGGATCAAGCACTTACTTCAGCTGAGCTTTCTTGCAGAAAGTTTTCGGGCAAAGAAACAATTCCTGAATAGTTTTCGCTGACAAAGCGGAGTCGGAGGTGAACGAGAGATGGGGGGCGGCGTCAAAGAGCGATAAATTGCAATGGCTATCCACTGAAAGCTATTTATACGAAGGAAATTCGGGTTTGGACGAAGCGCGTTACAAAAAACAGGAAGTAGACCAAAAAACGAACCGGCCAAGGATCGCCCCTTGATCGGTTCGTTTTACTTTTTGAAGCTGAAGGACTTCATTGATACGATAAAAACCTACTTCTGGGAAAGTCCCTTTTGATGGTCGATTAACCTTTCACTGTGACGCGCATGCTGACCGTCTTGCCGTTGAATACGGCTTTGATGACGGCGGTTGCTCTTTCAGCTTCAGCGTTAGGCTGGAGCGGGGAGCGAGCTGGATGAGCGATTCATACGGGGATTGTACGGTTAAGGTAATCGTAGCGGACTGTCCCCGGTAAGTTCCTTTAATGACGGCGGTCCCGGCACCGGCCAGCGTGACGGTTCCTTTATCGGCGGAGGCAACCGCAGCGTCGGAGCTGGTTCATGCCGCGTCTTCGCTCAAATCCGTGCCGGAGCTGCCGTTCATGCCGAGCAGTCCGAGCTCCAGCTCCTCACCAAGCGTGACGTTCAGCTTAGGCGGCGCAGCGGCGGATGAGCTGTCACGGCTCCAAAAAGGAAATAATGAAGAGAAGCCGAAAAATTTTTTTTAAAACATATCGCCTAAATGCTTCCTGATTTGGGGGATCCCGAAAGAGGGCGGAGTTTTTTTTTTCATAGGGTAGAGGTATAATAACGTGAGAAACTTTGCAGCAGCAGGATAAGGGGGAGAGAGGAAGAACGAATGAATCTGCCGAACTTGCTTACTTCGATTCGGTTTCTTTTAATACCCGTTTACGTTGTCGTATTTATGAACGGGCAGTTGATTTCTTCTTTCCTCATTATGACTGCTGCGGGGCTGACCGATATTCTTGACGGCTATATTGCCCGTAAGAGAGGACAGATCACCCGAATCGGCATTTTGCTGGATCCGCTTGCCGATAAACTGATGCTGATTACAGTCGTCTTGTCCTTAATGTGGACGGAGATGATCCCTTGGAGCGCGGCTGTTCTCATGTTTGTCCGGGATCTGACGATGATTGCGATCGCCGCCTTTTTTCACTTTCGGGGAAGAATGCCGACTCCCGCCAACCGGCTCGGCAAAGCGACGACGGCGCTGTATTATGCTGCGATCATGCTCATCTTTTTCCGGGCGCCTTACGGAACGGCGCTTTTGTGGGCGGCTGTCGCAAGCTCGTATGTTTCGTCATTCGTCTATTTGCTGGCGCACCGGAAAGGCAACGAACAGAGCGACAAGGCATAACCATGAGCGAACGAAATGGAAAAAAGGACAGTCCGCCGGCGCTTTCGGTCCGGCTGGCGCTGTCCCTTATCTTAACCTTCGCGACCTGCAGGTTCGCGAAGGACAGTTATAGTTTAACTTGGATTCCGTTAATTTATACGGCGGAATTCCGGTGAACCATATAAATGAAGATGGCGAATGCCGTCCAATTTAAGGAGTTGTGACATGCTCGATATTCAAGAGATTATGAAGATTATTCCACACCGGCAGCCTTTTTTGCTCATCGATCGTATTTTAGAGGTGGAGGACGGAAAAAGAGCGGTCGGTCTGAAAAACGTGACGATGAACGAACCTTTTTTTCAAGGACATTTTCCGGAGTTCCCGGTCATGCCCGGCGTTCTCATTACGGAAGCGCTCGCACAGGTGGGTGCCGTCGCGATTCTGAAAGTGGAGGAAAACCGGGGCAAGCTGGCCATGTTCGCCGGCATCGACAACTTCCGCTTCCGGGGTCAGGTACTGCCGGGCGATACGCTTCTGCTGGAAGTGGAGATTACGCGTCTGAAAGGCATCGTCGGCAAAGGCCGGGCTACGGCTCGTGTAGGCGAAAAAGTGGTGGCCGAAGGCGAGATTATGTTTGCGCTCACGAACCCGGCGCAGTCTTAAAGCCCGATTCGTGTCCAATTTCAAGTACATAACAAGCAAGCGATGATGTGCACAACCAAGTGCAGCGCCCGAAAGCTTTTGCAGGCTCCGGGCGGAGCAGCTCTGATAATTCTATATTCAGCACCTACCCCATCATAATGAAGGCGAGGAATTAGACCATGTCGCAAACAAACGCTAAAGAACGTTACGAGGCTTGGCTGTCAGATGCGCTGATCGATAATGAGACGAAGGAGGAGCTTCGCGGCATCGCGGGACAGGATAAGGAAATCGAAGACCGTTTTTACCGTGATCTGGAATTCGGAACCGGCGGGCTTCGCGGCGTAATGGGCGCGGGCACGAACCGGATGAACGCATATACGGTCGGAAAGGCGACGCAAGGGCTTGCCGCCTGGCTGCTCACCCAATCCGGCACTCCTTCGGTTGTCATCGCGCATGATTCCCGCAACAATTCCCCGGAATTTGCGCTCGATGCGGCGCTGGTGCTCGCTGCAAACGGAGTGACAACCTATCTGTTCCCTTCGCTGCGCCCGACTCCACAGCTTTCGTATTCGGTACGGCTGGTGAACGCTACCGGCGGCATCGTCATTACGGCCAGCCACAATCCGCCGGAATATAACGGCTACAAAGTTTACGGAGCGGACGGATGCCAGCTGGTGCCGCACGAAGCCGAGCAGGTCATTGCGTCGATTCAAAATGTAAGCAGCTTCGGAGAGGTAAAGCGCATGACGCGCGAGGAAGCGGAGGCGCAAGGTTTGCTGCGCTGGCTCGGGGAGGAGGAAGACCGGAAGTTCGTGGAAACGGTGGCGGCCCAGAGCCAGAACAGCAAGCTGCTGAAGGAAGGGCTCGGCAAACGCGTCAACGTCATCTATACGCCGCTGCACGGAGCAGGCAACCTCCCCGTCCGCAACGTGCTCGCGCATGTCGGATTCGACAACGTTCAAATCGTGGCGGAGCAGGAACAGCCGGACGGATATTTTTCCACCGTCAAATCGCCGAATCCCGAGGAGCGCGAAGCGTTCACGCTGGCGATCAAGCTGGGCCAGGAGACCGGAGCGGACATTATTATCGGCACCGATCCCGACTGCGACCGTATGGGAGCCGTCGTGAAAGACAACGAAGGAAAATATGTCGTGCTGTCGGGCAACCAGTCCGGCGCTTTAATGGTCAACTATGTGCTGAGCCAGCTGAAGGAGCGCGGGGAACTGCCGGCGAACGGCGCCGTCATCAAGACGATCGTCACCAGCGAGATGGGAGCCGACATTGCCCTTTCCTACGGGGCAACCGTGTTTAATACGTTGACGGGCTTTAAATATATCGGGGAAAAAATGACGGAATTCGAGCGTACGGGCTCGCACTCCTTCCTGTTCGGCTACGAGGAGAGCTACGGTTATTTGACCGGCACGTACGCCCGCGACAAAGATGCGGTTGTGGCCTCGCTGCTCATTTGCGAAGCGGCCGCTTATTATAAAAATCAAGGAAAAACGCTGTACGATGTGCTGCTGGAGCTGTACGAGAAGTTCGGCACGTATCTGGAAGGATTGGAATCGCGCACGCTGAAAGGATTCGACGGCGTTCAGAAGATCGGCGCCATTATGGAGCATTTCCGCTCCCAGCCTCCTGCCGACATATCCGGCGTGAAAGTGGAGAAAGTGCTCGATTACAGCCTCGGGCTGGACGGACTGCCGAAAGAAAACGTGCTGAAATTTATGCTGGAGGACGGTTCCTGGTTCTGCCTGCGCCCATCGGGGACGGAACCGAAAATTAAAGTGTATTTTGCGGTACGCGGGGGTTCGCCGGAAGAAGCGAAGACATCGCTTGCGAGCTTGACCAATACGGTAATGGAACAGGTGGACAACCTAGCATAAGGAGAGGTGTAAGTGCTTCATTCATGGCAGCAATGGAACCGCGCTGCGAAACGGTGGTTGTGGGCGTTGACGCTGATCGGCGTCATCGCCGCGATCCCGCTGGGAGCGACGCGGTGGCAGATGGAAAAAACATCGAAGCAAATCGAGTATGTGTTCGATTATTCAGATCTGGTGCAAATCGCATCGTATCAGGCGCAGCCCGCCGAGTTTATGGCCAAGCAGCTGGAGCGGATGAAGCAGGCCGGCATCGGGACGATGTCGGTGTATGAGAGCCGGCTCGACGAACTGGAAACCGCGGGGCGCCTGACGCTTTACGACGAGCGCGAAGCGGCGCTGATGCAGAACCGCCCGCTCCCGGCCGGTCAGCAGTTTACTTACCTGCTGTTCGCGGGCGATGCCGAGCAAGCCGCGCTGCAGCCGCTTATCGAGCGGACGTTCAGTGCAAGCGGAATCGCTTATCGCGCATGGACGTACGCCGGACAAAAAGGGCTTGTGCTGGAAACGCCTTTTCAGAATGCCGTCCTCAAAACGATGCCGCCGGATCCGCTGGCTTTGCAGACGCTGCATGAGCAGGGGTTCCGCATTTTGCCGCGCCTATCCGACCGGATCCGCCCTTATAACCAGGCGGACACGGATGCGATGCTGGCGGAGTTCAAATCGCTCGGCGTCAGCCGTATTCTGTTCGACGGGGATGCGGTGAAAGGATTTAACGACAACGCGGACCTCAGAAGCCTTTATGGATTCGGAGAGCTTCTCAATAAATACGGAATCGGCATCACGGCGATCGAAGGCTTGAAAAAACCTCAGCAAGGTTTGAATACGCTCGCTTATCTGACGCATTATAACGTTACGAGGCTGTATTCGCTTTCGGACAGAGACGCCGCCGCGATGAAGCCGGATGCGATTGTCGACCGTTTCCTGCTGGCCGCGAAAGACCGCAGCATCCGGATGTTTTATTTAAACGGCGCTCCATCCGCCAGTTTGGATAAGGGCGGGATTGTCGATCCGCTTGATAATTTGTACAAGGCGATCGGCGGGCCGGACGGGGCCGTCCAGAAGCTCAGCTCGTTCGGCTTCCCGGCCGGTCAGGCGGAGCCGTTTGAACGGTCTGCGCCGGGCTGGAACAAATATGCGAAAATGGTTGTGTGCCTGGGGGCGGTCAGTCTCATTGCTCTGCTCGTCGGCGCCTTCTTCGAGAACCTGCTGCTCGCCGCATTTGCGCTCGGGCTGCTCGGCAGCGCCGCCCTGTATGTGCTGTCGACGTCGATCCTGGAGCAGGGATTGGCGCTTGGGGCAGGCATCAGCGCGCCGACGCTCGGCCTTATTTGGGCGATGAACCGGGTGCGCGCCCATACCGACGGCCCGCGCCGTTATGTGGGCGCCGGAGACTGGGCGGCGCGCGGCGAAGGCGGCGCGGCAGAAGCGGACGCCGCCGCGGCAAATGCGCCTTCCATGCGCAAGCAAATCGGGCTGAAATGGATTTTCCCGGGGCTTTCCCCCGGCCGCAGAATGCTGATGGCGATCATGCTGTTCATCGTCACAGCCCTTATTTCGATGATCGGGATTCCGTTTGTGTTCGGTCTGCTGAACAACATTACGTACAGTCTTGTCCTTCAGCAGTTCCGCGGCGTAAGCCTGCTGCATCTGGCGCCGATTGCGCTGGTTGCGCTTTATATTATTTTGTTCACCGGGCAGTCCGCCTGGGTCAATCTGCGCAAGCTGCTTGCGATGAACATTACGGTGCTCTGGGTTGCGGCCGCCGGCATTCTCGGCGTGGCGGGCTTGTACTATTTGTCGCGTACGGGCAACGCGGGCACCGCTTCCGCACTGGAGCTGATGTTCCGGAACGCGCTTGAGCAGACGTTCGGCGTACGGCCGCGGACGAAAGAATTTTTGCTCGCGCATCCAGTATTTCTGCTCGGATTGTTCCTTGCGCTTCGATATCGGGCGGCCTGGGTATTGCTTATCGTAGGTTCGATCGGGCAGCTGTCGATGGTTGATACGTTTGCCCATATTCATACGCCGCTGCACATTTCGCTCATCCGCATTCTGCTCGGACTTGGATTCGGTGCCGTCATCGGCATCGTGCTGATCGGAATTTGGCAGCTTGCGGAGGCGGTATGGAGGCGATCGTTATGGAAGCACGTTCCGAAGTCCGGCGCATAGCGATCTCCGGTTATTACGGATTCCGCAACAGCGGCGACGAAGCGGTGTTGAAGTCGATTTTGCTGGCGCTGGAAGAGGAAGGCCGGGAGCAGGGCATCCGGATTGAGCCGGTCGTGCTCTCATCGGACCCGGACTGGACGAGCCGGATGTACGGGGTGGAGGCCGCCCACCGGATGCGTCCGGCCGAGCTGCTGGGGGCAATCCGCAGCTGCGACGGGCTCATCAGCGGCGGGGGCAGCCTGCTGCAGGATGCGACGGGCGGCATGACGATCCCGTATTATACCGGCGTCATGAAGCTGGCGCAGCTGCTCGGCAAGCCGACGTTTGTGTACTCGCAGGGCGTCGGCCCGGTGAACAGCCGCCGGATGGATCCGCTGATCCGCCATGTGATGCGGCGCAGCGCGTATGTTTCGGTGCGGGACGCCGAGTCCGCCCAGCTGCTTGGGCGGATCGGCGTCCCGGCGGACCGGATCGAGATCGTTCCCGATCCGGTCATGGGGCTGCCGCTGCCGGATGAGGCGGCAGCGGCAGGAGCCGCGCCGCGCGGCGATGCCGGCGCGGCGGAAAGCGGCGCAGCCGCCGGGAGCGAAGCTCCGGCGGCGGGCGGCGGCGCGCAGCCGGGCGGCCCCGGCGCGCGGGCCGCGGGCGCGGCTGCGCCGGATGCGCGGCCGGCGGCGGTGCCGCTGGTCGGCGTGTCCCTGCGCCATTGGCGCAAGGACGGGGCCGACCTGGCCCGCGCCGCGGAGGCGCTCGCCGCGCTGGCACGCCGCCGCGCGGTGCGCCTGCGGTTCCTGCCGTTCCACAGCCCGGGCGATGCGGAAGCATCGCGCCAAGTGATGGAACGGCTTGAAGCCCTCGGCGCCGGCGGCTGCTCCGAGCTCGCCGCGCCGGGACACGACCCCCGCCAAATGCTGGCGGAGGTCAGCCGCTGCGATTTGCTGTTCGGCATGCGGCTGCATGCCCTCATCTACGCGGCCAATCAATCCGTTCCGATGATCGGTTTATCGTACGATCCGAAGATCGATGCCTTTCTGCAGCGGCTTGGCGAGCGGCCGGCCGGCACAACGGAGTCGCTCGCGGCCGAGCCGTTCGCGGATGCGGCCGAGCGGCTGCTCGATTCCGGCGAAGAGTGGCGGGCGGTGCACGCACCGGCCATTGCGGAGCTGAAGCGGGAAGCGCGCAGACCCGCGCAACAAATCGTACAGTATTTGCGTCATAGAACAACGAGGTGACTTAGCCTTATATGGAAACAAATGTATCTACAGTCCGCAGTTCAGCTGCTGCGGCTGAGCCCTTTTCGACCGTGCCGATCTTCGGCGTCGAATTTTCCAAAATGGGAATGAATGAAACGGTCCGCTATTTGACGGACGTCATTGAACGTCGGCAGCCGACGCAAGTGATTACGGCCAATCCGATCATGGTGATGTCGGCGCTTGAAAATCCGGCCTATATGAACATGATGCAGCAGGCCGATCTCATCGTGCCGGACGGCGCGGGCGTTGTCTGGGCCGCCGGTTATGTCGGCGAGCCGGTAGCCGAGCGGGTGCCCGGCTTCGACCTGATGCACCGTCTTCTACGGGAAGGCGAGAGCCGCGGCTGGTCGGCGTATTTGCTCGGCACGACGCAGGAAGTCATTGAAGAGGCGGCGCGAAATTTACAGGCCAAATTTCCGGGCATCCGGATCGCGGGTGTCCGCGACGGCTTCTTCGGCGCCTCCGAGGACGAAGAAGTCGTCGCCGCAATCCGCGCGGCAGCGCCCGACATGCTGTTTGTGGCCCGCTCGGCCGACAAACAGGAGCCGTGGCTGGCGCGTTACAAGCACGAGCTTGGCGTTCCACTGCTGATGGGCGTGGGCGGCAGCTTCGACATTATCGCCGGCAAGCTGAAGCGGGCGCCGGTCGTATTCCAAAAGCTGCGGCTGGAGTGGTTTTACCGGCTGCTGCAGCAGCCGTCGCGTTATAAAAGAATGCTTGTTTTGCCGAAATTCGCCGTGAAAGTGATGCGCGAGAAAGAAAACGTTACAAAACGCACTCCGAAACCGTAATATGCCCAAAAACCGTTGAAATCGCCGGAAAACGACGTTGGAGTTTCTTTTTCAATCGGAGTATAATTCATTCCGGTAGAGAAAAGGGGAGATGGAGACCAGTGAGCTCGATTTTCATTTACGTCATAGGATTCGCAGTAGCCCTTGGTTTGGCGATTACGATGACGCCGCTAGTGAAAAAATTTGCATTCCGTATTGGGGCAATCGACAAGCCGAATGCCCGGAAAGTTCATACCCGAATTATGCCGCGTCTCGGTGGATTGGCCATTTATATCGCTTTTATCGGCTCATTTTTGCTGGTTCTTCCGTTCATTCCCAGCGGTTTGTTGAGTCATTACGATATGAATTTGATCAAAAGCGTGCTCGTCGGCGGCACGATTATCGTGCTGATCGGGGCATTGGATGACCGCTTTGAGCTGTCGGCCAAAGTGAAGCTGCTCGGACAAATCGCCGCTGCGTGCGTCGTCGTCTTCGTCTTCGGCGTCAAGATCGATCTGCTCAACATTCCTTTCGGTCAATCGATGCAGCCCGTTGCCGATTGGGTCAGTATTCCGCTCACGATATTCTGGATTGTCGGCGTAACGAACGCCATTAACTTGATCGACGGCCTCGACGGCTTGGCCGCAGGCGTATCCGGCATTGCGATCGGTACGATTCTCGTCATGGCAAGCTTTATGGGCTTTGAACCGATTATACTGATGAGCAGCCTTCTGCTCGGCGGCATATTGGGCTTCCTGGTGTTCAACTTTCACCCGGCCAAAATTTTCATGGGGGACTCCGGCTCGCTGTTTCTCGGGTTCAGTTTGGCGACGCTGTCCATGATCGGCTTCAAGCAGGTTACGATCGTATCGTTCGTGACACCGCTGCTTATTATCGGCGTTCCGCTGTCGGACACGTTCTTCGCGATTGTGCGCCGCTGGATTAACAAACGCCCGATCTTTGCGCCGGACAAAGGCCATCTGCATCATTGTCTGCGCGAGCTCGGCTTCAGCCACAGACGCACCGTTCTGATCATTTACGGCGTTGCCGCTTTCTTCGGAGGCTGCGCGATCGTGCAGTCGATCTTCGTCCAATTCCATGCGGCCAGCTGGGTAACGTTCGTCGTCATCAGCCTGCTCATGTTCGCGCTGCAGATCGGCGCGGAGCTGATCGGGATTGTGGACAAGACCCGCCGCCCGCTGCTGAATTTCTTCGCACGGATCAAGGTGAAGATGGTGGCGCAGTCCCGTTCCAAATAAAATATCTATTCATACAGGCTCTGTTTCTCCTTCCGAGGGGGAATGGAGCTTTTTTCGTTGTAGTAGGAAGTTATGCGAATCTAACAATTGTGGATAGAGCGGATCGTTGGCAACGATGGGGTCGCAGGTTCAGCCTGCGCGTACGGAATGGATGAATGACCTTCGGGAGGTAACGGCTGGCAAAGACGTTATTGTGCTCAAAATACCCTTTTGCAAAATGTAACGGTTATGAGAGACCTTATCTGATCGTTCCCGCCCAAATAGGGCTATTCCTGCAACCAATAGCTGCGCTCATCTCCGTTAGAACTTAAAAAGGGTCATTTTCATTAAACTTAGAGGCTGTGGCAGCCGTTAGGAAAGAAATAACCCGGCATCCCTCGGCTAGGAGAAGATGTAAGTAATATGTTCAACATTTCGTTTAATCTTTTTAAATGAGGTGAGGGATATGTGGTTTGTCAAAAACCTTTAGATAGCCGAAAGTTGAAGCCCGCTCTATTGTAAAAAAACTCCTTTATATTGTGTTGACGTTATTTGATAAGTTGCGTATTATGTATACATAAATCATAAACTAGAAAGGTATGGATTGATATGGCTTCAACCAAGTTTAATTTAAAACCTATCGATAAACCTTCCACAACAAAGGAAATGGCTTACAATGAAATTAAGCACGTTATTTTGAGCGGCTATATTTCGTCGGAAGAAATATTTACTGAGGTGAAGTTGGCGGAACTACTGAACACATCGAGAACACCTGTTAGGGAAGCTTTGCAGGATTTAATTAAAGAAGGCTTGATCGTTTCAATTCCGCGCAAAGGAATGACAGTTCGCAAAGTGACGGAAAGCGAAATCGAGCAAATATTTTTGCTTCGTACTTCAATTGAAACGAAAATGATCCGTAAACTGGCCGAAATCATTACATCGGAACAATTGAAGATACTGAAAAATATTTGTAAGCAGCAAAAAGAAGCTATGTTAGCCAACGATGACATCGCGTTTATTAAACTTGACCAATTATTTCATATTTCCTTTGTTAAATTTGTCGATTTCGAATTAATTGAGCAAGTGCTGCTGAATCTTCACAATTTGTCACAGCTTATAGGGCTGAGGGCGATTAAAAAAAGTAACCGGATGAACGAGGTGTTAGAGGAGCATTTGACTATTATTTCTTGTATGGAGAGCAGAGACGAAGAAAAATCCGGTGAAGCGATGATTTTACATTTAAATAAGACAAAACAATCTTTAATAATTTAAATATTAGGATGATAAATGATAATAACCAAAAAAAGAAAGCGATTACAATTTTTATATTTATAGTATTTTTTCTTTCATGTCAGGAAAACTGCGATATTTATTCAAAATTAAAAAAACTATTGACTAATAAGAACCTAACGCATAGAATCGAGTTAGCTAATCTAACATAAATCATTCAAACATTTTTTTTGAAGTTTTATGTATACACAACACAACATACTAAGTGCAAATGAAATGAAGGGATGATCAGCGATGGTTCGTAATGGCAAACAATATTTGAACTCTTTGAAAGATAACAGATGTATCTATGTGAATGGTGAAAAAGTCCAGGATGTCACGTCACATCCCGCTTTCAGAGGCATTTCAGAGTCTTTTGCGAGATTGTACGATTTGGCTGCTGATCCTTCCAATGACATGATTTATACGACAGAGGACGGGACAACCGCCAATAAAGTGTTCATGATTCCCCGTAGCCGCGAAGATTTGGCAGTTCGCCGCCGAGCGATTGCCAAGTGGGCGGATGCGACTTGCGGGTTCGCAGGACGCAGCCCGGATCATGTCGCCGCTTTTTTGGCCGGATTCGCAAGTTATCCTGATGTATTCGGTGAATACCGGCAGAACGTATTGGACTTTTATCAGTACGCTCGCGATGAAGACTTGTTTGTAACCTATGTCATCATTCCTCCGCAGGTGGATCGCAGCAAGGCCGCACATGAACAGGAAGAAAAATATTTACCGGTAGGTGTTCTTGAAGAGAGGAAAGACGGCATTGTCGTACGTGGATCGCAAATGCTCGGGACGAGCGCTGCAGTTTCAAACTATTTATTTGTTAGCTGTATTACGCCGCTCAGACCGGGCGATGAGGATTATGCTATATCCTTTGTCCTGCCGATAGATACGCCCGGTTTAAAGCTATACCCGCGTCCTACCTATGCAACAGGCAAGGAAAGTATATTTGATTATCCTCTTTCCACTCAATTTGACGAAAGTGATTCGCTTGTTGTATTCGACGATGTATTCATACCGTGGAAGCATGTATTCACATATAAAAACATTGAAGCAACGAGGGCGCAGTTCCATGAGACACCGGCTCATGTGCTGGGGAACAATCAGGCGCAAATTCGACTGAGTACAAAATTGAAATTTACGATCGGAGTAGCCCGAAAGATTACCGCAATGGGGGGGACTGACAAGTTCCCGCAGGTACAGGAACGGTTAGGTGAACTGGCTTCATTGGCTGCGACGGTTGAGGGCATGCTGCTTGCAAGTGAGTATGAGTGTACAGTGGATAAGAATGGTACAGCACGTCCTAATGCGCGTTTTTTGTATGGCATAGTTGGCATGCAAGATCAAATTTATGCAGGTGTAATTAAAATTCTGCGCGAGCTTGTCGGTGGAGGCGTGCTGCAGTTGCCTTCCTCCTATCATGAGATGGTCAATCCAGAAACCAAAGATGACATCCGCCAATATATACGTGCTTCCGGCGTCGATTCAGAGGCAAGAATTCAATTGTACCGATTGGCATGGGACATCATCGGTTCAGAGTTCGCTGGACGTCACCAACAATATGAAATGTTTTACAACGGAGCTCCATTTGTCGTAAGGGGGCACGCATACCGTAATTATGGTTATCATGAACCTCTTGAGATGGTCGATCGTTTTTTGGGGAGCTATACCGTGCCGAAAGCATTATTAAAGGAGGTATAGGACATGTCCAAATTGACGACCGAGCTTACAGCCGGAATGAGATCCGAGTTACAAGGCCAGAATATTGTGCTCCTAAATGTAGTGAATAAAGAAAACGGGGATCTATTTTCGACGGCTCTTTCATGGGTCTATGCAGTAGGTCCGAAAACGGTTCGTTTTGCAATCGACGCCAAATCCGACTTTGTACGGATATTGAAAGAGGATCCCAAATTGGTTTTGAATTTTATTTCCCATGAGACGGTGTATTCCATTAAAGGGAATGCAGTTGTGAAGGTCGCTAAAACAGAAGATCTTACGTTAAAAATGGCGCTGTTGGAAGTGGACGTAAAGGAGATTCGAGACATCATCTTCTACGGCGGCAAAATTGTTGCCCAGCCGGCATTTGTCAAAACATACAAAGCTGAATTGATTAAGAAGCTGGATGACGAAATGAAGAACGCACTGATTAATCTTGCTTAACGCTTATCCATGATCTCAAAAAGGGGGGGACAGAGAGTTATGAAGATTGCATCCATTCAATTGGAAATTAAGGATCAGGAGAGTAAAGAACAGCGAATTGAACGTGCTGCCGGGCTGGTGGATCAGGCTGCTCAAGACGCGGATCTGATCCTGCTGCCGGAAATATGGGCGACCGGTTACTTTTCGTTTGATAAGTATACAGAAGAGGCGGAGCCGATCACAGGTCCCTTCGTTACCTTATTTTCTGAAACTGCGAGACGCCACGGGGTCTATTTATTTGCGGGAAGCTTTGTCGAAGAGAAGGACGGAAACTATTACAACACAAGCATTCTGTTTGATCGTCAAGGCAAGCTGGCAGGCACTTATCATAAAACGCATTTATTCCGCTACGGTTCAAAAGAAGGTGAACTTCTGACAAGGGGGGATGGCGCGAAAGTAATCGATACTGAATTCGGGAAGGTCGGATTGACAACGTGTTATGATCTTCGGTTTCCTGAACTTTACCGTCAGCAGGTTGACTTGGGAGCGGAGATGTTCCTTGTTACCTCGGCTTGGCCGCATCAGCGTCTTGAGCATTGGAAGCTGTTTAATGCTACGCGCGCTTTGGAAAATCAAAGCTTTCTTATTTCATGTAATTGTGTAGGAACAACCCGGAATGTTCTACTCGGCGGACACAGTTCCATAGTTGATCCGTGGGGCATTACGTTGGCGTCAGGCGGAGAACAAGAAACCATCGTAAAATCGGAAATCGATCCGTCCGAGGTATCCCGAATAAGAGAAACGTTCCCGAGCTTGAAACATCGTGTGTTATAGGCTACCCCGAAAATTACTATTAGCTCAGACCCAAAAATGGCAGCACGAAACTAAGCCCAGCTTTTATGGTTTTTAAAAACTGTGCTTCTTCGCAATTTTGAGACATTGAAACGCTAAGAGGCCTCCGAATTAAAGAGGGCTACCTGAAAACCAAGATTCTCAAGCTTTCGTACGGCTTGTCTCACGATCGCTTCTTGTTGTCGCTGTTCAAAATAATGACTTCCTAAATCTTTGTAATCTTCTTTTCGTGTAAGAACGTAATAAACAATGGTCATGATGGAGTGCGCGACGGCTACGGCTGCTCGGTGTCTGCCTTTTCGGGCGGCAATGCGTCTGTACTGTGCTCCTAGGTAGTTGTCGGATCTGCATACGGAATGGGCGACTTCAATCAGTGCCGCTCGGAGATATTTGTTGCCTTTGCGAGTTTTTGAGGATTTTCGTTTTCCGGCACTTTCATTCTGCCCTGGAACTAGGCCCGCCCATGAACAGAGATTAGGGGCGGATGGGAAGCGCGAACCGACATCAGTCCCAACTTCGGCAAGGATTTGTTCTGCGGTTCGTCGGCCGATCCCTGGAATGGTATCTAGACGTTCAATGTCTTGCTGAAAAGGGTCGAGCCGTTTGGCTACCTCCGTATCCAGTTCGAGAATCTGCTCATTCAGAAAATCGACGTGTGTGAGCATCGTTTTCAGCATGATCCGTTGGTGGGCACTCATGTTGCCGCGTAAGGCCAATTCCAACTCTTCCTTCTTTTTCTTCAGAGTTCGTCGCGCGAAAGCTGCCAGCTTTTCGGGATCTTCTTCTCCCTCGATCATGGCCCCCATCATATCGCGGCTGCTCACGCCCATAATGTCGGAGACAACAGCAGCGAGCTTAATGTTGGCGCCTTCAAGGACCTTCTGAACCCGGTTATGTTCACGAGAGCGTTCCTGAATCAGGCTGCGACGGTAACGGACTAATTCGCGGAGTTCGCGTTGGTTACGGTCCGGAATGTAGCTGGGTTTGAGCAGTCCATGACGCAGAAGGTTACAGATCCACTCGGCATCTTTCACATCCGTCTTCCTGCCGGGAACAGCTTTAATGTGCTGTGCGTTTACGACGAGGAATTGAATCTCCTCGGCTTCAAGCAGGTTGACGATTGGTTTCCAGTAAACACCGGTACTCTCCATGGCCACGTGCGTACAGCGATGCTGCTTGATCCAGTCGATTAAATCCAGCAGGAACACCGTATGCGTACGAAAGGTCTTAATCTCCTTTCCTTCGGGAGTCATGACGCAAGCGGTAATGGACTTCTTGTGAACATCCAAACCGCAAGCGCGCTCGATGAGGACATCCATAACATTCACCTTTCTACGGCAATTGAAATTGAGGACTGGTGCAACAACCAGAAAGGATTACTCTACCCCGCGTGCTTCCCAAAAGGAGCGACATACCGTGGTGCACCGTGATCGTCGTAGTCAGACTAACGGATGGGTTCGCGACACCATAGCTTAACGACCTTCCTCACCAGCCGTAAGAATAGTATAGAACGCCGCACCAAAATTTTCATTACTCTGTGGTGCCCCGAGAGGGGCATGGATGGCTAACGAGAAAGGATGTACATAAATATGGAATTTATATGCGATGAGACCGTGATGAACTGGACGCCAAAACGGTTAGTTATTGCCGGTTATACAGGCAAAGATCAAGATTCTGTCAAGAAACATATTGCGGAATTAAAAGAATTGGGTATTCCCGCCCCGCCACAGGTTCCAATGCTGTATGATCTTTCCCCGGAACTGCTTCTTACCTCGAGTGAAATCACGGTTGTTCAAAACGACAGCAGCGGTGAAGCTGAAGTCGTATTGCTCCACATGGATGGAAGTTGGTACGCAGGGCTTGGCAGCGACCATACGGATCGGGTGCTGGAGGCGGTATCGATCCAAAAATCAAAACAAGTTTGCGCCAAAACGGTTACTAAAGAGCTCTGGCTGCTTGATTCGTTTATTGACCGCTGGGATGAAATTGAAATAAAAAGCTGGGTACAGATCGATGGCGGTGAGCAATTATATCAATCCGGAAAGTTAGGCGAGTTTCTGCATCCGGAACAGTTGATGCGAATTGTAAAAGACAGAGGCTATGCAGATTCCGACATGGCGCTTTATTGCGGAACACTGCCGCTTCACGGAGGATTTGTGTTTGGAGGCTCTTTCCGGGCTGAACTGATAGATCGTAAGGCAGGCCGCAAGCTCGAGCTTAAATATCAAATGAAACTTTTAAAAAACGCTGAGGAGGAATAAGAAATGGGAAAACAGGAACTGGAATTTACCGATTATCGTCAATTTGCGGAGGTACCTTTCAGCAAGGTGGAAGGTTTATCTGAAAGAGTAATCGCCAAAGATCCGGAATCGGGTGTCGCGACACGTATCCTCATCTTTGCGCCAGGAACCGATACGACTCCTAACGGGGTACAGATTCATGATTTTTGGGAGGAACTGTACATCATTGAAGGCTCAATCATCGACCTGACACTGAATCAGGAGTTTACTGCGGGTATGGTGGCTTGCCGTCCGCCCGGCATGAAGCATGGTCCTTGGGTGGCGCCAAATGGCTGCAAAACGTTTGAAGTTCGCTATTATTCCAAATAATCACCAACATGTTTCTGTCAGCGATAGCGGTTCCGCCAATGTACAGACGGCGATCATGGGTAAGGTGAGGTGTATTGTGATGAATAGAGTTTGGTCAACAAGTATTATGCAACAAATTGTATTTATGGGTCCTTTTGTTATTTTATTCACTTTGATCACAGCCATTCCTTTTACTTTTGGTATTTATTATTCATTTACGAATTGGAATGGTTTGTCAGATAAAATGCCTTGGGTTGGCATAGATAACTATAAATTTATATTCACTAATGATACACAGTTCTTACATTCACTCTGGTTTACGATTCGTTTTACATTTGTGTCGGTTATTCTATGCAACGTCATTGGGTTCATAATAGCATATTTTGTATCTAAACCTTTAAAGAGCAGAAATGTACTGCGCACATTATTTTTTATGCCTAACGTAATTGGCGGAATAATACTTGGTTTCATTTGGCTTTTCATATATTCTCAGGGGTTCTCTACTATAGGTGAATATAGTGGCATTGCTTTTTTTAATCTACCATGGCTGGGCAATGAAACAACCGCTTTTTGGGCGCTAGTTATTGTGTTTGTCTGGCAGGCAGTCGGTTATATTATGGTTTATTATATTTCCGGTTTGGCAAATGTACCGCGAGATTTGATCGAGGCAGCTACGATTGACGGAGCTAAAACCCCACAGATTCTTCGCGATGTAATTTTTCCGATGATCATGCCATCTATTACAGTTTGTATTTTTATATCTACAGTCGCTGCTTTCAAATCATTTGATTTAAACTATGCCCTTACAAAAGGAGGGCCTTTTCTTTCTACTGAATCAATCGCAATGAACATATATACTGAAGCATTTGCAAAAAATAACATGGGCTTGGGGGCTGCAAAAGCAATCGTTTTCTTCTTTATTGTCATGATTATTTCAATCATCCAAGTGTATTTGACGAAGAAGCGGGAGGTGCAAGTGTGATGCATGCCACTTATTTCCGCAAGCTGTTCCTCATTGAACTAATTCTATTGCTATTGCTTGTCGTATTTCTTTCTCCCTTTTATCTAGTATTAAGCAATTCACTCAAAACTTTTGCCGAAATTACCCGGAACGCGGCAAGCCTTCCAACTATTTTCGAATGGGGAAACTTTTCTGCTGCTTGGAAATCTATCGATCTTCCGCTTGCATTTCGAAATACGATTGTTATCACATTGCTAGGGTCAATTGGGATTGCTTTGATTTCAGCAATGGGCTCCTACCGAATCGCGCGACATGGAACTCGGACGAATAATTTCTTTTTTGGATTGTCTATAGCTTCAATGGCAGTTCCGTTTCAAGCGGTCATGATCCCTTTGATCAAGGTCGCGAAATGGTTTCATTTAATGAACAATATTCAAGGAATCATTGTTGTATATTGGGGGCTCGGAGTTTCTTTTGCTGTAATATTATTTCATGGATTTCTTAAATCCATTCCAATTGAGCTTGAGGAATCGGCACGAATAGACGGTTGCGGTCCGTACCGAGTATTTTGGAAAATTGTATTTCCTTTACTGAAGCCAATGGTCGTTACAGTTATTTTGATTAATTCGTTTACGATATGGAACGATTTTCTGCTTCCAAACATTATGCTGCAAAAACCGGGTTACGGTACTGTACAACTTGCTGTTAGCACCTTTTTCGGTGACCATGAACAAGCTTGGAATACAGCATTGGCTGCATTAGTCATGACCTCTGCCCCCCTGTTATTATTCTTCTTGTTCCTACAACGTTATATCATTGAGGGTATTACAGCCGGCTCTGTAAAAGGGTAAACGAGTTGAACAAACAATCACCTAATAAATGCCAAATCGTTCCGTATTAGGGGTTTGTTCTCATAAGCAATCACAATCCCAAAAAATTACTGGAGGGTTAAGGATGAAACAGATTTGGTCGGTTGGTTGTACGGTAATAATACTGGGAACATTACTGTCGGCATGTTCTTCTAGTGGAAATCAATCAAAAACAGATCAAGCATCGAATGGTGATGGATCCAATAAACAAAAAGAAGTAACAATTAGAGTGGTTGAGTATAAGAACCTTGAAGGATACAAAGATATAGCCAGGGAATTTGAGAAACAGAACCCTGGAGTTAAAGTTGAGTTCTCGTATGTTAATTCAATCGACTTTGATCCAACTTTGAAAGCAAGATACGCTGCCGGTGATATGCCTGATATTTTCAATAACTGGAATGTAGATGTCTGGAAGGACTTTTATGAGGATTTGTCCGACCAACCGTGGGTAGGTGATTTATATGAAGGTACGAAAGGATTTGTCACGAGGGACGGCAAGCTGTTAGGGATGCCCTATATTATTGAAGGGGCTGGGCTCGTTTATAATAAAGAACTCTTTGAAAAAGCAGGCATCACAGCAACACCGAAGACGTTCACAGAGCTAAAAGCTGTTACACAAAAGCTCGAGGATACTGGAACCCAGCCGTTTGTTAACTCTTATGGAGAACCATTATTTCAGTTAGGAGCACATTTTTTTAATAATGCTATAGCTAGAGTAGATAATCCCGTTCAGTTTATTGAAGACCTTAGGAATGGCAAGGCACATCTTGTTGGTAACCCCTTATTTGAAGGGATGCTTGATGTTTTACGTTTTTCAGTTGAACATGGAAACCATAAAGATTTAACAACTGATGGAACTACGCAGGCAAATGATCTGGTAAATGGAAAGGCTGCGATGGCTTTACAAGGGAATTGGATTCAAGACAGTGTTAATAAATCAAATCCTGGATTAAAAATGGGAATAATGCCATACCCATTTATGGATGACATTAAAGTAAATGATAAATTAAATATGCAAATTTATTCACTAGCGGTATACAACAAATCTCCGAATAAAGAAATTGCCAAAAAGTTCTTGAATTTCCTTGTGACCTCAGATATAGGGAAGAAAACTCTCGTTGAAGGTTTTCATCAAGTTCCAGCCATGAAAACGATCAAGCCGGTAGAGCAATTCGTTGGTCCCATCAATATGGATTTATTATCTTATCTTGAACAAGGAAAAGTGGTGCCAGTGGCATTTTGGGACTACTTTCCTATAGCAACCGATATCGGCCATGTATTACAGAAGTTTGTTGCAAACAAATCTAACTCTACTCAAACTTTAGAGGAAATTGAAACATTGTTTAAAAACTGGAGATAAATCATAACAATAATATTGTTAAGGGGAGAGATGCTCTCCCTTAATATTTTTATCCTATTTCTGTTAAAGCATAAAAAGTTATTAATACGAATGGAGTGTGGTTTTTTTGGCTTTAATGGAATGTAAGTTTTTTTCTAGAAAATTAATGTTGCAAACTTCTATGTTCGTCTATATTCCTACTCCGACAATGGATGATGAAAATTTTGGGAGACTTGAGCAATATTTTGAAGAAGGGAAGAAGTATCCTACTTTATATTTGCTCCATGGCTTGTCGGATGACCATAGTGCCTGGTTGAGAAATACCTCGATTGAAAGATATGCTGAGGCAAAAAAAATCGCGATTGTGATGCCGGCAGCAGATCACAGTTTTTATACGAATATGGCTTATGGTAAACCTTATTATAGTTATATTAGCGAAGAGCTGCCACAGTTAGCGAGAATGTTGTTTCCTCTTTCCAGCAAGCGAGAAGAAAATTTTGTTGCCGGATTATCAATGGGGGGATACGGAGCATTCAAGCTTGCCCTCAGCAACCCGGAAAAATACGCTGCTGCTGCAAGCCTATCCGGGGCACTTAATTTATATAAGGTCGCTAACAGCTTAGCTCAAAAAACGCACAAAGGAAGTCCTACTCTGCTGCCTTTGCATCAAGTTGCTATGAATGCATTTGGAGATAGGGGAGACTTGAGCGGAACGGAGCACGATCTGAAATACCTTGCACAAAGAGTCAAAGAATCCAATACAGAGATTCCTAAACTCTATCAATGCAGTGGAACAGAAGATTATGTTTATGAGGTTAATAAAGATTTTAAAGATTTCACACAAAATATTGGGCTTGATATAACTTACGAAGAAGGTCCTGGAGATCATGATTGGAAATATTGGGACACCCAAATTCAAAGAGTACTAGATTGGCTTCCAGTCAAACGATAATAGAGCAAATTTTCAGTCTTTACAGGTTAAGTTGTTTATTCGAGACAAACAGAATGGCTTAGCACTTACTGATGCAGGTGAAAAAATGTTAATCTAACATTTGCCCGTTAGCAATTTTCTCGCCCAGCCCTATCTGCCCTTCCACATTGAAAAAGGATAGCGGAGCGGGACTGTTTGAATCTGGAGAAGCGTAAGCTACAAGCTTTCGCCAGAAAGCTGCTTCGGAAGCATAGGCTTGCTTTTGCCCCGGATTCTAACCCTGCTAAGGGTTTACTGAATCCCAGAATCCGGGGACGGTGGCGATCGGAAGATAAGAAAAGCTCCTATTCGAAGCCATTTCCACGATGAATGACCCTACGTAAGAGGTAGCTTTTCATGCCGAACAGAAAGTCCATGCGCTTTAATATTTTAGCGTTGTTAAGCTTTCTGTTGCGGGCAAACAGTCCCGTGCAGCGCTCCTTTTTCCCTCCGCTCCTAAACTTTTTCCAGCTCCAAGCCGATAAAATGTTCAGTTAACATTTTGGAGGGGGCTAACCGTGTTAAAACGATATGGTATTTTGTTTCTGCTCTTGACGTTAGTCATTCAGTTCCTGCCGGCCTATAACAGCTCTTCCGTCGAAGCGGCTGCTGCGGGTTACTTTACATTTCCAAGTGAAAGCAGCGATTCGACGCAGCCCCGCGTCACGACGGACGGGCGCGTGACGTTGACCGGTTCGGTCAGCAACATCGGCGCTTCATCGATTTCGTACAGCATTTATCAGATCGTCAACAATGGGGGGACGTCATCTCCAACAGATGATCAGATCGGGTCCAAGAAGGAAGGCGTTACCGGCGGGATCTACCTGAACGGATATACGCTTACAGTCAGCAACTTGGAGCTTTTTTCCGGTCTTAACCGCATTACGTTCAAAGGATTGTACAACGGGGCGGAAGTAACCAATTCCATTTATATTACCTATCATGACGGTCCGGTTTTTTACAACCTCGCCGCCAAGCTGAACGGACAATCGTTCGACATGAATGAAAATGTAACGACCGTCGTTCATTCGAGCGCTACCAACGGAAGAACGAGCGCCGATATCGCCATTACCGGCAACGCGCCCAATGCGAGCAAAGTAACGGTCAGCGTGAACGGAAGCAGCCGTTCCTACAGCGTCAGCAGCACGAACAATTACCAGTTTACGCTGTCGCCGCTCACGGTGAAGAAAGGCAAAAACCAGGTTGAAATTACGGTGACGAACAACAACCAGTCGATCGTGACGACGCGCGACATTGCCTTTTATAACGGTGAGGTCACGTTTTATGATGTAAACATTAACGATACGCAAAATAACACGAGTGCCGCGCTGGAGAAATCACCCAATTTTTCGACCGGGAATGCCGGCAGCACTTCCAATCTGTCTTTCACCGGTACCGTCATCGTGCCGAACAACTATCAGATGGACGGCGGTTCCATGAAGCCGCATCCGGACCCTGGTACTCCTATTACGGTAACCTATCAGCTGGATGCGTTGAGCGGTACGTTCCAGACGAACAGTGCGGCTAATGGAAGCCCGGCTGATACGGATGCTTTTTTCATTTACGATTTCACCAGGACTGTAAACAATATCACCAGCGCGCTTACTTATGATCATCGCTACTCGCTGGATTTGAAAGCTTTCAACGAAGTGACCAAAAATACGGAAGGCGTGAACGGACTGGCGTTTACGCTTAAAGATTCGAACCAGCCGTATATCGATCAAATCAATTATTTGCCCGGCTATAAGACGCTAAGCGATGCAACAATTGCGAGCCAGCCGCTCGAAGGTCAAAATATTTACGATTCCCCGCTGGCGATGGAAGTGCTGATCGGCAACTCCTCGGGTTCTCCATCTACGATTGCGGTAACGGGAATCAAAAACGCGTCCGGAACGACCGTAACGACCGGATATACGGGGACGGAAGCAAAATCCGAGTTCATTACGAAGTCGGTTGACGGCGTCAACCGGATTTTTGAACGCAAAATTTATGTGTTCACCAAACTGCCGTTCGAAGGGACGCAAACGGTGACCTTTCAGCTGAACGGCTCCGGCGGCAGCACCGGGTCGGTCACCTTTAATATGCTGTTCGGCCCTTTCCTGCAGTACACCTCCGTGTACGACGGCATGTCGATTAATTTTGATTCGACCAACGCCTCGGCGATGAGCGACATCGTTACGGGGACGCTAAGCAGCTTCAAGGCGAAGCTGAGCAATTTGAACGACACGTCCGAAATCCGCTATGCAGCGGCGTCAGGCCAGCCGCAGACGATGTTCTTTTATATTAACAACACCCAGTTTGCGATCGAGCAGGACACAGCCTATCCGTCAGATCCGACGCGTTTCAAGCTGACGGGAGATATCAATACGGGCGCCGTTAAGGATGCGATTGACTTTCTCAAAGCAGGCGGCGGAGAATACAAGCTGCGTTTCGTTTATAAAGGCTCGAAAAACACTTATGAAAACACGATCAGCATTTATTTGAACCAGCTCAACATTCCGGTCATCCCGGCGCAATCGGATACGGTCTATCCGTACAGCACCGATTTCGGCAGCAAGCCGCTGGCTAACGATCCGAACTTCCCGAAATCGGGCAGCGTGTTCACAACCAAAGAACCGAAGATGAACATTTACGGAACCTTCGATTTTCTGGACTTCGGCACAATTACCGATCAAAGCTCGGCCGATGCGGAATGGGGTAAAATTACGAACCCCGCCGACTATATCTTGAAAATCGAGGGCACAACGCTTAAAACGCCGATCGTGTGGACGCTGAACAATCAGCTGAAAATTATCGACAGCTCCAATCCGGCCGCTCCGGATATCGCGCTTGTAAATCCTGAGCCGGTGAAAAAAGTGGAGAAGCTGACGGTGATGTATGACGTTAAAACGCAGACGTTCTCGTTTATTTTGGACAATCAGGATTTGAGCACGGACGGCAGCTCCAGCGTCTACAACTTCTATGTTTATAACAACGGCGAAGCGGGCGCCCGCGCCGGCTACCGGCTTGAAGTGGATCCAACCGCGCTGCCATACAAAGTGCTTCGGCCGCTGACGTCCAAGCGGATTGTCAATCAGAACTATGCGGAAATCGTTATCGATGCGCCGAATGCCACATCCGTCGTCGTCAATAAGGTAGTCGCGGAAAAAACGGATTTTGATGCCGACAACGACGGCGTCATCGACTACCGGACGGCGTATAAAGCGGTCGTTTCGGGGCTGAAGGCCGGCGAAAACAAGCTTAAATTTACGATCCAGAATGCGAACGACAGCACATCGGATACGATAACCGTCACCTATGCGCCAACCAATATTCCAGGTGCGGCGTATATGGAACCGATGAAAAACGCGCATAAAGTGTTTGACAGCTCGGTTCAGCTTTCGTTCCCGAAAGGGACGACCCTGATTCGCAAAGATTATAATGTCCCGCAAGAGCTTAAGAACCAAGTGTTTACGGGACATCAGCTGTTGTTCGGCATCGCCAATCCCGAGGACGGCGTCGTCGACAGGCATGAGTTCGAAGCGCAGCCGGCCAACTTCGATCTCATCTTGGCCAGCCTCGGAAACATGTTCAGCGGAACGTTCTCCGACCATTTTTCGAAAGCAAGCAATGTGTTTTGGATCGACGCGGGCCTTGCCGACAACCCGGCAACGGGAACGGTGAACGATCCGCTGAAGTACGGCATCGATCCGTACCAGTTCCCGGCGTCGGGCGTTCCGTCTTATGCCGACCGGCCCGAAGACAGGGAAATGATCGTATCGAAACGGGGGACGCTGACGCTTTCCTACGATCCGAAAATCGTAGACGGCAACGGGACGATCATTACCGTATTCCGTTTCGATCCGAAGAAACCGGAATGGGTGAATGCCGGCGGCATCGTCGACACGAAGAAAAATACGGTGACCGTGCCGTTCTCCGAATTCGGGTATTACGTCGTCGGCCAGCTTAAATATTCGTATACGGACATTACGTCGCACCCTTATGCCCGTAATTATTTGGAAGCTTTGTACGCCAAAGGCATTATGAACGCAGCGGGGGCAGATGAGTTCGGCGCCAATCTGTATATTAACCGCGGCGAATTTGCAACGATGATCGTGAAGGCGCTGCAGACGCCGCTCAATTACAATACCGGCACGCCGCAGTTTGACGATGTGACGAGCAACGTCTCGACGCCGTTTTGGGATTTCAAATATATTGAAACTGCGGCGCGCGACGGGTTTATCCGGGGACTTCGCCCCGCGTCTTCGAACCGGACAAAAATTTGACCCGCGAAGAAGCGGCGGTCATTCTCGCGCGGGCGATGGAGCTTAAGCTGCAAACCGATCCGGTCAAGATCGACGCCCAACTGCAGAAGCAATTCAAGGACTATGACAAGATCAGTTACTATGCCAAGGCATCGGTGCTGGCGATCGCCCAAAAAGGTTTTATCAAGGGGTCTCCGGTCGACGTGAACGATCCGAAAAAAGGCAACGTCTTCGAGCCGCAGGCGAATCTGCTTCGCTCGGACGCTTCGATCATTCTCGGAAAAGTGCTTGTAAGCATGAAACGGCTGCCGAACATCAACTAGAATCTCACAGCACATTTCGACACGTTCCGCAAATTGAAAAAGTTTCGCGTCGACGGAATTCGGTTAAACAAGCTATATTTAATGTGTTCCAATATAATAGAATCTTCAAGGAATACATGCTGTTTCGGGCAATAAAAAAAACTAAAAAAATTTTTTGAGCGAATCGCAACTTTTTCGCGGCGCCTGCGTTTATATACATGGAGTCGCAAAGAGACGGGAAGAACAGACCGGTTTAAGGTCTCCCTGCCGGTTTGGAACATATTCTCAAATCCCTCTTTACGGTGATGGTATGCCATTGTATAATGTTATAGTGGTTTGACCTTCTACCATTTTTTTCTACCTTTATTTACGAGTTTCTGCGACATGTTCTTACAAAAGAGCTAAGCATGGATGCAGACATCATTTTATACAAATAAACGCTCAACTCTGGGAAGGGGGTGACACATCATATGAGGAAAACGAGCAATGAATTTTCCCACAAACACTCTCAAGAACCGATGCAATTCCAAGGAGGAGAAAAAAAGGTTATGAAGAAAAGTTTATCTCTGGTCGTAACAGGCGCGCTTGTAACTTCCATGTTCGCAAGTGCAGCATTTGCAGCTAGCGACCTTACTTCCCAACAAAAATTTGATGCTCTGAAAGCAGCGGGCATCGTATCCGGATATCCGGACGGAACTTCCGGCCTTAACAAAAACATCACTCGCGCAGAATTCACGAAAGTTCTGGATCTGCTGAGCGGTCTGGCTGAAGATCCTTCTGCCGCAAACTACAAAGACGTTTCGGCTAACCACTGGGCAAAAGGTTACATAGGCGCAGCTACCAAAGCCGGTCTCGTGAACGGCCTTGGCAACAACCTGTTCGGACCTTCCCAAAACGTTACGATCGAGCAAGTTGCTAAAACGCTCGTTCTGACTGCAGGTCTGGAAGTAGACGAAAACGCTACGGTTTCCGGTACGGTTGCTCCTTGGGCGAAAGGCTACGTAGCAGCAGCTATCGAAGCTGGTTTCATCGCTCCGGCTGCTTCCTACAAAGTAGGCGCAACTCGCGAGCTGGTTGTTAACGCAGCTTACGAAATCGCAAACGCTAGCCAAGCTGTAACGGTTAAATCCGTAAACGTTGTTGACGAGAAAAACATCGAAGTTACGTTCTCTGACAACCAAGTTGTTAAGAAAACGCTCGATACGGCTCTCGTAGCAGGTCAAGCAACGAAAGTTTCCGTTGACTACAACGGTAAAACTTACGAAGTTGAGGCAACTCTCGCAGCTGCATCAATTTCCAAAGCAGAGCAAACAAACAAAGGCGAAATCACGATTTCGTTCAACCGCGCTCTGAGCGCCGGCGAGAAATCCGCTCTGACTTTCGACGTGAAGAACGGTCTCGTTCCTTACACGCTGACTGCGAAATGGGCTGACGACAGCAAGTCGGTTGCTCTGAGCACCAACTTCCTGCCTGCAGGCGAGTATGACGTAACGGTTAAAGGCTTTGCAGCCGTTAAAGTTACCGTTGCCGACGAGAAAGCAGCTAAAGTCGAAATTACGACTACTTCTCTGCAAAAAGCAATCAAACAAGATCCGGCCGTTAAACTTTACAACCAGTTCGGTAAAGAAATCGCAAACCCGAGCCTGGACGTAACGGTTTACAACGCTACTCAAAGCAAAACGGTTACGAAAGACACTTACGGCACGTACGATCTGTCTTCCGACAGTGTAGCTAAAGTCGACGATACGATCGTTGTAACGGCATCGCATACCAGCGGACTGACAGCTTCCAAATCGTTCAAAGTGGTGTCCGGCAGCGCGGCAACTTCCATCAAACTGGGTACGGTTGCTCCGTTGAAAGACAAAACCCGCATCTCCGCTGGAGAAACCGGTTTGATTCTTCCGATTGAACTGACCGACCAATACGGCACGAAAATCAAACTGCCTGAAACTTCGAAAACAGCTGTTGCTGCTGGTGCAAACAGTTTCGTGATCGGCGGCATCACATTCATGCTGAGCCAACAAGGCGTAGTCAGCAACTATGCCGTTGATAAAGACGGCGTACTCACTATTGATGTGGCTAAATCCGCTACTCTGGTTATCAACGCTCTGAACCTTGCTACAGGCGCAACTGCTTCGACGACGGTTCAAATCGCCGGTCCGTCTATTGTAAGCAAGCTTCAACTGAGCAACCCGGGTGTTCTGGTTGCAGCTGGTGAGGAAGTAGTAATTCCTTTCGCAGCAGTTGACAACTTCAACGCTCCGCTTGCAGGCAAAGACCTGAAACTCGGAACTGGAACGGATGAACTCAACATCACCTCCAGCGTTCCTTTTACAAAGAAAGTTAATGCAAAAGGTCAACTGGTATTTACTTTCGATAAAGCTTCGGTTACAGCTGCAACGACCGCTTACATCTACGCTTATGTGAACGGTGCGCAAGTTGGTAGCCTGACGCTGACGGTTAACCCGAAAGCAGATCCTAAAATGGTTAACGGCATTAAAGACGTTGCAACAACGTATGAAGATGGCGCATCCAATGCGTTCGATGGGGACAACATCACTTTTGTTGACACCTATGGCCGTACGAAAGCCGTATCTTCCGTAACTGACGTTACTTACTCTGTAGTACCTGCGGATACGTCCATCGTGACTTACGAAGGTGGCAAACTGGTTGCCCAAGGTAAAGCCGGATCTTCGAAAGTAACGGTTTCGCTGAATGGTGTTGCCAACTCCTCTTACGAGTTCACGGTAACGGTTGTTGACTCCGCTGATGTTAAATCGTACGGTATTAAATCGATCGGAACGATCTATGGTAAAGACGGCGGCGCAACTGGCGGCTACATCAAAGGTGTTGAACTGGTTGGCAAAACGTCCACTGGAACTGAAGTGGCTCTGGCTAAATCCGCGCCTGACTTCGTAACCAGCTCCGACGAGTCGATCATCAAAACGGCTTCCGCAACCAGCGTTGCCGGCGTTAAAGCTGGTAAAGCTACGGTATCCGCTTATGTCGGATCCAGCAAAGTTGCTGAGCAAGAAGTAACGGTATCCACGGATGCACCGGTTGCTAAAACTGTTACCTTCGGTAAAGAAGAGTACACGGTTGCTCCGAATGGCAAAGTAACGGTATCCGTTGAAGTAAAAGACCAATATGGAGTTGTAATTTCCAACAACGGTCTTCTGACTTCCAGCGATACTAAAGTTGCAAGCACGACCCTTGGCAGCCTGGAAGTTACTGGCGTAGCTAAAGGAACTGCAACGCTGACTTATGTAACGACTAACGGTGTAACTGCTACGACTACCATCGTTGTTGAGTAATTGCACTAATATCTGAATTACAGCTTTACTAAAAGCCTGCCGGAAATCCGGCAGGCTTTTTTCTACTTCTTTTTCTCATCCCGTTCATCCTCCATTCATTTCCTCCGTTATTCTAGTTCTAGCTAAACAAATGTGGTAATTTGGTTCTATTACTTTTTCACCAGAATTCATATTTGTTTATGGAAAACGAAACAAAGTTCTTCCATTAAACGTCTAATAGATTACATAGATAATCAGGAGGAATGAATGTGGGTTATAAGTGGTTTAAACTAGGAGCTGCAACGATAGTAGCATCTTCCTTTCTTTTGCAGGGCGGTATTCTTCCTGCTCCGCACGCTGCAGCCGCCGTCAGCAAGATCAGCTTGTCCGGGCAGATCGTGAAGCTTAACGCCAGCAGCTATTTGAATATCCGCGATGCGCACTTTCTGATGCAGGGCAGCGGGAAAGTGCTTGCCTTCTCCGTTGCAATTACGAATAACGGCGCCTCCCAGCTGGATATGATCGATTATTGGCTGAGAGTGAAAACAAAGTCGGGCAAAACGTTTCAAACAAGTGTGATCGAAGCCGATAAGACGAAAAAGACGATTGCTCCAAAATCAACGCAATACATAACTTATTATGCCGTTGTCGATAACGGTACCCGCATCAACGATTTAATGTTTGAGGTAGTGAAGTGGGATTTTTCAGCTGCCAACTACGAGCGTAAATTGGGCACCGTTTCATATCCGGCGGGCGTCTCTGACAAGATAGCCGCTTACAACGGATCTGTCATGCTGTATAACAATAACAAGCTTAAAGGCGCCGTGAAACAGGCTTTTGTCACGAAAGATGCGAACAGCGCATATTTAACGGTGAACTTTTTGCTTGAGAATGTCGGCCTGCAGGCAAGCGATTTGTCCAAAATGAAGCTGTTCATTCAAACGGACAGTTTATCCGTATATACCGTAACGGCACCAAGCTTCGACCAAACGATTTTGCAGCCAAAAGAACGGAAAATCGTGACGGCGCATGCCGCGCTGCCGGCAGCCGTAGCGGGCAAACCGCTCTCTTTTATCGTCGCTTTAAACGATGAAGCATCTAAAGTGATGCTGCCTTCCGGTGTATTTGCTTTGCCTTCTACGACACCGGCTCCGCCGGTAGCGGCCGGACAAGCGAGAACGGTATATATGACCGGCAGTCCGGTAGCGACAGAAGCCGGCCAAGCTTTTGTCACGCAAGGAAGCGGCAGCAATCAAGTCTCATTGGATTTTAGTCTGACCAATACCGGCACGGCATCCATCGCGAATCCGGTTCTGGAATACTATCTAATGACCAAATCGGGGATCAGTTATCCTCTCACCTTTACGAAAGAAGAGAATGCGACGCTGCTCCCGAACATTGAAAAACCGGTATCGCTGACGGGTAATATTCCGTCATCCGTTCAGCTCGAATCTGCCCAGCTCGTCGTGAAAACAGCCGCAACCGATAAAGAACCCTCTTATATCGTTGCGAATTATATGCTCCAGACCTCATCCCAGCAGGGAAGCGTAGGCGGCGCATTCTCTTATAATGATTACAGCATTAAGCTTGATTCGGTCCAGCGCTCTCCGCTTGGCGACAGTGACATGCTTGTCGCGAACCTGACCATTACGAACAACAGCAACATGACGAAGCAGGTGCCGTCACTCGGCGGATATTTTATGGTGAACGGCGTGAAAATCGGCACGGAGCAAAAAGCGGCCGCTTTGGATGACTCGATTACGATCGCACCAGGGGCTTCTTACAATGCGGTTGTTTATACGTCAATTCCGTTTACGACGTCCGTTGACCGGATCACGTTTGTCAGCACGGAACCGGTTCAGGACAAAGCAGGCAAGCAGCTGTATCAATTCTCCGCGCAACAGCTGAGCAGTATTCCTGTAAAACCGGTTGATTCGCCATACATCATAAACGGCATCGGGAAACGGGCGGCCATCACCATTCATCGGACGGCTGTTTTTCAAGGGGAGACGTTCAACAATTTTTATGCGGAATTCGATGCGGTAAATAATGAGGTGCGCGCCTCTCAAATTGCCGATTTGGGCGGCTACATCGAGGATAAGAACGGCATTATCATTCCGGTGCAATTTGCAAAAGTGAAAGATAAAATTAGTCCCAGCGGCAAGGCGCTTGTTTCGGCTTGGGCTAAAATCTCCAAAAATTTCGATACATCCGCTTATCAATTTATCGTCGGGCAGTCTCTGCCGAGCAGTACGGGCAATCCCACGGGACCAGCGCCTAATTCGGACGGCGGCACCGGAAGCGGCGGGTCCGACCCGGGCAAGACGGATGCGGCGGTCGTTGTAAACCCCGTAGCCTATTCCATCAGCGGAGCGGCGTCCGCTACAACCCAAAGCTCGTTGACAGGCATCGGCTTCGGCGGTTATATGCTGGATTTGAAGCATATTAGAGCATTTTTGAATACGACCGGTCTGTATAATGTCGAAGGATTAAAAATAACGGCCGATTATACGCTTGCCAAAGACGCTCAATATGAATCGATTACCGGGGATCATAAGCTGCTGATCGAGTTTGTAAACAATGATTCGAGCAAAACGACGTATTCGAAGCCGTTTGCCTTAAGCGCGCCGGGAACGAACGAAGAGTTGTTAAAAGAAGCCCAGAATACCGCGATCACCATGACGATGAACGATCCGGACATCCAGTCGAAGATCAACCAATATGAAAACTATACGCTCAACGTATACGATGTCTATCAGGATTCGAAGCTGCTGCTTGCATCCAAATCTCTCAAATGGTTCACGACCTCGGAGTAAGGTGGAATCACGGCGGAAAATAGAGTAGACTCTATTAAATAAGGCTATCTTCATAAGGCTATCTTCAAAATCTAAGAGAGTATAACGTTCCATACTTATACTTTCTTAGATTTCCATCTTTTGTTTGCCGGTCAAATACGGCGACAAACGTTTCTGCCAGCACACTCTTTATGAAGAGGGTGGCGGCGGCTCATTAAACAAGCATGATCCGATGAGCAAAGAGGAGGATGGCTCGATTAAAGGAGGAGCAGCGGAACTTGCGTAATAAAAGTCTGAAAATCATGATACTTATCCCGGTAATCGGTATCGGAGTATGGGCGGGAACGCAGTTGCCGACCATTGCGGATAGCGAAGCGGGCGGTCTGACGCCGGGATCGGTTGACGATCCCGTCGTAACGAAAAGCTACGTTGATCAAAAAATTGCCGCAATAACCGGGGGGATAACGCAGCCGCCCGGTACGCCGTCTGATAACACAGGTTCCGGCAGCGATCCATCCGGCGACGATACCGATGCTGCAGGAATTAAAATCGTCACCGTGCCAAGCGGACAAACGCTGCTGCTTGGGGATGGAGCGGAAGCGGTCGTCCGCGTCGGCAAAGCGGTCGCCTACAGTCCGGATACGAACGGGGTCGCCGATGTGACGTCCGGAGAAGATATTAAGAGCGGCCAGCCCGTTGCCAATAACCATCTCATCATTTTCCCGCGCGGAGGCAGAGGAGTTGCGCCCGATCCGGGCCAGAAGAACAGCCTGACGGTAATGGTCAGGGGTGAATATGAGCTGAAGGCTGTACCGGCAGACGGATCCAAACCATAAGATATGCAGTCACATTTTGCCCGCACTGACAATATGTTATGCGCTTCAGGGGAACGTATACGCGGCATACTAAAGCCACAACGACGATACCATTAAACCTGGAGGTGCATGAACAAATGGCAAGACGTTCTTCCAACAAAATAGTCGTTCCGCAATCCCGTGAAGTGTTGAATCAGATGAAATACGAAATCGCAGCCGAATTGGGCTTGACTTCGTCCGTTCCCGGAGCTGCCGATACGGAGTTCGCAGGTGAGCTGGGCAGCACGAGCGGCGGCGGGAGCATTCACTGGTCCAGTTTGGCGACCCGCGACGCGGGCAGCGTTGGCGGAAACATTACAAAACGGCTCGTAGCGCAAGCCGAACAAACGTTGTTGGGACTGCAATAAATACGCTGTCATAAATCGGTAGCCGTTGACACAAAGCGACAGTTGGGGTATCATAATGTACTAGAAGAGTTGACAAACGGCCTTTTCCACTCGGAAAAGGTTCGTTTTTTGTGTAGGCAATTTGCCCTTACATTCCCACGCCACAAAGCCCGGACTTGAGGCGCAAGAACGCTTATATTGTCTGACTAATTTTTTTTGTAGGAGGTTGATCCTATTGTCGCTTAAAGGCAAACATCTGTTTACCTCGGAATCCGTAACGGAAGGCCATCCCGATAAAATTTGCGACCAGATTTCCGACGCCGTTCTCGACGCGTTTCTGGAAGTCGACCCATATGCCCGCGTAGCTTGCGAAGTATCCGTAGCGACGGGGCTTGTACTCGTTATCGGTGAAATCAGCAGCCGTGCGGACTATGTGGACATCTCGGCCATCGCACGCCGCACCATCAAGGAAATCGGCTATACACGGGCCAAATTCGGTTTTGATTCCACCACCTGCGCCGTACTCACGTCGCTCAACGAGCAATCGGCCGATATCGCGCAAGGCGTCAACGCCGCGATTGAAACCCGCGACGGCAAAAACATCCGTCAAGAAAACGAAGATATCGGAGCAGGCGACCAAGGCTTGATGTTCGGTTTTGCCACCAACGAAACGCCGGAACTGATGCCGCTGCCGATCGCGCTTTCCCACCGCATTGCCCGCCGCCTGTCGGAAGTGCGCAAGGACGGCACGCTCGACTATCTCCGTCCCGACGGCAAAACGCAAGTGACGATCGAATACGTTGACGGCAAACCGGTCCGCGTAGACACGATCGTCGTTTCGACGCAGCACGCCGAAGAAGTTACACTGGAGCAAATCCAGAAGGACATTCGCGAACATGTCATTAAGCCGGTTGTTCCGGATCAATGGCTGGATGCAAAAACGAAATACTTCATTAATCCTACGGGCCGTTTCGTTATCGGCGGACCGCAAGGCGACGCCGGCTTGACCGGCCGCAAAATTATCGTCGACACCTACGGCGGATACGCACGTCACGGCGGCGGTGCATTCTCCGGCAAGGATCCGACGAAAGTCGACCGTTCGGCCGCTTATGCCGCGCGTTATGTTGCTAAAAACATCGTAGCCGCAGGCCTCGCCGACAAATGTGAAATCCAGCTTGCTTACGCCATCGGCGTTGCAAACCCGGTTTCCATTAACGTGGACACGTACGGAACGGGCAAAGTGGAAGAAGAGAAGCTGGTTGAGCTGATCCGCAACAACTTCGACCTTCGTCCGGCCGGCATCATCAAGATGCTGGACCTTCGCCGTCCGATCTACAGCAAAACGGCCGCTTACGGACATTTTGGCCGTACCGATATCGATTTGCCTTGGGAGCGCGTGGACAAAGCGTCGCTGCTCAAAACCGAAGCGTTGGTTTAATCTTATACGCTTAAACAGCCTTTCATTCCATAAGGAATGGAGGGCTGTTCCTTTTTTGTCTAAACAATTGCCCCGGAAAAACCGAAAAAAAAGTATCAACTGTCTTTTTCTGGGGAGTGAACAACATTGATGATTCGAACGTCTACTCGTTATCGTAAACTGCTTACATATGTTTTGACTTGGATCCTTTTTGTACAGCCGGTACTGACCTTGTTCCAGGTTCAGGAAGGAAGGGCAGCGGCAGCCGCCGCTTCCGGCCCCGTCCTGCTGAACAAAAATCCGGCGGACAACGCGGCGGCGGTGCCTTCCAATATCCAGCAGCTGGTACTTACGTTTGACGAAGCGATCGTTAAGGGATCGGGCTCGGCAGCCGTTTCCATCCGCAAAGTTTCCGACAATACCGAAGTGGAGCATTTTACGGTATCCAGCGATACCCGTATCTCCATCGATCCCGACAACAACGCGGTTGTGCGAATCCGGCCGTCAAGCGGATTTGAAGTCGGGGGCGCATATTATGTTCTGATCGATGCCGGCGCTTTCGTCGGTGCGGCAAGCGGCATTAATTTTGCGGGCATTGCCGGTGCGACGGACTGGAATTTTACGGTATCCGATGCGGACACGACGCCGCCTGAAGTCACCGGTTACAACCCGGCGAACGGTTCGTCCGGCAACTCGGTCTTTTCCCAACTGAAGATCGATTTTAATGAAAAGGTGTACCCTGCAAGCGGAACGGTGCAAATTCAAAATCAGTCGACGGGCGATGTTACCTCTGTCGGCGTCGTGTCGTCCAGTGTGACCGGCGGCGGTACAAGCACCATTGTCATTACACCCCCGTACGGTCTCGGGCCGGATCAAACGTACCGCGTTACCGCGCCTCCGGGATCGTTTCAGGATATGGCCGGCAACAATGCCGCCGTGGATTGGACGTTCTCGACCGGTCCTGCGCCGATAGCCGCGTCGTTTGCCCAGCCTGCCGACAATAGTGAGGGAGTGGACGTCAACTCGCCGCTGCAAATCGTTTTCAGCCGGGACGTGGAACGCAACAGCAGCGGCAGTTCTCCCAAATACATAACGATTAAAAAGATTACCGACAACAGCATATTTCAGCGCATTAATGTTTCGGACGTAGCCGTGGAAGGCGGAACCGTTACCATTCCCCATTCCCCGCTGGAAGGAAGCGCCGGTTATTATGTGCAGATCGATGCCGGCGCATTCAAATCCGGCGACCTGCTCTTCGCCGGCATTACCGATGCATCGGCGTGGAATTTTTCTACTCGGGCGGTCAGTGACAATCAGAGCGTTTCCGTTACGAAGCTGGAGCCGGGGAACGGCGCCGTTATGGGCAGCCTCGACGGGCCGCTCACGATGACCTTTAATAAGGCGGTCTATCCGGGCAGCGGCACGATCGTCATCCGCAGCGCCTCCGGCGGCGAAATCGTAACCTCGATCCCGGTTACGTCGGCGCAGGTGACAGGCGGCGGCACCAATCAGATTACGATTAAGCCCGGTTTGTTGTTTGCCGAACGTACCGCTTATTATGTCCAGATCGGCAATCAGGCTTTTCAGGATGCGGCGGGCAATCGTTATGGGGGTATTAATGATGCGACAAGCTGGAAATTTACCGTATCGAAAGATGCGGAGGCGCCATCTTTGGTATCGATGACACCTGCGAACGGATCGGCAGGTATTTCAACAAAAGCCGGCCTGAGGGCGGTATTCAACGAGCAGATCCAGCTTGGGGCAATTCCGAAAGTCATCCTTCACCGCTCCGATAAAATAACCGAAGTGTACAACGCATCGGCGTCCGTCGATCCCGCCGATTCGAAGGCGCTGCTCATCCAGCCCGCAGGGCCGCTGCCCGGCAACACCTCCATTTATGTGGAGATTGGGGTGGATACGGTCAAAGATTTAGCCGGAAACGCGTTTGCCGGTATTCTCAACGAATACCAGTGGACGTTCAAAACGCTGAACTCATCCGCCGGCGCTCCATCTTTAAGCAAGGTAGAGATGATCAGTTCATCCAAAATTGCGCTGATCTACGATAAAGAGCTTGATACGGGCTTTGTTCCTTATCCGGCCCAGTATTACGTAACCGTGAACGATTCCGGTAATGCGAGGGCGGTAGCAGGCGTGTCGGTTGACAGCAGCGTCGTGACGCTGACGCTGGCAAGCGGTATTTTGAACGGACAGAAGGTTAAAGTATCGTATTCGCAGTCATCGGACTCACCGGACAACCATTCGCTGCGCAGTCTGACCGGCGACAAGGCGACGGGATTTTCAGGTCGCGAGGCGGTTTACAGCGAAGATCAGACACAGCCGAAGCTGCTCGGCGGCAGCGTAAACGGCAGCATGGCCACGCTGCAGTTCAATGAAGCACTGGCGGCGGCCGATCCCAATACCCGAAATCAGTTTACGATCAATGTCGGCGGCTACAATTACGGGATATCGGAACTTACCGTGAGCGGCTCGACTCTTTCTCTTAAGCTGGCCGGCGCGGTAACGACGGGCGACAGCGCTTATGTCAGCTATACGCCGGGAACGGCTCCGCTTAAGGATACGGCCGGGAATATACTGCAGCCGATCGGCAAATTCTATGTTCAGAACATGCTCGACAAGGTGAGGCCGGTTCTGTCCGGCATAACGGTCAGCGGAGCGAAGCTTATACTCGCTTACAACGAAGGATTAAACCCGGATAACGTCCCTTACAAAAGCCAGTTCTCGGTCATGGTTAACGGTTCTCCGGCGGCAATCAGCAGCGTTGCGGTAGAAAATAGCACGCTCGTGCTGACGCTTGCTTCAGCTCCGGCCGCGTCTGCGGCCGTTACCGTCAGCTATGCGCAGGCGACGCCGGGGATAAGCGATTTAGCCGGAAATACGGCGGACTCGTTCAGCGGCATCGGGGCAAATGTGTCTGCTTCCACTGCCACTATGCTTGCTGCAATCGTGAACGGCAATATACTGCAGATGACTTTTTCCAATGCTCTCGATCCGGCTTATATCCCTTTGGCGAACCAGTTCGCGATCCGGGCTGACGGAATGCTTGTGCCGGTTTATGCCGTTTCGGTTTCGGGGAATGCTGCGACATTAACGTTAAACACGCCGGTGGTAAAAGGTCAATCCGTTTTACTGTCCTATACGCCGACCGTTACGGGCCTCCGAATGCTTAACGGAAACCCGATTGCGGGCATAACGGCTTCCGCCCTTGCCAATGTGACCGATGCGGCTGGCGCCGGCTCCGGAGGCGGTGCTGGAGACGGAGGGGCAGACGGAACGACAGGGGCGGCGGCCGGTCCGGGAGTGCTGACGGTAAAAGATGCGCAGGTGACGAGCAGCGTCTCGCCGGCGGGAAAACCAGCCAGCCGTTACAACCTGCTGAATGAACGGGTAGCGAGGGCTTATCAGGCGCTTCGATCGTCGGGCAGCGGGGATGCCGTCACCTTTACCGTTCCTTCAACCGAGAGTGCGGGCCTTGTCGCCGTTCCGTTAAAACAGCTGGAGGATGCGCTCGCATTAAACGGAAACGCTTCGTTTAAAGTGATTTTTAACGGCAATTCGTTTGAAGTGCCGCTAAAGGCGGTCAACTACCCGAAAACAGCTTCCATGCTTAATGCGGGAGGCACGGTCGGTTATTTGCTAATCCAAATTGATCCGAACGCTACCGCGCTTTCCGGCATTCTTCAATCGGTCATGAGCCGGTCCAGGGCAAAAATGATCGTAAGTCCCGTCAGCTTTGAGGCGTCGGTCATGAGCGGCACGACGATCAAGCCGCTGGAGCAGTTCGACCGTTACGTATCCTTCTCCGTCCAAGCGGCGGATTCCGTTGACGGCACCGAGTCCGCTGCCGTGTGGGTAGACTCCGAATCCGGGTCATTGACTTATGCGCCGACGAGCGTGACAGACGAAGACGGCAACCCGGTCGTGACGTTTAAGCAAAAGGGGAACGGCGTTTATGCGGTGGTCACCGGTTCCGTAACATTTGCCGATACGGACGGACATTGGGCGCAGCCGGACATCGAGCGGCTGGCAAGCAAATATATCGTGTCGGGACGAACGACAACGTTATTTGAGCCGAAAAAAGCGATTACCCGCGCCGAGTTCGCCGAGTTCGTGGCGCGCGGGTTGGGGCTTGCCGGCGATAAAGCTGTCGCTGCTTCGACGTTTTCGGACGTCAGCAGGTCCGGGAAAGCCGCTCCCTATATCGGAGCGGTCTATAATGCGGGCATCGTGAAGGGCAACGCCGACGGCACGTTCAAGCCGGACAGTCCGATCACGCGCCAGGAAATGGCCGCGATGATGATTCGCGCCATGGAGTCGGCCAATCAGACCGTCACGCTGCCGCTCCATTCCATGTATTATGTGCAAGGCTTCAAAGATTATCGGAAAATAAGCGGCTGGGCGATGACGGACGTTGCCAAAGCGGTTCAAGCCGGCATCGTTAACGGTCTGACGGCGGGCAGCTTCGGTGCTACCGACAACGCCACCCGGGCGGAGGCGGTGCTGATGGTGGAGAGGATGCTGAAGGTTATTGGATTTTTAGACGAGGCGTGAAAAAGGAGCGCTTCAAATAATAGTTTTGATGATTAGTTTTCATAATTAGTTTTCAGGGTTAATAGTTAACGAGCCTATTCGTTAAAAAAGCGGATCGGATCTAGGTCGCGGTCCGCTTTATTAATGGGCTAAACCGGAGATTGATAGATAACTATTTTTGTTGGAGCGATTACAAATAATAGAAATATTCTATCGGACGTAACTTTTACCAGTCTACGCAGTCTATTAATTGGTGTAGAATCACAATCACAAATTAGTAGAGTATAGACAGATAGGAGTGCGGCAATCCGATGAAAAAAGCAATATCCGATTACCCGTTACATAGGTCTGAAAGGGCTTCCAATCGCAATTCGAATTTCAATCCTAGTCTCAATCCTAATCGTAATCCGAAAGGCAGACGGATCCTCATTACGGCGCTGGGAACGGCGCTGCTTGTTCAGCCGCTTTTTGCAATGGCGCCGGCGCTGCCGGGCGCTGCGGCCGTGCTTTCGCCGGTGAAGACGGCAAGCGCCGCCGATGCGCCGGCTACGGCGCAGCTTACGGTCGTTGACCAGGAAATGGTGACGTCCGGGGCGCAGCGCATCGATTATTTGTGGGCGTCCACCCGCGGCGGCAAGCCGGTGCAGGCAAACGTTCATGTGATCAAAGTCGATTTAACGAATCCTTATGTGAAGCTGAACGCGATGAACGGAACGCCGGGTGTCGTCACCGACCGCAGCTCCGTCATGAATATGGCTCAAAATTCCGGAGCCGTCGCCGGCGTCAACGCGGACTTTTTTCAAACGAGCTCGTCCGACGGTTCTCCGATGGGCGCCGAAATAACGGACGGCAAGCTGCTGACAAGCCCGATGCAGCTGAGCGGCATGTACATGTTCGGCGTCACGAACGACAAGACGGCGGTTATTGACCGCTATACGTTTAACGGACAAGTGACAGCGCAGGACGGGGCCGCCTTCCCGCTGGCGGGCATCAACCAGTCGTCGTATACGCCGGAGTCTGAAGGCGGCACAAAAAGCAGCATGCAGAGCCATGTCAACGCGATGTATATGTACACGAGCGCGTGGACGGATGCAAGCCGCCCTGCGGACGCCAGCTACGCCACGCCGACCGAGGTGCTGGTGCGCAGCGGCGTCGTTGAGCAAATATCCGAAGGGGCTGCGCTGCCTATGACGCCGCCTGCGGACGGATACATTTTGCGGACGCATGGCAAGGCGGCACAGTTTATCCGGGAGCATGTGGCGGTCGGACAAACGCTTCAGGCAAGCTATGCACTCCAATCCGCAACGAGCGGACAGTCCGTGGATCCGGCTTCGTTCGCGATGATGGTAGGCGGACATACCATTCTCGTAAGCGACGGTCAGCCGTCCTCGTTCTCGCGCAGCACGGCTTCGATCAGCGGTTCAACGCCGCGCTCCAGAACGGCGGTCGGCTACGCCAAGGAAGGGAAGACCGTCTATGTTGTGACGACGGAAGACAGCGGAACGAGCGGCGGCATGACGCTGCCGGAGCTGCAGAAGGCGCTGGTGTCGCTGGGCGTCTGGAAAGCCGTCAATCTGGACGGCGGCGGCTCCACAACGATGGTCGACCGCCCGCTTGGCGAGACGTCGCTCGTGCTGTCGCACCCGACCGATTTCGGCACGACGCAGCGGCTCGTCACCAACGGACTCGGAGTATATTCGACGGCGCCTAAGGGGGATATTAAAGGCATTAAGGCCAGCGGCAGCGGTACTCTTTTTATCGGACAGCCGGTAACTTATACGCTCAAAGCCTACGATACCTACTATAACCCTCTGGATGCATCGGGACTTACGCCGTCATGGAGCGCGGACAAACCGCTCGGTTCGTTTAGCGGCAACACGTTTGTGCCTGTCAAAGGCGGCAGCGCGAACATTACCGTCAAGTCGGGCACAGCGTCCGATACGATGGCGGTCAACGTGATCGGGGCCGATCAAATCGCGCAAATGAGCATCTCCTCGAACGCTGCAGAGCTGTCCGCCGGAGCGGAAATATTTCCCGTCGTCACCGTTACGCTGAAGGACGGACAGAAATATACGCTTCCTTACGAATCTGTTAAGTGGGAGTTTAATGGTTTTACGGCGGCAAGGTCCGGGGACAAGCTGATCATCGGCTCGGTTAATCCGGGAGCGGAAGCCGGTTACGCCATCGCGCGCTACGACGGTTATTCGGCGCTGCTCACACTGACGCAGGGAAGCAGCAGCACGCCTGTGGAAACGTTCGAAAATCCGTCTTCCGCCATCACATTCGCTTCCACCGCAGGCGTAAACGGTTCGGTTTCAGTTGCAAGCGGACTGGACACGAACGCATCGCAGGCGCTGAATCTAACCTATGACTTTAATTCCGGCACGACGGATACGAGAGCGGCCTATGCGGTGTTTGACGGCGGCGGTTCCATCGCAGGGACGCCTACTTCGATCAGCATGGACGTATACGGCGACAACAGCCTGAACTGGGTAAGAGCGGAGCTGACGGATGCGGCCGGCAGCAAGCATCTCATTACGCTGGCGAAGCAGGTGGACTGGAGCGGCTGGAAAAATGTCACAGCAGACATCGAGGACCCGGGTAAAGCGATCGTATTCCCGGTGAAGCTCTCAAGGCTGTACGTTGCCAGCCTCAAGGAAGGATTCGACGAGCGTTCGCCGCAAGGCTCCATTGCGTTCGATAATATTTCGGTACAGCTGCCGGCAGCGGTAGAAGCGCCTGTCACGGAAACGATCGTCATGAGGCTGGGCAGCAGGAAGGCGCTCGTCGGCGCGAGGACGCTGCCGCTGGATACGGCACCGTACATGAAAGACGGAACCACTTACTTGCCGCTGCGCTTCGTATCGGATTCGATCGGCGGCAGCATTATGTTTGAAAATGCGTCCAAACGGGTAAGCGTACTTCGTGCGGGCAAGCTGGTGGAAATGACGATCGGCAGCAAAGACGTCATTAACAACGGGACGAGACTGGAGGCTCAGCGGGCTCCGATCGTGCAGGGCGGAAGGACGTTAGTCCCGATTCGTCTCGTAGCCGAGCAGCTCGGGTTAAAAGTAACTTGGGACCAAACGACTAAAAAGATTACCATTCAATGATTTGACCGATTCGGCATGCTGCTGTGGTATGATAAGGATTGTACCGTTCCCTGAACCGCGCGGGTGCGGTACAAACCTTTTTAAAGATAAGAAATGAGCATTCTTCATCTTTCACTGCGAAACGTTCGCTGTCGAAGAAGACGGCGCCGTCGTTTCCGCACTGACCTCCAACAGAAAGGCAGCCGTGATGAAATTGGATCATCGAAATATCGACCTGGACCAAATTATTAAAAATGCGATCCAAGTGATGGAAGACAGCAAATATCAAATATATGAAATCTGCGAATCGGCGCGCAAGGAATTGGTCTCGCTCGAACAGGAGCTGAACCAGGTACTCCAGGAAACGATCCAGACGATCGACAAAGTCGATAAGCTGGAAATGGAGTATCGCCTTGCGCGTATTCGTTTGACTGAAGTTAGCCGCGACTTTGTCCGATATAAAGAAGAGGACATCAAAGCCGCCTATGAAAAGGCGACTCAGCTGCAGCTTGAGCTCATGGTATACCGGGAAAAGGAAACGTATTTGAAAGCGCGCCGCGACGATTTGCAAAAAAGGGTGCGGAATGTCGAAACGTCTGTGGAGCGTGCCGAGACGATCGGTTCACAAATCAACGTCGTGCTCGAATATCTTTCCGGGGACCTGCATCAGGTGACCCGCATTATCGAATCGGCGAAAAACCGGCAGCTGATCGGCCTTAAAATTATATTGGCGCAGGAGGAGGAACGAAAACGGATCGCCAGGGAGATCCACGACGGCCCGGCACAATCGCTGGCAAACCTCGTTCTCAGGACGGAAATTGCTGAGAGAATGCTCATAAAGCAGGAAATTCAGATGGTCCAGCACGAATTAGTAGATTTAAAGACTCAGGTTCGTCTAGGACTAGAGGAGATTCGGAAAATCATTTTCAACTTGCGCCCGATGGCTCTCGATGACCTTGGACTCGTTCCTACACTTCGTAAGTATGTGCAGGATTTTGAAGAAAAAACTCGAATTCATACCGTATTTGAGACGATTGGCAAGGAAATCAGACTGCCGTCCGCGATGGAAGCGGGCATATACCGTCTCGTTCAGGAAGCGTTCACCAATGCGATGAAGCATTCCGGCGCCAGCTACGTGTCTCTGGAACTAACGTACCAGTCGCAAATGGTCAAAATATCAATCCAGGACAATGGTAACGGTTTTGAGCTGGATCTTGTGGAGGCGAGAGCCAAGCACAGTCCTCACTTCGGACTCATTGGCATGCGGGAGAGAGTCGAGCTGATGGAAGGGAGGATGGATATCGAGTCCGCAAAAGATCAAGGCACCAGAATTACGATACACATTCCAATCGGAGTGGATCCAAGAAAGGGGTAGCATGACGATGGACCTGAAAGCAACGGGCGGCAAACGAACAATCAAATTGTTGATTGCCGACGATCACCAGCTTTTTCGGGAAGGGCTTAAACGTATTCTCAATATGGAAGAAGATCTGGAAGTAATTGGAGAATGCGGCGACGGGATACAAGTACTCGAGTTCTGCAATCACATTCAGCCTGAAGTCGTACTGATGGATATTAATATGCCTGTTGAAAATGGCGTCGTGGCGACCGAGCGGCTGCGCGACCTGTTTCCGCAAATCAAAGTGATCATCCTCTCCCTTCATGATGATGAAAGCTATGTGTTCGAAACGCTGCGCAAAGGCGCCAACGGCTATCTGCTGAAAGATATGGAAGCGGAATCGCTCGTGAACGCGATTCGATCGGTTGTGGCGGGACATGCCTACATTCATCCGAAGGTGACGGGCAAGCTGATCAATCAGCTGCGCCGAATGACTTATCTCGATGAGATGGGCAGCGTGTCCGGGGCGGCGGCAAGCCGCGAAACCGGCGTCAAATTCGTAGCCGGGGACAACAATCCGCTTACGCGCCGCGAAGCGGAAGTACTGCGCCTCATGGCCGAAGGCAAAAGCAACAAAATGATCGGCGAGTTCCTTTTTATCAGCGAAAAAACGGTCAAAAACCACGTATCGAGCATCCTGCAAAAAATGGAGGTCGACGACCGCACCCAGGCAGTCATCAACTCGATCAAATACGGCTGGGTGACGTTGTAGGAGCAGGTGCTCCCTGTTTCATAACGTTTTTATAACGAGATTTCATAACAGATCGGTTTAAAGTCGATTCAGCAAACCCGCGGAGTTTTTCCGCGGTTTTTTTGACATTTTTGACAGTATAGAATTTATTAATTTTCGGGGCGGGAGCGGGTCTTTCGCCTCGTTTTTGTTATGGCTATGGGGGGTTGGCCAACCTCTAACGTTGGGGGGATCTTAACGATGACTTGGTTCGTAAGCCATAAGAACGGTTTTCTGATATTTCGACGCGAAACGAACCTCTCCGGGTACCTCACCATCACGAGAGAGATTCAGTTCAATGATCACGTGTTAACCGGACATTTTCTCCTCATCATACTTCTCCCAGTGTTCATGATAGCAGCTGAATTCGCCATAAAACAATTCAACCGCTTTAAGAGATATAGGAGGAGGCAGCTGCCTATCTTGCGTTTTTTGTTTTCGTTCGGCACGGTTGTCCGCCCCGGCACGGAACCCGCCGCCCTCACCCGGCATATATTGTCGCATACGAAACGATGCAAAGACATGGTGAAACATCTTCAAGAAGACCTCTCAAAGAAGGTCTGAATAAGAAGATCACACCAAGAAGATCACGCCAAAAAGATCTCTCAAAGAAGATTGCTTTAGAAAAGAGGTGGCGGGAAATGTGGGTTATTTTGGCGGGAGTGCTGGGCTGCTATGCGCTTGTTGCCGCAGCTGTTCATTTGACTTGCAAGATCTCGGAACGTCGCCCGCGGCAGGCGGATAAACATTATGTATTTGTGACGAAAAATAATCAATCGAGGCTGGAAGGCGATGTGCGGAAGCTGCAGCTTTTTTCATTTTTCATGGGTACGAACATGAACATTACCGTGGTGGACCTGGGTTCGGTCGACGATACAGCCGCTATCGCTTCCCGCCTTGGGGATGGAGTTAAGCTGTTTACGGACTACGAGCCGGTGGAGAACTTATTTACAGAGGAAAAGGATAACCCGCAAGTCGGTAAGGAGCCGTTTCAGAGCGCTGCCGGGGCGGATGATGCCGCAGCTCATTCGGCCCAACCGGATCCGGCCGACACTGATCCGGCCCAACCGAATCCAGCCGACGCTGGTCAGGCCCAAACTGACCCTGGATCCGATCCCGGGCCCCATTTTTCACTGCACGGTCTGCTGGAGCGCTTTGGCATCGGAGCGGAGCATGCCGTAATCATTGATTTGCAGGAACCGGACTCGCGCGGATAAGCAGGTGCTTAAGATGATGCGGCCGGCGGAACGTGCCATTGCTGCGGTAAGGTTTCAGATTCAGCACCCCTGTGTATTCGCCCGATCGTATCGAGTAACAGACTGCGTCATGACAGCTCCCGACTCGCGCCGGAAAAAATTGCACACGATGTACTTGCATGGATGCAAGCGGTTCATAGGGAAGCGGTTGCCAAACGTGCGGCAATCGGCCTATACTGAAAGACAAACGGAATAAACCATTTGTCGGATTAAATGTTAAGCAACCTAAGCAACAAAATACATCCTTTTTTCGGAGTGAAGCACACCCGGCAGCGTTACTTGCTGCTTGAGGTGTGTTTTTTTGTTGGCGAAAAAGGGATGCGGGGAAGGGGCGGGGCGCGGTATGAAAGGGTATGTTTACGTCGTGCTTACAAAAGAAGGGTGGAGAGCAAGGTTTAGCATAGAGCCCGGAATTGATCTCTCGTACTGGCTGGACGAGCATTTTCGGGCAACGATTGATGGAGAAGGGACGGGGCGGATTCGTCTGGAGGGATCAGCGCCGCAGCTGCTTTTGTGCAAAAATGCGCTGCCGCTCGGCGCAGCGTATCGTGCGGTGGAGCTGTGGGAGGAGAAGACGGCAAGGCAAGTTTCCGCGGAAGATGCGCAGCATCGGCTTGCCGCATGTGTGGAAGCGGCCGAGCTCGAGAGCGGCGGCGCCCGGACGGCACGTTCCGGCAGCCGGACTGCACCGCAGCTGCGGTGGGTTACTTTTGGAGCAAGGCAGAGCGGCGGGGGCGGCGCATCGCCGCCGGCAGGGCAAAGCGCCGCTGCATGGCGGGGAAACGCCGCGGCGGGGGAGTGCGGCTCTCCCCGCGTCAGCCTGCGTTCGGCAGCGGCTCAAGCGGAGCGGCCGGGCGGCTCGGGCACCGTTGCCGCTTCCGCCGAGGCGGCGGCGCTTGCGGCTGCGGCCCGTTCCGCGGGCGCAGCTTTGCGGGGGCGCGCGCTGCTGCGCGGCGAAGTGCAGGCGCTGCTGACCGCCGGCGGCGGGGGCGCTGCAGGGGCGTTTACAGCAGCCAGCGCCCCATGGGCCGGTGGCCTTGCAGCAGGAGCGACCACTGCGGCGAGCAACACAAGAGCCGGAAGCAAAGGGAACGTATGGACGAGAGCCACTTGGGCTGACGGAAATGAAGTTGCCGGAACGGATACTATGGGCGGAATAGCCCCCGAAGGCACGGAAGAGGCAATCGGTGTCGCCTTGCGCGCGCCGCTTCAGCTGGCGGCGCTGCTCGGTTTGCTGCGCCTGCGAAGCGCCGTCGCTGTTGGCGCGGGCCGGCGGCGCCAATGTCTGCGCTGCGGCAGCGGCGGTTCCCAACTGCGGCGCGCATTATGCGCGTCTTGCGGCCGCATGTGCGCTTACTGCGAGGCATGCATCACTATGGGCCGCAGCCGAGAGTGCGAGCTGCTTGTGCTCGGCGTGCAGGTACGACCTCTGCATGAGCAGCCGCAGACTGCGGCATGCCGACTGCCGGCGGCTGCCGAGCGGTTACGCCGGTGGCAGCTGAGTCCGGCGCAGTCGGATGCGGCAGGCCAGGCGCTCCATTTTATCGAACACGATGCATCCGCCCTGACGTCCTCGAATAGCTGGAAGTTAAGCCGGTCGCATTCCCGATCGGCCGCTGTTCAAGGAACGGCCGCTCAAAGCGAAACCTGCCTCCCCCGGCTGAAGCTTATGACTCAAGCGGCCGAATGGGCTCAGAACGCGGTGAGACGGTGGCTGCCGCTGCCGGGAGCAGGCAGTTCGCGCTATACGAATGCGGATCAGCCGCGCTTCTCGCCGCAGTTTTTGCTATGGGCGGTTACCGGGGCAGGCAAGACGGAAATGGTGTTTCCGCTCATTGAATCGGTTCTTCTGAGAGGGGGGCGGGCGCTGCTGGCGACGCCGCGAAGAGATGTCGTGCTGGAGCTTGATCCGCGTATTCGCAAAGCTTTTCCGCACGAAACGGTCGTCACTCTTTACGGAGGCAGCGAGCAGAGGTGGGAGAGCGGAAGCATTACGCTTGCTACGACGCATCAATTGTTCCGTTTTTATCAAGCTTTTGAGCTGGTCATTATCGATGAGCTTGATGCTTATCCTTATCACGGCGATCCGATGCTTCATTATGCAGCCGCCAAAGCTTGCTCTACGGCAGGGGCGACTTTGCTGCTGTCTGCGACCCCGCCTGCCGAACTGCAGCGTGCGGCGCGCAGAGGCCGGCTGCCTTACGCGCGGGTGCCGGTCCGTTTCCACCGGCATCCGCTGCCGGTGCCCCAAACGCTGCGCATGCCAAGCGTCCGGGATGTGCTGCGCGGCACGGCTCTGCCGAGGACGCTGGCTGCCGCATTAGCATGCTCGGTGGACCGGGATGCGCAGCTGTTCGTCTTTGTTCAGCAGATCCGGCATGTTCAGCCGCTTGTGAATCTGCTCCAGAGCGTCTTTGCCCATTTGACGATCGACGGCACATTTTCTTCCGATCCGCAGCGGGCGGAGAAGGTGCAGCGTTTTCGAAAACGCGAAATACGGATTCTGGTGACGACGACCATTTTGGAACGCGGCGTGACGATTCCCCGCAGCGATATTTTTATTCTTGATGCGGATGGCCGGCTGTTTGACGAAGCTTCTCTCGTGCAAATGGCGGGGCGGGCAGGCCGTTCGGCCGATGATCCTCACGGCCGGGTTTTCTTTTGCAGCCCGTCCCGCAACCGCGCCCAGCTTGCGGCAATCCGGCAAATCCGCACGATGAACCGGATCGCCCGCCGCCGGGGATATTTGCTTCCGCAGATAAGCCCCGATCCGAGAAGCTAATCATCCCCAGCAGTAGAACAACTCGCTTGTTTGAATACGCGCCTATAGGCATATACAACTAAGCTTATGCTTACGAAGTGTTTTTCCTTCGGAAAAAACTTTTGGAGGTATTGTTCATGTTCCAGCGAAATCCCAGTACATCCGGAATCGGAAGCAGATCCTCTTGGGCATCACGGGCACTCGGACTGCTTTCCCCGGCGCAGATGAGCTGTCCCGTGTGCGGGAAAGCCTGCCGTTCACATCATCTAAATCCGGGTGTACCATCCGGCCTTCCGGCGTCTTTTGCCGCCGCACTGTGTGCGGATTGTCTAGGCTCCGTTCCGTGGATCACACATATCGAATGCGCGGTTTGCGGACGTGCCGTCCGCTGCGACGATTGCCGCCGCCGGCAAAACGGATTTTTGATCCGCAACCGCAGCGCCGTCCGCTACGACGATCCGATGAAAAAGCTGCTTGCCTTGTATAAATACCGGGGTAAAGAAAGTCTTCTTCCCTATTTGGCGGATATGCTGTCTCCGGCCTTCGAAGCGCTTTCCGCCGACTTGATGCAACGATCTTCACAATTCCGGGCCAACCCGGTAACCGCCCCGACCGCTAATTCTCACATGGCCATGAAGGAAGTCCTTGCCAATCAGGCGGCCTTTGCCAAGATGGCAGCCTCTGCCATGATGAAGGCACCCTTTTTCTCCCTCTCCCGTTTCTCCGGCTTGTGGAAAAGTATACGCCTGCCACGCCAGCCTGCACCAGAGCCGGTGTGGGACATGTTTACTTTCGTGCCGGTCAGTTTGGAGCGGCTGGAGGAGCGCGGGTTCAATCAGGCGGAGCGGTTTGCATCGGCACTTGGAGAACGGTACCGGATACCGGTCGTGCCGCTGCTGGAAAGAGCGCGCCATACCGGCAAGCAAAGCTTTAAGACGCGCTCTGAGCGTCTCCGCGATACTTCGGCGCTGTTTCGGGCTTTACCGGATGCATCATCCGTTTTACGAAAATGGACTTGTTCCACCTCAACCGAAATGCCCGTTTTCCAGTACCGTCCGCTGCGCATTCTGATTATCGATGATATTTATACGACGGGCGGGACCCTTCATGATTGCGCGAGGGCGCTGGAAGAAGCCTTGCCGGAAAAGCTCGAGCTTTACTCCTTGACCTGGGCGCGCTCATAGTTAATCCGCGAATCCTCCGCTTTTTTTCAAGAAAGCTGGCAAATTCCGCTGTTTCTGCCGATACAATAGAGGTAGAAAAAGGTATAATAGAGGAGGTTACCCGCGATGAATCTGGACAACTGCCCCCGCTGCGGTAAACTGTTTGCCAAAAATTTTCGTGATATATGTCCTTCTTGCATGAGGGAAATCGATAAGGAGTACGAGAGCTGCGCCGAATTTCTGCGTAAAAACAGAGGGGCAATCATTTACGAGGTGTCGGAGCATACGAACGTTTCGATTCGTCAGATTACGCGGTTTATCCGTGAAGGGCGTATTTCGCTAATAGAAGCCTACAATTTAGGCTATCCCTGTGAAGTATGCGGCGATATGATTCGTGAAAATAATATGTGCAACTCCTGCCGTTCCCGGTTGATCAAGGAAGTGAACCGGCTGGAAGGCGTGAACACCGATGACAGCCGCGCCGCCGCTTCCCGGCTATCCTACCAGATCAATGAACGGCTCAAAGACCGGTAATTTGCTGATGATGTGTACGATTAAGAAATGATATGTACTGCCGCCGATCTTGCAAAATGGACCTTTTTTCCTTAAGCAACGGTTCACGTTTGGTACTCCCGGTCTATTAAGAAACCTTATTGTCAAGCCGATAATACTTTCATAAATGTTATCGGTTTTTTATTTAGAGAACTGATAAACGAGGTGAATGAAGTTGAAAATTAACGAAACCCAGCGGCTGAATGCCGTCAATACGTACCGGAAGCAGCATGAGACGCATACTGCTGAGACCGCCCGGAAGAAGCAGACCGATAAGGTAGAAATTTCCGCCGAAGCGAAGGAAATGCTGCAGAGCAGCCAGGCGCAGAACGCCGATCGTGCGCAGCGCGTGGCCGATTTGAAACAGCAGGTATCTTCGGGAACGTACCATGTCGATGCGGGCAAAATTGCCGAGAAAATGTGGCCTTACTTGAAATCCTAATGAACGGGTGAACGATCAATGTCCGTACAAGCGGTACTGGAAACGCTGCGGGAGCAATTGGAACTTTACGGGCAGCTGCTTGAAACGGCGGAGCAAAAGACGCCCGTTCTGGTCAAAAATGATATCGAGCGTCTGAACGTCATTATGAGCAAAGAGCGGAAATTGGTGCAAAAGGCGGATGAGCTCGAGCTGCGGCGGAGCATGCTGACAAATACTTATTTTTCGCGCCTTTCCCTCCGTCTGCGCAGCGGCAAGCTGAGCGACATGATCCGGACGGTCAATCATCCGGGTGAGAAGCAGCAGCTGATCGACATCCAAAGCGAGCTGGCGGCAAGACTGACGGAGCTGCAGCGCAAAAACGAACACAACCAGCAGCTCATCCGCCAGTCGCTTGATTTTATCGAGTACTCGCTGGAGCTTGTCGTCGACAATCCCAGCGACGATTTTACATACCAGCATCCAATGAATCGTCTTAGCGGGGGACCGCGGGCCGGCCTGTTTGACACGAGAGGATAAAGGAGGGACATGTCATTGGCGTCTACTTTTCACAGCATTGAAACGGCCAAACGGAGCTTGTTTACTCAGCAGACAGCATTGGGCACGACAGGACATAATATCGCCAATGCCAATACGGAAGGATATACCCGGCAGCGGGTTACGATGACGGCGTCCAAACCGATGGAGGCTTACGGATTAAATCGTTCAACTGCAACGGGCCAACTGGGTACGGGGGTTGAGGCGGCCTCCATTGAGCGGATCCGTACCGCTTTTCTGGACGAACAATACCGGAATGAAAGCAAGTTCCTTGGAAGCTGGCAAATTCAGTCCGAGACGCTCGACAAGCTCGAGAAAGTACTTAACGAACCGTCGGACAACGGGATTCGCACGGTTTTCGAAAAGTTCTGGTCCTCTTGGTCGGACTTAAGCAAAGATCCGGAAAATGTAACCAACCGCCAGATCGTCAAGCAAAATGCATTGGCACTAGTGGACTCCTTTAATCAGACAAGCGAGCATCTGGAAGACTTAAACGCTGATCTGTCTGCAAGTATTGACGCAAAGGCCTCACAAGCGAACACGATGATACAGTCCATTTCAGATTTGAATGTACAGATTAAGAAGATTGAAGCATTGGGCGACGACGCCAACGATCTTCGCGATAAACGGGATCTGTTGACAGACAAATTATCCAAGCTGGTGAACGTGACGGTTAATGATACAGCCGACGGATACAGCATTTCAATGGGAAATTCGGCTCTTGTGAATGGAGCTGTAGCAACCGCGCTTACCAATGCAACGTTAACCGGCGCTTATCAATCCGGCGACCTCAATGGCGGCGAGATTTTCGGTACGATAAGATCAAGAGATGCCTACCTGGCTGATTTTCAAGCTCAATTGGATACTTTGGCTAATACACTTGCCAATGGGGAGTTTCAAGTCACCATTCCGAAAGGATCCATATTACCCGGAACAACGACGCCTCTTGCTGCCGATACTCCGATGACGGTTAAAGGCATTAACGGTCTTCATAAGCTTGGCTATACGCTGGAGTCTCCGGCAACCGCCGGTCAGGATTTCTTTACTTTCGATGCGACTGCGGGCGCAAGCGGCATCACGGCCGCCAGTATCCGCTTGAACCCTGCGATTTATACGGACAGCAATAAAATCGCCACTTCAATGCGTACGTCTACCGATTCATCGGGAGTGACTACCGTCATTAAAGGAAACAACAGTCTGGCGCTGTTGATGTCGGAAGCCAAGGACGCAGCCTTTAAATTTGATCAGACGGCAACCGGCGGACCCGTCACAAACGCAACCGTCGGTAATTTTTATAATTCACTCGTTGGTGCAATTGGCGTTCAATCGCAAGAGGCGCAGCGGCAATACGACAATGCAACCGCTATGGTTGCCCAGGTGGACAGCAGCCGCCAGTCGGTAAGCGGCGTTTCGATGGACGAGGAAATGTCCGATATGATCAAGTTTCAAAATGCGTACAACGCGGCTGCAAGATTCATGACAACGATCGATGAAATGCTGGAAAAACTCATTAACGGAACCGGAACGGTAGGCCGTTAATAAGAGGAGGGAATAAGATGGCATTCCGCGTTACACAGGGAATGATGCATTCCCAGCTCATACGGAATTTAAATACGAACATGGGCAAGATGTCCGATCAGCAGGATCAAATCTCAACAGGCCGAAAAATTAACAAGCCGTCCGATGACCCTGTAGGAATTACATATGGCCTCCGCTACCGGACGGAAATCGCGTCAAATGAACAATACAAAAGAAATGTAGATTCCGCTCAGTCCTGGCTTGATTTCAACGATTCCCAATTGGATCAGGCAACGAAAATTATGCAGCGGATTAACGAGCTTTCTGTCCAAGCCTCAACCGGCACGAATACCCAGACGTCGCTTAACAGTATAAAGTCCGAAGTCGATATATTAAAGCAGCAAATGGTAGATGTCGCAAACAGCAATTTTAACGGGAAATATGTGTTTAACGGACAAAAGTTCGATCAAATCCCTTTTGACAAAAGCTCTGCCGGATTTGACGCCAAATCTGTAAGCCCGGATCAGGGAAGCGTTATCTATGCAATCGGCGAAGGGATTCAAATGCCCGTTAATTTAACCGCAAGCGAAGTGTTTGGAGATGCGGATTCATCCGGTACAACCGACAATGTTTTTTCCGTATTCGATCGTCTTTCTTCTGCGCTGGGCAGCGGCAATTATAACGCAATTCAAGCGGAGATTGCCTCCGTTAATTCCCGCTTGAATAAAATCATTACCGCCCGCTCCGAGATCGGTGCCCGCACCAATCGCGTCGATTTGATGCAGGACCGGCTTGCCGATATGAAATTGAGTTTGACATCCCTGCAATCCAAAACAGAGGATGCGGACGTAGAGAAGCTGTATATGGATTCGACGGTCAGTCAAAATGTGTATCAGGCGTCTTTATCGGTTGGAGCAAAGATTATAACTCCTTCGCTCGTTAATTTTTTGAACTGAGATGAAGCTGCCTCAGCTACAAATTTACCAGCAGCCAGCCAAACTCGGATTTCGAACGGAATGGGGAAAAGTAAGTATTCATCAGCAGCAAGCAGAGCAGCAATTTCATACGGTTCCAACGCAAGTTGACATTACATCATCGCAGCCGGTTGTTGTCATCGATCAGTCACTTACATGGGATGCGATTAACGGGGGAAAGCCGGAGGCTTTCATACAGCGTATATACTCTCAGACGGGGGAGTATATGAAGCGGCACACGATAGATATTAATCACAAATGGCAGCGGATCGCCGATTTATCAACGAAACACAATCCGATTCCGGATCTTGCCCGTGAAGAGCTGGGGCGGGAGCGGCCCGCGCTTCCCGTGTACGGACCTGCGTCAGTTATGAACACCAAATTCGATCCGCAGGTACGCAAACCGGAAATAAAAGTAACACCGGGTTATATTGAAAAAGACGTTCAAACGCATCCGGTGGACATTCGATTCACACCGGGAAAAGTCCATTTTTATATGGAGCAATACCCATCGGTTACGATTGTACCCCCGCCCGTTGTCGATTTGCGCGGTTAACTTGTCTAACCGGAAGAGCTATAAAGTCGTGAAAACCGCGATTTTATAGCTCTTTAAGCATGAAGGACTGCACGAAGGAGAGTGCTGTTATGTTAATTCAGACGACACGATTTGGAGAACTCGAATTCGACCCGAACGAGATCGTTTTTTTTCCGCATGGGATTCCGGGTTTTCAAAATTTCAAGAAGTATACGATCATTTCGCTGGAAGAGAGTCCGTTCTTTTATATTCAATCGGTGGAGAACGGCGATCTTGCGTTTGTATCCATTTCGCCTTTTGAGTTTTATCCTGAGTATGAATTCCAACTGCCCGATCATGTAGAGCGTGAACTGGAAGTGAAATCGATCGAGGAAGTCAGAGTGTTTAATATCGTCAGTGTAAAGGGCAATCTCGAAGAAGCGACGACCAACCTGGTTGCTCCGATTGTGATGAACGCCTCTAACCGAAAGGCCGTTCAAGTCATTTTAGAAAACACGGGTTACAGCACAAGACACGCCTTGTTTCACAATGAAGCGGATCAGAAGGAGGGGTCTTGATGCTCGTGCTTGGACGCAAAAAAGGCGAGGCGATTCTGATCGGCGGCGATATCGAAATCAGCGTGCTGGAAATTACCTCCGACGGTGTGAAAATCGGGATATCCGCTCCGAAGGAAGTGGGCATTTTGCGGAAAGAACTGTTCATTTCCGTTGCCGATTCCAACCGTGACGCCCTGCAGCCGAATTTATCCATAACCGACTTGAAAAAGCAGTTTCAAGGTCTGAAAAACTTGTAAGAAGAACTAAACAATCGACCATTTTCGCCGATATATAGTTTAGAGCTGATAAAGGGCGGCCGACCTGATGTCGCTTTACCGCAAGGATGCGGGACTAACTTAACCATTCAGGGAGGAATATTCTCATGATTATCAACCACAATATTAGCGCATTAAACACGCACCGCAACATGGGATTGAACCAAGCTAACTCAAGCAAAAACATGGAGAAGCTATCTTCCGGTCTGCGCATTAACCGCGCTGCCGACGACGCTGCAGGTCTCTCCATTTCCGAGAACATGCGCGGCCAAATCCGCGGCCTGGAGCAAGCTCAACGCAACACGCAAGACGGCATCTCCTTCGTGCAAACGGCTGAGGGCGCGCTGAACGAAGTATCCGCAATGCTGACCCGCATGAAAGAGCTGAACGTTCAAAAAGCGAACGGCACGTACCAAACGGCAGATAAAGACAACATCGATCTGGAATTGAACGCACTCGGTTCGCAAATCGATAACATTATCAACAACACTACTTTTAATGGTATCAGCATTACTGCGGGTGCCAGCATCGCGACTGACGATAAAGGAACGGTTATTGCGATTGGTACGATTATAACTGCAAGTTTCTCGTCACTTGGGTCGGCAAAAACGCTCGCAGAAATCAACACTGCGATTACAGCAGTTGCTTCCGAGCGCGGCAAACTGGGCGCCCTGCAAAACCGTCTGGAATACACGTCCAACAACTTGGGAACAACGACGGAAAACCTTACCGCTTCGGAGTCCCGTATCCGCGATACGGATATGGCAAAAGAAATGGTACAGCTCACCAAAAACAACATCCTGCTTCAAGCTTCGCAGTCGATGCTGGCTCAGGCCAACTCCGCGCCGCAAGGCGTACTGTCGCTGCTTCGCTAATCGTCATTTTTTTCATGAAAGAGGGACCTTGGAATTTACTTCTGAGGTCCCTTTTTACTTCGAATGAACAGGGGAAAACGAATGAATAAGCTGTCTCTGGTCATGATTGTACGCAATGAAGCCGCAAAGCTGCCCCGCTGCTTAGAGAGCGCATCTCCTTACGTTGATGAAATCATCATCGCCGATACGGGTTCAACGGACGGGACACAGTCGATTGCAAAGAATTACGGAGCCGCCGTATTTGACTGCCGATGGAATGATCATTTTGCTGAAGCTCGTAACTATGCGCTGTCCCAATCATCTTCTAAGTGGAATCTTGTTTTGGATGCGGACGAATATATGACGCATTTCAACCGTGAAGCCATCCGGCAATTTATGGCGCAATCGAAAGGATTAGGCCGAATTGAACTGATAAGCGAAACGGTTGACGATGGTGAATTCAACGAATCGCGAGATTTTATAACCCGTTTGCTTCCTGCCGGCGTGATGTTTAAGGGACGTATACACGAACAGGCCGATTCGGACTTGCTGCGAGTTAAAGTACCTATTACGGTTCGTCACGACGGTTATTTGAACACGGATAAATCGCAGCGGAATATTCCTTTATTGCTGAAAGAGCTTGAAGAGGATCAAAACAATACATACAACTATTACCAATTAGGCAAACAATATAAAGGCATTAACCTGCTGAATGAAGCCTGCCATTACTTACGGTTGTCTTATGAAAACTTAACCGGCCAGGAAAGATATGCCCCGAACGCAGTCGTGCAGTATTTATATGCCTTAATAGCTGCCCGGGAGTTTGAGAAAGCTATTTCCATCATTGAAAAAAACCATTCATTCGTACAAGGATTTCCCGATTATCATTTTGCTTGCGGGATTTTTTATCTGGATTTCATTCTGAGTAATCCGGAAAGATATATTCATCTTTTATCCCGAATCGAGCTTTCTTATAAAACTTGTATTGCGATCGGCGAAACGGACCGTTACGACTGCGTATCCGGTACGGGATCGTATGCTGCTTTATACAATTTAGGAGTTTACTACGAAATGACGGAGCATGCCCGGCAAGCCGAATCATGCTACGAGGCGGCAGCGGAATTAGGATATGACAAGGCGAAGAACCGTCTTTCAACGATGAGATACGCAAAATAAAAACATACATATTAAAACCTTACCGACAGCAGCCGATATAACTTATAGAAAGAATTAAATCGGGATGGGGTTATGTCAATGAAAATTACTTCGGTCAGTACAGGACAACCGATGCTTACAGACACAAACACCAACGAATCACTTAAATCCGACAGTAATAAAAACCAGTTAATCAATACAACGGAAGCGCTTCGCCTGGCTCAGCTTCGGGGCGAAAAAATAACAATCGGCGATGAACAGAAAATTAAAGCGGTCGACCGCGCGATCAAGGCGATGGAAGGTCCGCACACCACATTTGAGTTTTCGGTTCATAAAGAAACAAATGCCATTATGATCAAAGTGTTAGACAAGGACACCGGCGAAATGATTCGTGAAATTCCGTCGGAGAAAACGCTGGATATAGCGGCCAAAATGATGGAAATCGCAGGGATTTTAATTGATCATAAAGTATAGAAGGAGGCAGCGGGAGAGTGAGCGACCTGTTAAGAATATCCGGTTTTACATCGGGGCTTGATATTGACGCAATGGTGAAAACGTTAATGAAAGCGGAAAATTCCAAGCTGGACAAGTTAAAACAAAAACAAACAACGATCAACTGGCAGCAGGAAGCTTACCGGGATGTCAGCACATCGTTGGTTGATTTTCGGAACAACAAGTTGGCGAAATATAATACTGCAACCAGTATGAGCGCCAGAACTTCAGAGGTTACAGGAAACACGTCATCCGTATCCGTTACTTCGACAAGCAGTGCCGCCAACGGTTCGCTTTCGGTTACGGTAGGAAGCTTGGCGACTGCAGCGAATACGATGGTTCAGCTTAATGGTGCGCCTATTGATTCCTCCAAAACGATGGGGAATTTAGGTCTGTTTGTTCAAGATTCAGGTTCTTCTGATCCGGACAGCGGCAAGTTAACGATAGGCGGGGCGGATATCGTTTATAATAAAAATGATACCTTAAGCGGCGTCCTCGCCAAAATTAACGCGGATAAAGGTGCTAATGTTACCGCAATGCTGGACAGCCAATCGGGTTTGCTGTCGATTACATCCAACACGACCGGAAACAAATCGATCACGATTTCCGGCATGGGTGGTATTACTTCGTCAGCTGTTACTGCCGGTGAGGATGCACAGTATAAGGTCAACGGCCTAAGCATGAAATCCGCAAGCAATAATGTTACGGTTAATGGATTTAGTCTGCAGCTTAAGGCGGAGTCAGGCAGCAGCGGCGCGTCGACCATCACATCGAAAGTGGACACCGATTCGATTTTAAACACCATTAAATCTTTTATCACCGATTACAATTCCGTTCTTGACCAAGTAAACGGCAAGCTGAACGAACAAAGGTACCGCAGTTTTACCCCTTTATCCGATGCTCAGAAAGCCGACATGAAGGAAAGCGAAGTCGAGCTTTGGGAGAAGAAGGCCAGAAGCGGCCTAATCAGCGACGATACCATTTTATCGTCCATGATTTCCGATATGCGGGTGGCAGCCGTTGCGGTCGTTTCGACGGGAGACAGTTCCATTACAAATATTCAATCGGTAGGTATTAATACGGGAAAGTGGAATGAATACGGAAAATTAGTGATTGAAGATGAGAGCAAGCTCCGTCAGTCCATCGAACAAAATCCGGATGCCGTGATGGCGTTATTTACGGCAAAAGGATCCGACAGTTCTCCGGCAAGCTCCGATACGGGTTTGTTTAATAAACTGAGTGATACGGTCATGAGTTCTCTCCAGCGATTGTCTGAAAAAGCGGGAACGTCATCTTACAGCACGGATAAAAGCGGGGCTTTTATTGCCAGTTCGATGTTAAGCGAACAGGTTCGCGATTTGCAGAAGCGCATCGATAACATGAACAGCTACTTGATGAGTAAAGAAAATCAATATTATAAACAATTTACGGCAATGGAAACGGCGATAAACAGATATAGTTCACAATCGTCAGCATTTTCCGGCAACATGTAAGTAAGAAGGAGTGATCCGGTTTGATTCAATCGCCTTATCAGAAATACCAGCAATTATCCGCCCAAACCGCGACGCCGATCCAACTCGTTCTGATGCTGTACGATGGCGCGATTCGCTTTACCAAGCAAGGCATAAGCGGCATAGAAACCAAACAATATGAGCATGCAAATGAGTATCTATGCAAGGCCGAATCCGTTATTCATGAATTAACCGCAGCGTTGGATTTTAATTATCCCATTTCCAAAGATCTTGCCCGGATCTATGAATACTTGCTCTATCAGCTTATTCAAGCAAATATTAAGAAGGAAGCAAGGATCGCGACAGAGGTGCTTGGGCTACTTCAAGAACTAAGGGATGCATGGAAGCAAATTTCGAAGACAGCAGTCCCTGCAAGTCCGTAGGCCGCATCATGAGCTTATCAACGTTGGAAATGTTGTTTAAGGAAACGGCTGCACTCATGGAGGATTTATCTTCCGTTGATTATGAACGACTGGTTCATCTTGTGGAGCTTCGTGAGCGTGCGTTAGTTGAGATGCAAACGTTAAACAGAATAAATGAATCGGATCAAACAACGCTAAGCAAGTTAAACGAATTTGACGGGGCTATTCTTGGGAGAATGAATCAATTAAAAGTGGAAGCATCGGTTGGACTGCAAAAAATTCAACAATCCCGGATGCAAAAAAAGGTTTATGATGGTGATTATAACGCAGGAAGTTCATTTTTCGACAAACGAAAATAATAATAAAAGGGATTCTCATGACGGCTGATGAGAATCCCTTTTTACTTCATAAACGGCTCTAAGATTCAGTTCAATTACAGGAATTTATTAATAGCGGGAATTTTCTTTAGCTGCGGATAGTTAAATCCGAATTGCTGACGGTATGTTTCTTTTTTAACGCGATCGGTGCAACGCTGCAAGTACAATACATAAAGGTATGGCTCATGGGGACGTTTTTCGATTGCCGCTTCAAGAAACTCCAACCCTTCAGAGACAAAGCCATTATTAAAATGATAAAAGGCCAGATTTTCCAAACTTGTACCGTCGAGCTGGTTTTCCTGCAGCAGAATCGAGTAGTAATTCATAGATAAGTCGAACTGTTTCTTTTTGTACAGAAAATTTGCAAGAGAGTTGACGATATCGGAATTGCTGATCTTATTCACCAGCTGATCATAAATTTCATACTGTCTTAATTGAAAGAGTCTGGATAGCAGCTTATAAACGATAAGCGAAACTTGAATCGACTCCAGATCGATATTTTCACGATTAATTATCTGCTGATAAGTCTTATACGTGGTGAACAAGCCGTCATTCTGTTCAATGGATATACGGTTATAATAATCGGAATCGTTCCAGATGAGCGAAGCGGATATTCGATTGACTAACAGCTCCTCGCTCATTTTCATATGGGCTTCAAATTGCTGCAGCGTTGATTCATACCGCTTCCGGTCGCCAACAAGCAAATAAAAGTCCAGCAAATCGGCAGGCTTAAGCTCTTGATCGTTCGTTTTTAATTGATGATAGTAATGGGCAGCCAGTTCTTCTGACCCAAGTGATAAACTCACCTTAAACAAAATGAGAAGATGTTTAACATCGTTTTCATTATACGTACGACTCAAAAACGTCATAACTGAAGCGGGCGGGTCCGAGAGCAAAAGCAGCTCCATTAATTGTGCCAATGCCTTATAATCATAAGGGTTTTGCATCAGCAATTTGGTTAAATAATAGATGGTTTTTTCCGTATTATTTTCAGCATTTGAGATCTCCAATAATTTTTGCAAAGGGATCGTAGATGCAAATTCCGCGCTGTCCAGCCAAAATAGATGAGTCGATTTCGCCAGTTCATCTGCAGCCGTGATCGTCTCTTCGTAAGCGAGCTTAGCTTCTTCAAAAAGCCCCAAATAATAATAAATATTCCCTTTGAAACAGTTGTACTCCGGATATTGGCGCCAGTTAGACAGCCGTTGTTCTATCAATGTCCAGGCATCGTAAAAACGGTGCTGAAGCAGGTAACATTGAATCAGCGATATGACGCAGCGGGGATACCAGGAGCGGCTTGTCAGCTTTTCCGATTTTTTCAAAGCTCTTTCGTAGTAGTAGATTGCTTTTGGAATATCGTCTTTAATGCCGTATTCGTTGCCGATTGTGTAATAATCATACGCCGAATATCCGGTCGTTTTTTTTAACTCCGTGAAAATACTCGCATTCCGTTTTGATTTCTCTTTGGCTTCGACCACGCCTTTTAAGTAACCGGTATGATACATGGACACAGGGGCCAAATAAACGGTAAGAGCCGTTCCGTTGAGAGAGTGCAGTTGTTCGTGAATAGGCCGCGTGAAAAATAAGTTGGAATGGTTTGGGAAAAGACGCGGAACTTCGCCCGTATTGATCATGCTCTGTTCCATTGAGCTACCGATAAAACTTACGACATTAACGGCATAAATGACGCTCTCCTGCGGAGTCTCGGTTTCCAGAAAACTCCGCAGCTTTAATGCATCTGCGGGATTGAAATATTCGTCGGCATCCATAACGAGAACCCATTTCGAATTCGCTCTGCGTATGCCTTCGTTTCTGGCTGCTGCAAAGTCATTGGTCCAGACGTAATCGTAGATATGTTTGGTGTATTTGGCAGCGATATTCTTCGTCCGATCGGTCGATCCCGTATCGATAATGATGATTTCATCTGCAATATCTTTAACGCTGTCCAGACAGCGTTCCAGCACCTCTTCTTCATTTTTGACAATCATACATAATGAGATTAGCATCGTTCATTCTCCTGGGTGAATACGTAGTTTAATATTGTTTATCGTCATAATTGACCCTTTTTATTAGGAATGCTAATCATAGAAAGCGGTAACCCAGGCCACGCCAAAAAAGTTAATCGAAACAAACTGAAATGACGATAACACTTATAGCGCTACTACCATGAGAACCGATGGGGGATATAAACGTGGGGACGAACAATAGCTTCAACCAATTAACGAGCATCATTATATTGACACATAACCAATTACTCTACACCAAACAATGTATAGAGAGCATCCGAACGTATACTGAACCCGGTACATACGAGATTATCGTCGTTGATAATGCTTCTAGTGACGGTACACAAGCATGGCTGGCGAAACAGGAAGATATTAAAGCTATTTTAAATGAAACCAATCAAGGTTTTCCCAAAGGATGCAACCAAGGAATAGAGATTTCAAAAGGAGGATATTACCTTTTATTGAATAACGATACTGTTGTGACAATGAATTGGCTCTCTAATTTGCTAACCGCCCTAAATAGTTCTACTAATGTGGGCGCGGCAGGGCCAATTACAAATAGTTGCTCCTACTACCAAAGCATTGAAACGAACTACGAAACAGTGGAAGACATGCAGCAGTTTGCAGCCGGTAATAACATCTCCGATCAGTCAAGGTGGGAAAAGCGGTTAAAGTTGGTTGGATTTTGTATGATTATCAAGCGTGAAGTGGTTGATAAAATCGGAATGCTTGATGAATGCTTTGAAATGGGCAACTTTGAAGATGACGATTATTCAATGCGCATGCTAATGGCTGGATACACGCTTTTACTTTGCAAAGATACGTTTATCCACCATTACGGCAGCGTTACATTCGCTTCAGTACCCCAAAAGTATACGGATTTAATGAAAACGAACAGTGACAGGTTCTTGAAAAAATGGGGGTTCAGATCAGAGTATTCCACATTTATTCGTCATGAAATTATCAATTTAATTGAGCTGAAATCTGCCTCTGCACCGATCAGAGTATTGGAGGTTGGTTGTGCCTGCGGTGGAACATTACTCAAAATAAAGGATATGTACCCAAACGCCGAGCTTTATGGCATTGAACTGAATCAAGCCTCCGGACAGATCGCTAATCGGTTTGCGGATGTGAGAACCGATAATGTGGAAACGACGTTATCCTATCCGGCAAACTTTTTTGACTACATTATTTTCGCAGATGTTCTGGAGCATCTGTATGACCCGTGGAAAGTCGTCGAAAATGCAAAGAATTATTTGAAAGAAGACGGAAAAATGTTGGTTAGTCTTCCCAATGTGTCTCACTTTAGTGTTATTCGAGACATGCTGGAAGGTAACTGGACTTATCAGGATGCGGGTTTAATGGATAGAACGCACGTCCGATTCTTTACCAGAAAAGAAATGATTAAAATGTTTGAAAGAGCCGGATTTAATAATATTGATATTGGAAGTGTTACGCTGGAGGGCAGCTCTGCGGACCAATATATTATAGATCAACTGCAGCAATTGACCTCCAACAAACATTTAAGTCAGGAAATGAGAACGTATCAATATTTATTCCGGGTGAGCGCACAGCCGGCTGTGGAACATTTAATTTTAGATAAACTGCTTCGGATGGACAATGAACAGGCTGATCCGGAAACAATTAATCAATTGATAGACTTGCTTATTCAAAACGAGGATATATTTGATGTCGTTAATCAACATATAAAGGGTCATTTTAAGTACCCTCAAAAAGTTTATAATATGCTGGTGAATGCGTTATATCAACGCAATCATTATAATTACTTGATTCCGTTCCTTCAAAGTTCTTTGGAAATTAATCATCAGGATGCGGACACATTATATAATTTGGGCTTTATATTTTATCGAATTGATGAATACGAAAAAGCTCTGCAGTATCTCAATCAAATACAGCACCAAGACGAAGATCTAATTGCGTTAATTCAAGAAATACAACATAAAACAGAACAATCATATCAGGAGATACCTGATTCCATGCTTTAATTAAGATTCATGTTGTTGATTCTCTCCTCCTTGCTCATTAGCTTTTGCGTTCAGCCGAATAGTTTAGTTCCAAAATATTCATCGGATGGGTAAAAAATATAAGGTACACATCCAATTTAAACTGTCCTATACATGCGTTGTATTCGCTTTCACCAAAAGATTGACAATTATATGAAGTCGGTGGTATAGTCGAAATGTGGGCCATGCTTCAAAGCGTCTCACAGCTATTTGAAGATGAAGGGAACGTTCTGAATGCAAGGTAAAGTTAAATGGTTTAACGCAGAAAAAGGCTATGGATTCATCGAGACTGAGCAAGGCGGCGACGTTTTTGTTCATTTCTCCGCAATCCAATCCGAAGGCTTCAAAACCCTCGAAGAAGGCCAATCGGTCGAATTCGACATCGTTGAAGGCGCTCGCGGTCCACAAGCTGCTAACGTAGTCAAACTGTAATCATCCGGCTTATTTAAGCCACAGGATAGATGGATGAGAATTGACAATGTGCCTAATCGAAGGCCCTGAATATCAGGGCCTCTTTTTTTGTCAATTTTATCGTAATTATAGGCAGTGTTTGATGTATAAACTAATCATTATACACCATTCGCCAAATATATTCAGAAAATTCATAAAAAATAAATAATTATTTTGAAATGGTTTTCTCAGTATGATATGATAAACACGAAGCAAGTAAAGGAGGAGTGCCCAATGGAATACAACATTCGAGGTCAACAAATTCAGGTGACGGACGCGCTGCGTAATTACGTCGAGAAGAAATTGAACCGATTGGAAAAGTATTTTGAAGCACCTTTAACCTCCGAATCAAATGTTACGCTGTCTGTTACGAAAGGTAGGCATGCTGTGGAAGTGATGATTCCTATGGCAGGGACGATGCTCCGGGCGGAAGACAAGAGCAGCGATATGTATTCGTCTGTTGATGTAGTGGTCGACAAGTTGGAACGTCAAATTCGCAAGCACAAAACGAAAATCAACCGTAAGTTCAGACAGGAAGGCAGCATCAAAACGTTGTTGAAGGAAGACAGCGGCTCCATCAGGGTCGCAGATGAAGAGGACGATCTTGAAGTTGTACGCATGAAGCGCTTCATACTGAAGCCTATGGATGTTGAGGAAGCCATATTACAAATGGACATGATTGGGCACAATTTTTTTGTATTCTCCAATGCGGACACGAAAGAAGTTAGCGTCGTTTACAAACGTCATGACGGAAAGTACGGTCTGATCGAACAGGAATAACGCGTCGAACAGGAACGCGAGCCGATGTCAAGGACTGTCCGGCCACAATGTCAAAAATGCTCACATTTTGTCGATAATCAAACAAGTCAGCCCTTTCTCCAACCCGAGAAAGGGCTTTATATTTTGCTGCCCAAAAATAGGGAGCAACGAAGTGCAGCCGAGCAACGTATATAATGTTGGAAATCCCCGGCCGCGCGTTGCGGCGGGGTCTGCAAACTGTTACAATTTAAGGCAAACAGGTGGAACACGAAAGGGGAAGACCATGCTCGGACTTGTGAAGAAGATATTCGGTGACGCGAACGAGCGCGAGGTCAAGCGGCTGATGCGCACCGTGGAGCAGATAAATGAGATCGAGCCGCAATTTACGGCTTTATCGGATGAAGAACTGAAAGCGAAGACGGCGGAGTTCAAAGCACGCCTCGAACAAGGCGAGGAGTTGGACGACATATTGCCCGAAGCGTTTGCGACGGTGCGCGAAGCGGGCAAGCGCGTGCTGGGCATGCGCCATTTTGACGTTCAGCTGGTCGGCGGTATCGTGCTGCACGACGGCCGAATCGCGGAGATGAAGACCGGTGAAGGGAAGACGCTGGTCGGAACGCTGCCGGTCTATTTGAATGCGCTTCTTGGCAAAGGCGTTCATGTCGTCACGGTCAACGATTATTTGGCTCAGCG